>NZ_SMYJ01000047.1:0-110893 GCF_009720285.1 Bradyrhizobium sp. BR2003
TAGGGCTGGCTGCCTCGTCTGTTTTTCCTGACCAGGCACTGTGCGCAGCGTCGCATTGCATCTGCGGCGACGTGCGGTTATCTCCCGCCGACAGCTTGGAAACAAAGGTCGCTTAATGCTGCTGCCCGACGGCTATTCCGACATCCCCCACGGCAAAATCGCTGCCGTCGTCACCCATCTGGAAATGACCGCGCGCCCGCCGCGCCGCGACGATCCGCCCGGTGCATGGCGCCTGCGCAAGATCGATCCGCCCGCGCTCGATTGGTATCGCGATATCTACCGCCGGGTCGGCGAGGAGTGGCTGTGGTTCACCCGCACCGCGCTCGATGATTCCGATCTCGCCTCGCGGATCCACGCCCCCGGCAACGAGCTCTACGGGCTCGCCGTCGACGGCCAGGATGAGGGTCTGCTCGAACTCGATTTCAGCGTGCCCGGCGAATGCCAGCTGCTCTATTTCGGCGTCACGGCAGAATTCATCGGCACCGGCGCCGCGCGCTTCCTGATGAACCGCGCGCTCGAGATCGCTTGGTCGCGCGACGTCAGCCGCGTCTGGGTGCACACCTGCACTTTCGATCATCCCTCGGCCGTCGCGTTCTACCAGCGCTCCGGATTCCGTCCGTTCCTGCGGCAGATCGAGGTGGCCGACGATCCCAGGCTCGACGGCAAACTGCCGCGGGATGCGGCGCGGCATGTGCCGGTGATTGGGTAGCTGCTCTGCCGTCGTCCCGGGCAAGCGTAAGCGCAACGCGGGACCCGTTGCGCACCAGGCAGGAACGGCACGCTGAGCGAGCAACGGCTGCCTCAGCAGAATTAACGCCAGGCAATGCTTCATCGGAATGTCTCCGCGTGTTGCAACGCGGCGCAACCCATCTAGGATAGTCCAAAGCGCAGCCTTTGACCCGGCGTGGCCGCCACACCTCGAAAGTCCTGCTTTCGAGGGCAGCGCCCTGCCGCGGCATGACCGACGAGATGACAGATGTTTTTGATCGGCCAGTACGACTCGCCCTTTGTCCGCCGCACCGCGATCGCGCTGCGGCTCTATGGATTGTCGTTCGAGCACAAGCCGTGGTCGACCTTCGGCGATGCCGAAAAGGTTGCGGCCTACAATCCGGTGCGGCGGGTGCCGACGCTGGTGCTCGATGACGGCGAGGCGCTGATCGAGAGCGGTGCGATCCTGGATTATCTCGACGAACTGGTCGGGCCGGACAAGGCGATGATCGCGCGTTCGGGGCCCGAGCGGCGCAAGCACCTGCGCATCACGGCGCTGGCGACCGGGCTCGCCGACAAGGCGGTGAGCCTTGTCTATGAGCGCGTTCTGCGCAAGGAGCAGTTGAAACTCTGGGTCGAGCGTTGCGAGGCGCAGATCGCGGGCGTGCTCGCGGTGCTGGAGCAGGAGCGCGCGGCGGTTCCGTCGCCGTATTGGCTGGGTGATCGCATCGGTCATGCCGACATCGCGGTGGCCTGCGCGCTGCGCTTCACCGGCGAGGCGCATTCGCATCTGTTCGATGCGCGCTATCCGGCGCTCAAGGCCCACGCCGCGCGCTGCGAGGCGCTGCCGCCGTTCCAGGAGATCGTGCAGCCGCTGGCGCCGCCGAGCGGTTAGGGCGGCGTACCGTCATCTCCCTCCGTCGTCATTCCCCGGTGCGCAATTGCGCACCGGGTGCGCAGGCATCACTCACAGCCCGTGCAACACACTCAGTGTCGTCCCGGGCTTCGCCGGCATGACGGTCGAGAGAGAGCCGCGCACACGTTTGCGCCTCTGCCTGTCCTTTGCAACGCGCTCGCAAACTACTTCGCCTGCATCGCTTCCGGTGTATCCGGCTGCGCGGACGGATGCGCCTTGGCGAACGCCGGCAGCGCCATGGCGGTCTCGTGGATGCGCTTCACGGTCGGCCAGGGCGACAGGCTGATCTGCTGGTTGATCGCCGCCGTGACGTGGCCGACCAGGCAGATGTCGGCAAGGGTCGGCGCATCGCCGTGGCAGAACCGGCCGGTTGCCTTGTGGCCGGCGAGGTGGCCCTCGAGCGCGGCCAGCGTCTCGACCGTCCAGTGCCGCCGCCAGGCGTTCTGCTGGCTGTCGCGCAGATCGAGCTCGCGATCGAGATAGCGGCGCACCCGCGGCGTCAGCAGCGGATGGCCCTCGCAGGCGACGATCAGCGCCAGCCCGCGCACCCGGGCGCGGCCGAGCGCATCCGCCGGCAGCAGCGGCGGCGTCGGAAAAGTCTCGTCGAGCCAGTCGATGATCGCGAGCGACTGGAACAGCACCGTGCCGTCGTCGGTCAACAGCGCCGGCAGCGCCATCTGCGGATTGATCTTGCGATAGGCATCGGTGCGATGCGCGTCCGCATCGAGATCGACGAAGACGACGTCGGCGGCCACGCCCTTGAGGTTGAGCGCGATCCGTACCCGAAAGCTCGCCAGCGAGCGCCAGAAGGAGAAGAACTGCATGGAGTGCACCCCTCACGTCATGCCCGGGCTTGACCCGGGCATCCATCGATCTTCGCCAGAAGCTTGTTGGAAGATGGATCGCCGGGTCAAGCCCGGCGATGACAAGTCTTGGCGAGCCTATCCCGCCCCCACCTTCTTCTTGCGCCAGGCGAGGTGCACCGCGCAGGTGCAGCCCTGCGGATGCGAGGCCAGTTCCGCGTCGTTGGCGGGCGTCGCGGCGGGCGCAATCGCCGGTCCCTTGGCGCCGTCCTGCGCGGGGATGTAGTTCAGCACCGGCGCCAGCCAGCGCTCGATCTCGGCGACCGTCATGGCCTTGCGCGCGGCGTAGTCCTCGACCTGGTCACGCTCGATCTTGCCGACGCCGAAGTAGAAGCTTTCGGGATGCGAGAAGTACAGGCCCGAGACCGACGAGCCCGGCCACATCGCAAAGCTTTCGGTCAGCTTCACGCCGGCCGTGTTCTCGGCATCGAGCAGCGCGAACAGCGTCCGCTTTTCGGTGTGGTCGGGCTGCGCCGGATAGCCGGGCGCGGGCCGGATGCCGTCGTATTTCTCGAGGATCAGTTCGTCGGCCGACCACGCCTCGCCCGGCGCATAGGCCCAGAACTCCTTGCGCACGCGCTGGTGCATGCGCTCGGCGAAGGCTTCGGCCAGGCGATCGGCCAGCGCCTTGCACAGGATCGAGGAGTAGTCGTCGTTGGCGTTCTTGAAGCGGTCGGCGACCGCATCCTCGCCGATCCCCGCGGTGACGACGAAGCCGCCGATATAGTCGGGCACGCCGGTCTCGACGGGCGCGATGAAGTCGGACAGCGCGGCGTTGAAGCGGCCCTCGCGCTTCTCGAGCTGCTGGCGCAGCGTGTGGAAGGTCGCGATCTTCTGCTTCCGCGTCTCGTCGGCATAGACCTCGATGTCGTCACCGACGGCGTTGGCCGGCCAGAAGCCGATGGTGGCGCGGGCGGTGAACCACTTCTCCTTGATGATCGCGTCGAGCATCTTGCGCGCGTCGGCATAGAGCGAGCGGGCGACTTCGCCGACCTTGGGGTCGTCGAGGATCGCCGGGAAGCGGCCGGTCAGCTCCCAGGTCTGGAAGAACGGCGTCCAGTCGATGTAGTCGGCGAGCTCGGCAAGATCGTAGGCATCGAAGCTCTTCAGCCCGAAGAAGGCCGGCTTCTTCGGCGGCGCCGCCGCGAAGTCGATCGCGACCTTGTTGGCGCGGGCCTCGCCAAGCTTCAGCCGCTTCTTGTCGGCCTGGGCGCGGAAATGCGCCGTCGAGATCTTGGCGTATTCGGCGCGCACCTCGGCGGCGTAGGCCTGCTTCTTCTCGGCCGACAGCAGCGAGGAGGCGACGCCGACCGCGCGGCTCGCATCGTTGACATGCACGACCGGGCCGCCCGGATAGTTCGGGTCGATCTTCACGGCGGTGTGCACGCGGCTCGTGGTGGCGCCGCCGATCAGGAGCGGCAGGTTCATGCCCTGCCGTTGCAGCTCGCCGGCGAGGAAGCTCATCTCGTCGAGCGAGGGCGTGATCAGGCCGGACAGGCCGATGATGTCGGCGCCCTCGGCCCTGGCGGTCTCGATGATCTTGTTGGCGGGCACCATGACGCCGAGGTCGATGACCTCGAAATTGTTGCACTGGAGCACGATGCCGACGATGTTCTTGCCGATGTCGTGGACGTCGCCCTTCACCGTCGCGAGCACGATCTTGCCCGCGGCGTTGCGGCCGCCGGTGATGCCGTTGGCGAGGTTGCGGGCCTTCTCCTCCTCCATGAACGGCATCAGATAGGCGACCGCCTGCTTCATCACGCGGGCCGACTTCACGACCTGCGGCAGGAACATCTTGCCGTCGCCGAACAGATCGCCGACCACGTTCATGCCGGCCATCAGCGGCCCCTCGATGACGTCGAGCGGACGGGACGCGTTCTGGCGGGCGGCCTCGGTGTCCTCTTCGATGAACTCGGTGATGCCGTGCACCAAGGCATGGGACAGCCGCTTCTCGACCGGCCATTCGCGCCAGGCGAGATCTTGCTCCTTGGTCTGCTTCTCCTTGCCGCGGAATTTTTCGGCCAGCGCCAAGAGTCGCTCGGAGGCGCCGGGATCGCGGTTGAGGATCACGTCCTCGCAGGTCTGGCGCAGCTCGGGGTCGATGTCGTCATAGACGATCATCTGTCCGGCATTGACGATGCCCATGTCCATGCCGGCATGGATCGCGTGATACAGGAACACCGAATGCATCGCCTCGCGCACCGGCTCGTTGCCGCGGAACGAGAACGACAGGTTGGAGACGCCGCCGGAGATGTGGGCGCCGGGCAGGTTCGCCCGGATCCAGCGCGTCGCCTCGATGAAGTCGACGCCGTAATTGTTGTGCTCCTCGAGGCCGGTCGCGATCGCAAAAATGTTCGGATCGAAGATGATGTCCTCGGGCGGGAAGTCGAGCCGGCCGACCAGGATGTCGTAGGCGCGCTTGCTGATCTCTGTCTTGCGCTTGAACGTGTCGGCCTGGCCGGTTTCGTCGAACGCCATCACCACCACGGCGGCGCCGTGGCGCTTGGCGACGGTCGCTTCATGGATGAACTTCTCCTCGCCCTCCTTGAGCGAGATCGAGTTCACGATCGGTTTGCCCTGGATGCATTTCAGGCCGGCCTCGATGACGTGGAACTTGGAGGAATCGACCATCACGGGCACGCGTGCGATGTCGGGCTCGGCGGCGACGAGGTTGAGGAACGTCACCATCGCCGCCTCGGAATCGAGCAGGCCCTCGTCCATGTTGACGTCGATGACCTGGGCGCCGTTCTCGACCTGGTCGCGCGCGACCTGAAGCGCGGCGGTGTAGTCGCCGGCGGTGATCAGCTTGCGGAAGCGCGCCGAGCCGGTGACGTTGGTGCGCTCGCCGACATTCACGAACGGGATGGCGTCGGTCAGCGTGAACGGCTCGAGGCCGGACAGCCTGAGCCGCGGTGCGATCTCGGGCACCACGCGCGGCTTGTGCGGGGCGACCGCCCTGGCGATCGCCGCGATATGGTCGGGCGTGGTGCCGCAGCAGCCGCCGACGATGTTGACGAGGCCGGCGGCGGCGAACTCGCCGATCAGCCGCGCCATGTAGTCCGGCGTCTCGTCATACTGGCCGAATTCGTTGGGCAGGCCGGCGTTCGGATATGCACACACGAGCGTGTCGGCGACGCGGCCGATATCGGCGATGTGCGCGCGCAGATCTTCGGCGCCGAGCGCGCAGTTGAAGCCGATCGTGATCGGCCTGGCGTGCCGCACCGAATGCCAGAACGCCTCCGGCAACTGTCCGGAAAGCAGGCGGCCGGACTTGTCGGTGATGGTGCCGGAAATCATCACCGGCACGTCGATGCCGCGCTCCTCGATGATCTCGGAGATCGCGTACAGCGCCGCCTTGGCGTTCAGCGTGTCGAAGATGGTCTCGACCAGCAGCAGGTCGGCGCCGCCGTCGAGCAGGCCCTTGGCCTGCTCGCCATAGGCCTTGCGCAGATCGTCGAAGGTGACCGCGCGATAGCCTGGATTGGAGACGTCGGGCGAGATCGAGGCGGTGCGGTTGGTCGGGCCGAGCGCACCGGCGACAAAGCGCGGCTTGCCGTCCTCGGCGCTCACCCGCTCGGCGGCGGCGCGCGCAAGCCGGGCGCCCTGCAGGTTCAGGTCATAGGCCAGGTCCGACATGTCGTAGTCGGCCTGCGCGATCGAGGTCGAGGAGAAGGTGTTGGTCGCGACGATGTCGGCGCCGGCGCGCAGGTAGGCGGCGTGGATGTCCGTGATCGCCTCGGGCTGGGTCAGGATCAGCAGATCGTTGTTGCCCTTGATGTCGCGGTGGAAGTCCGCAAACCGCGCGCCGCGGAAGGCGGCTTCGTCGAACTGCAGGCCCTGGATCATCGTGCCCATGGCGCCGTCGAGCACGAGGATGCGCTCGCGGGCAGCCGCGAGCAAAGCGTTACGCTTGGGGGAAACGGGAACGGACATGTGTCAGGCAGCTTTCTGGGCACCGTTCGGCCGGATGCCGAGCAGGTGGCTGATCGCGAACACGAGGTCCGCGCGGTTCATGGTGTAGAAGTGGAAGGTGTCGACGCCGTGCTTGAACAGTTTCTGCACCTGGCCGGCGGCGACGGTGGCGGCGACCAGCTTGCGGGTCTCGGCGTCGTTGTCGAGGCCCTCGAACTTCTCGGCGAGCCAGTCAGGCACGCTGGTGCCGGCGCGCGTCACGAAATTGCGCGCCTGCTTGAAATTGTGCATCGGCATGATGCCTGGCACGATCGGAATCTCGATGCCGCGCGCGCGCACCCGGTCGACGTAGCGGTGGTACAGGTCGTTGTCGAAGAACACCTGGGTGATCGCGCGCGCCGCGCCGGCGTCGACCTTGGCCTTCAACGTGTCGATGTCGGCGTCGAAATCCTTCGCTTCCGGATGCTTCTCGGGATAGGCGGACACCGAGATCTCGATGTCGGCGTGGCGCCGCTTGATCCCGGCGACGAGCTCGGCCGAGCTCTGGTAGCCGTCCGGATGGGTGAAGTAGGGCGTGCCGATGCCGCCGGGCGGATCGCCGCGCAGCGCGACGATGTGACGGACGCCGACCTCATGATAGCGGTCGACGATGTCGTCGATCTCGCCGCGCGAGGCGCTGACGCAGGTCAGATGCGCAGCCGGCAGCAGGTCGGTCTCGCGCAGGATGCGTGTGATGGTCGAATGGGTGCGCTCGCGGGTTGAGCCGCCGGCGCCGTAGGTGACCGAGACGAAGTTCGGCGTCAGCGGCGCCAGGCGATTGATCGTCTCCCAGAGATTGCGCTCCATCTCCTCGGTCTTCGGCGGGAAGAACTCGAAGGAGATTTTCGGCCCCTTGGGCGCACGCGGTGCGTTCGGCACGGAGGAAATGGTCTCGGTCATGATACGCAAAGGCTCCGCAACTGGAGGGCAGGCGTCCCAGCCTGGATATGAAGGCCCTAAGATAAGCCAAATGCGTTGGATCAAACAGCCCATCGGATATGGGAAATTGCCCATTCGCGGCGCGGATTCGGCAAAAATTGGCTATTGAGAACGCTCGGTGGGCAATTCGGTAGTTTCGCGATGGCGGCATTAATTAATTGAATATATTGGCATAATATGGATTATGTAAGTGATTGGAGGCCGAAATCGATTGTGGGTATCTTAGTGCATTAATGAATTGTCGTATATCGTCCCAAGATCGGTGGCTGCTGGCGCCGACGTTCCGCTGCGGGACTGGTCTGCGCGGCCGGGGCCTTTGTCGCCTCGTGGCGCCACACTAGGTTGAGGGCCATGATTCCGCTCTCCGTCCTCGACCTGTCCGTCGTCACCACCGGCACCAGGCCGGCCGCTGCGCTCCGCAACAGCATCGACCTGGCGCGCCATGTCGATGGTCTCGGCTACACACGTTATTGGCTCGCCGAACACCACAACCTCGCTTCCGTCGCGAGCCCGGCCCCCGATCTGATGATCGGGCAGATCGCGGCGGTGACGCAGCATATCCGTGTCGGCTCCGGCGGCGTGATGCTGCCGAACCATGCGCCGCTCGTCGTCGCCGAGCGCTTCAAGATGCTGGAGGCGCTGTTTCCCGGCCGCATCGATCTCGGCCTCGGCCGCGCGCCCGGCACCGACGGCGCCACCGCCTACGCGCTGCGCAGCCGGCTCGATCGCCGCGAAGGCGATGATTTCCTCGAGCGGCTGCACGAGCTGACCTTGTGGGAGACGCGCGATTTTCCATCCGGCCATCCCTACAATAATGTGGTGGCGATGCCGGACGACTCGCCGCTGCCGCCGATCTGGCTGCTCGGCTCGAGCGACTATTCCGCCGAGCTCGCGGCCCAGGTCGGGATGGGCTTTGCATTCGCGCATCATTTTGCCACTCACGATGCAATTGCGGCGATGACGAACTACCGCGCGCACTTCAAGCCGTCGGGCTGGCGCGCGACGCCGCAGGCGATCCTGGCGGTCGCCGTCGTCACGGCGGAGACCGACGCCGAGGCCGAGCGGCTTGCACTGTCGATGGATCTCAACCGGCTGCGCCGCGACCGCGGCCAGCACCTGCCGCTGCCTAGCGTCGAAGAGGCAGAAGCCTATCCCTACACCGACGCCGAGCGCGCCTCGATCGCGCGCAACCGCGCCCGCCTCTTCGTCGGCAGCCCCGCAACCGTGATGACGAGGCTGCAGCCGCTGATCGCGGCGACCCAGGCCGACGAGCTGATGGTGATATCAGCGGTCTACGACCACGCGGCGCGAAAGAAGTCGTACAGCTTGCTCGCCGAGGCGTTCGGGCTCGCGAAGAGGGCGGCGGCCTGACCCCGTCATTCCGGGGCGATGCGCAGCATCGAACCTCAGATGCGCAATGGCGCATCGGGGAATCTCGAGATTCCGGGTTCACGCTTCGCGTGCCCCGGAACGACTGCGTCAGTCCTGCGTCTCGCTGAAGGTGGCGCGGAACGGGTGGCCCGGATAGACGCCGACGATGCGGAATTCGCGCGAGAAGAATTTCAATTCCTCGAGCGCAAAGGCGAGCCCGCGGTCGTCGGGGTGGCCGTCGACATCGGCGTAGAATTGCGTGGCGAAGAAATTGCCGTCGACCATGTAGCTTTCGAGCTTGGTCATGTTGACGCCGTTGGTGGCAAAGCCGCCCAGCGCCTTGTACAGCGCGGCGGGCAAATTGCGCACCCGGAAGACAAAAGTCGTGACCAGCGGCCCCGAGCCCTGCGCGGCCCATTTGGCCTCGCGCGCCAGCACCACGAAGCGGGTGGTGTTGTGGGCTTCGTCCTCGATGTCTTCGGCGAGAATGTCGAGGCCGTAGATATCGGCGGCGAGGCGGGAGGCGATCGCCGCCACGCTCTTGTCGCCGCGCTCGGAGATGTCGCGGGCGCTGCCGGCAGTGTCGGCGGCGACGATCGGCTTGATGCCGAGCTTGCGGATGACGCGGCGGCATTGGCCGAGCGCGTGGACGTGGCTCTCCACGCTCTTGATGTCGGCGAGCTTGGTGCCCTTGATCGCCATCAGCTGGTGGCGGATCGGCAAGAACCATTCGCCGACGATGAACAAGCCCGAAGCGGGCAGCAAATGATGGATATCGGCGACGCGGCCGGCGACCGAATTCTCGATCGGGATCATGCCGAGATCGGCCTCGCCCGAGGAAATCGCCGCCAGCGCGTCCTCGAAGGTCGGGCAGGGCATCGGCTCGGCGTCGGGATAGGCCTCGACGATCGCGATGTGGGAATTGGCGCCAGGCTCGCCCTGGAACGCGATTTTCAGCTTCTTGGTCATGGGTGGCCTTTTAGCAGCATGATCCGGAAAAGTGGAAACCGGTTTTCCGAAAAGATCATGCTCAACAAAGAGATGCCAGTCAGGCTTTGAAAAGTATCCGCCGGGCGGTTTCGAGGTCGGCCGGGGTGTCGACGCCGCGCGGGACAGTGTCGACGATGGTGATGTCGATCCGCATCCCGGCCTCCAGCGCGCGGAGCTGTTCGAGCTTTTCCTGCTGCTCCAGCGGCGAGGGCGGCAGCGCCACGAACCGCTCCAGCGCGGCGCGGCGGTAGGCGTAGAGGCCGATATGATGGTAGCGCGGCCCATCGCCATAAGGCGCGGTGGCGCGGGTGAAATACAGCGCGCGCAACCGGTTCGGCCCGATCGTCGAGCCGACCGCCTTGACGACGCTGGGGGCCTGATCCTCCTCCTCGCTATGGATGCGCGAGGCCAGGGTCGAGATGTCGACTGCGGGATCGTCGAGCGCCGGCATCACGCTGCGGATGGTCTCGGGGCTGATGGTCGGGAAATCGCCCTGTAGATTGACCACGATCTCGGCATGGCCGTCGGGGTCGAGGGTCGTCATCGCTTCATAAATCCGGTCCGAGCCGGACGGGTGGTCGGAGCGGGTCATCACGACCTCGCCGCCGGCAGCCTTCACCGCATCGGCGATCTCGGCCGTGTCGGTTGCAACCGCAACCCGGCCGATGCCCGCCGCCTCGGCCCGCCGCAGCACATGGACGATCATCGGCCGGCCTGCGATCTCGAGCAGCGGCTTTCCTGGCAGCCGGGTGGCGGCCATGCGGGCCGGAATCAGCACCAAGGTACGAGGTTGGGTCATTCGTGTCGGGGCCCGTCCGGCCTGCGGAAATTGCCGGGGAGGAGGTTGAATTCGGCGCGTTTATACGGGTTGCCAGAGCGCGGGCAAACCGATATCTCAACCCTGCTTGGGGCGGTGCGATAAGGCCGATTCCCAGGTCTTTCCCCGCGGCCGTATTCCCGGCCTGAAGTCGACATTCAAGGCCCGGAGCCTGACCCAAAATGGACTCCTTCGAACTCAACAAAATCCTCGGTGCAGTTCTCGGCACCTGCATCGTCGTCCTGGTGATGAGCTTTGCCGCCAGCGCGAAATTCGCGCCGAAGCTGCCGGAGAAGCCGGGTTTTGAGATCGCGGTGAAGGAAGAGTCCCATGGCGGTGGCGGCGAGGCCGCTGCGACCTCGTCCGAGCCGATCGAGAAGTTGCTGCAGACCGCGTCCGTCGAGAAGGGCGCGGCGGCCGCCAAGAAGTGCCAGGCCTGCCACACCTTCGAGAAGGGTGGTCCCAACCGCGTCGGTCCGAACCTGTTCGGTGTCGTCGGCGAGAAGAAGGGCGAGGGCCGCGGCTTCAATTTCTCGGCCGCGATGAAGGGCAAAGGCGGCGAGTGGACGTTCGACGACCTCAACAAGTTCCTGACCAACCCGAAGGGCTTCGTCCCGGGCACCGCGATGGGCTTTGCCGGCGTGCCGAAGGACAGCGAGCGGGCCGACATCATCGCCTATCTGAATTCGAACTCGGAGCACCCGGCTCCGCTTCCGACCGCCTCGAAGTAACGATTTGCTTCGCGCAAGCATGCGGACGAAACGGCCAGGCAATGCCTGGCCGTTTTTGCATGGGGGAACGGTCGTCCCCTTTTGGGGTTGCAGGGGTTGTTATCGAGACGTTTCGCCGCAGCGGATCGGTTCCGGACCGGCTATCATTAGGAAAAAGCAACGTAAACGGTCGAACCGTTGCCGTATATTGAGGTCCATCTAGGCGGGGTAAGCAACAGGAATTCCGGATTTGGCAATCACCCGACGACACCTCCTTCAGGGCAGCGCACTGGCAGCAGTGGCTCCAGTGCTCGGATTCAATGCCGGCCTACCGGCGATCACGCCGGCACTCGCCGACGATGGCCCGAACGAGCTAAAATGGCGGCACGCGTTGTCGCTCTTCGGCAATGTGAAATACCCGGCTGACTTCAAGCGATTCGACTACGTCAATCCGGATGCCCCGAAGGGGGGCCTTGTCCGGCAAATCGCAATCGGCACTTTCGATAATTTCAACATTGTCGTCTCGGGTGTGAAAGGCTCCATCGCGGGCGCTGTCGCCTTGATTTATGAATCGCTGACGACGCCTTCGCTCGACGAAGTCTCAACGGAGTACGGATCGCTCGCGGAGGCCGCAAGTTACCCGGACGACTTCTCCTCTGTCGTTTACCGTCTGCGCCCTCAGGCAAAGTGGCATGACGGAGCGCCGGTTACACCGGAAGACGTGATCTTCTCGCTCGACGCCTTCAAGACGCATCACCCGATGTTTTCCGCCTATTACAGCCATGTCGTGAGGGCGGAGAAGCTTAGCGATCGCGAAGTGAAATTTGTCTTCGATATGCCGGGCAACCGCGAACTGCCACAGATCGTGGGCCAGCTTACGATCTTGCCCAAGCACTGGTGGGAAGGCACCGATAGCCAAGGACGCAAGCGCGATATCTCCGCGACAACGCTGGAGCAGCCGTTGGGGTCGGGACCGTATCGGATCAAGGAATTTGTCGCAGGGCGGACTGTGACTCTGGAGCGCGTCAAGGACCATTGGGCGCGGGATCTCGCGATCAATGTGGGGCGCAACAACTTCGACGAACTTCGCTACGAATACTTCAGGGATCCGACGGTTGCGATCGAGGCATTCAAGGGCGATCAGATCGATTGGCGTTTGGAGAACAGCGCGAAGGCATGGGCGACCGCCTATAATTTTCCGGCGGTCACCGACAAGCGCGTGGTGCTGGAAGAGTTTCCGAACCGCAGTTCGGGCATCATGCAGGCCTTTGTCCCGAACCAGCGGCGCGCCAAATTCAAGGATACCCGTGTTCGCCGCGCTCTGAACTACGCGTTCGACTTCGAGGAGGTCAACAAGCTGCTGTTCTTCGGCCAATACAAGCGCATCATTAGCTACTTTGATGGCGCCGAGGAGTTGATGGCGACTGGGCTGCCGCAAGGCAAGGAATTAGCCATCCTTGAATCCATGCGTGATCAGGTGCCAGCTGAAGTATTCACAACGGCCTATACCAACCCTGTCGGCGGCAATCCCGAGGCCGTGCGCGAAAACCTCCGGGAAGCATCGCGTCTGCTCAAGGAGGCCGGCTACGAAGTACGAGATCGGAAGCTCGTGGATTCGAGGAGCGGCGAGCCGTTCTCGATCGAATTGTTGGGTGAGGATCCGAAATTCGAAAGGGTCATGCTGGCCTACAAGCCGGCACTCGAGCGGCTCGGATTTTCGGTCACCGTGCGCACGATTGATCCGATCCAATATGAGAATCGGGTTCGCAGTTGGGATTTCGACATCGTCGTCGGGTCCTGGGGGGAATCCCTGTCGCCCGGCAACGAGCAGCGTGAATACTGGGGATCGAAAGCTGCGGACACAGCCGGATCGCGCAATCTTGCCGGCATCAAGAGCCCGATAATCGACAAGCTGGTCGAGCGGGTGATTTTTGCGACGGATCGCGAAGATCTCGTCGCGGCGACGAAAGCGCTCGATCGCGTGTTATTGTGGAACCACTACGTCGTCCCGCAATGGAACTATCCTAAGGTCCGTACAGCCCGCTGGGATCGCTTCGGCCGTCCGACTGAATTGCCCAAATATGGACAATCGGGGTTTCCGGCGATTTGGTGGTACGACGCCGACAAGGCGGCCAAGCTCAAGCGTTCATAAAACTCAAGGATTCGCGCATGGCGCTATTCTCCCGTCGGCACGCACTCGGTCTCGGCATCGGTGCGTTGAGTGCTGCAGGCTTGCGTGCTGCACCGGCGGTGGCCGACAACGGAACCGAGATGCACGGCATGTCGGTGTTCGGCGACCTGAAGTATCCGGCGGATTTTCGGCAATTCGACTACGTCAATCCTAAGGCGCCGAAGGGCGGGGCCTTCTCAATGATCCCCTCGACCCGCGCCTACAACCAGTCCTTCTTTACGTTCAGCTCGTTCAACGCGTTTATCCTCAAGGGTGAAGGCGCGAAGGGCATGGAGATGACCTTCGATTCGTTGATGGCACGCGCGGCTGATGAGCCTGACGCGATGTATGGCCTGGCCGCAAGATCGGTCTCGATTTCTCCCGACAAGCTCACCTACCGCTTCACGATGCGGCCCGAGGCACGGTTTCATGACGGCTCGAAACTGATTGCGCAGGATGTCGCCTTCTCGCTCAACACGCTGAAGGAGAAGGGGCATCCGTTGATCGTGGTGCAACTGCGCGATTTCGTGAAGGCCGAGGCGCCCGACGACGGCACTGTGATCGTGACCTTCGCGCCTAATCGCGCGCGCGACGTGCCACTTTATGTTGCGGGGCTGCCGATCTTCTCCAAGGCCTATTACGCGAATCGGCAGTTTGATGAGTCCACGCTCGAAGTTCCGCTCGGCTCCGGGCCGTACATGGTCGGCAAGTTCGAGGTCAATCGTTACGTCGAGTATAACCGCATCAAGGATTGGTGGGCGGCCGACTTGCCGGTCAATCGCGGCAGTTACAATTTCGACACCGTGCGCTACGAGTTCTACCGCGATCGCGATGTCGCGTTCGAAGGCTTCACGGGCAAGAATTATCTGTTTCGCGAGGAATTCACGTCCCGGGTCTGGGCGACGCGGTACGATTTCCCGGCTATCAAGGATGGGCGGGTCAAGCGCGAGACATTGCCGGACGAAACGCCGTCCGGGGGGCAGGGTTGGTTCATTAACACCCGTCTCGACAAGTTCAAAGACCCGCGCGTTCGCGAAGCGTTGATCTATGCCTTCGATTTCGAGTGGACCAACAAGACCATCATGTACGACGCTTATGCGCGCAGCGTCTCGCCTTTCCAGAATTCGGACATGGTGGCTAGTGGACTACCTTCGCCCGAGGAATTGAAACTGCTCGAACCATTCCGCGGCCAAGTGCCGGATGAGGTGTTCGGCGAGCCCTTTGTGCCACCGGTGTCGGATGGATCGGGACAGGACCGCGCGCTGTTGCGAAAGGCGACGCAGTTGCTCAACGAGGCAGGATGCGTCGTCAAGGATGGCAAGCGGCGATTGCCTAACGGCGACCCGCTTACGATCGAGTTCCTGCTCGATGAGCCGACTTTCCAGCCGCATCACGCCAGCTTCATCAAGAATCTCAAGCCGCTTGGCATCGATGCCAACATCAGGCAGATCGACGCCGTGCAGTATCGCGCGCGTGTCGAGGCTTTCGATTTTGAGGTGACGACCCAGCGTATATCCATGTCGGCGACGCCGGGCGACAGTCTGCGGCCTTACTTCTCGTCCCAGGCCGCGACAACCAAGGGCTCCTACAATCTGGCGGGCGTTGCCAACCCGGCGATCGACGCATTGATCGAAAAAGCTATCGCTGCCGAGACGCGGGCGGACCTGACCTTTGCCTGCCGTGCGCTTGATCGCGCCTTTCGTGCCGGCCGCTATTGGGTGCCGCAATGGTATTCCAACAAGCACCGCGTCGCCTATTGGGACCAGTTCGGGCATCCGGAGAAGCCGGCGAAATATGCGGGCGTCGGTGCGCCCGACAATTGGTGGTACGATGCGGCCAAGGCCGCGAAGCTCGAGCAGGCGAAGTAGCCGATGAGCGCCTATATCGTCCGACGTATCTTCCTGATGCTGCCGACGCTGCTTGGCATTCTGTTCGTCTCCTTCGTGGTCGTGCAGTTTGCCCCCGGCGGTCCGGTCGAGCGGGTCATCGCGCAGATCAACGGCGCCGACACCGGCGGCACGTCGCGCGTGTCGGGAGGTGGCGGCGATTTCGGCGCGCAGCGCGGCCAGGGCGCGGGCGACGGCGCGGCCATCAACTCGAAATACCGCGGCGCGCAGGGCCTCGATCCTGATTTCATCAAGAAGCTCGAGGTGCAGTTCGGCTTCGACAAGCCGGCGCCGGAGCGCTTCGCGCTGATGGTGTGGAATTTCGCGCGGTTCGACTTCGGCAACAGCTATTTCCGCAGCGTCAGCGTGCTGCAGCTGATCAAGGAAAAGCTGCCGGTCTCGATGTCGCTCGGCATCTGGATGACGCTGCTGACCTATCTGATCTCGATCCCGCTCGGCATCCGCAAGGCGGTGCAGGACGGCTCGCGGTTCGACACCTGGACCTCGGCGGCGATCATCATCGGCTTCGCAATACCGGGCTTCCTGTTCGCGATCCTCCTGATCGTGCTGTTTGCCGGCGGCTCGTTCCTCAATATCTTTCCGCTGCGCGGCCTGACGTCGGACGGCTGGGCGCAATTCCCCTGGTACTGGAAGATCATCGACTATTTCTGGCACCTGACGCTGCCGCTGGTGTCGATGGCGCTCGGTGCCTTCGCCACCATGACCCTGTTGACCAAGAACTCGTTCCTCGACGAGATCCGCAAGCAATATGTGATGACGGCGCGTGCCAAGGGCTGCAGCGAGCGCCAGGTGCTGTACGGCCACATCTTCCGCAACGCCATGCTGATCGTGATCGCGGGTTTCCCGGGCGCGTTCATCCACGCGTTCTTCTCCGGCTCGCTGCTGATCGAAACCATCTTCTCGCTCGACGGGCTCGGCCTGCTTGGCTTCGAGAGCGTGTTGAACCGCGACTATCCGGTAGTGTTCGGGACGCTGTTCATCTTCTCGTTGGTCGGACTGGTGGTCAATCTGCTCTCCGATCTCGCTTACATGTGGATCGATCCCCGGATCGATTTCGAAGCGCGGGAGGTCTGATGACGATGCTCGCGCCCCAACCGGTCGAGACCTCGACGCAATCGCCGCTCGGCGAGGCGGTGCCCGCCACGCGGCACGGCTTTTCGCCGTCGCCGCTGAACAGGCGGCGCTGGCAGAACTTCAAGGCCAATCGCCGCGGCTACTGGTCGTTCTGGATCTTCCTCGTGCTGTTCGTGGCGTCGCTGTTCGCCAATTTCATCGCCAACGACAAGCCGCTGGTCGTCAAATATGACGGCAAGCTCTACTGGCCGGTGATCTTCACCTACGCCGAGACCACCTTCGGCGGCGACTTCGAGACTGCGGCCGATTATCGCGATCCTTACTTGCAGAAGCAGATCGCCGCCAAGGGCGGCAGCATGATCTGGCCGCCGATCCGTTACTCCTACGATAGCCGCAACCTCGACCCGCCGACGGCGGTGCCGTCGAAGCCGACCTGGCTCCTGACCGAAGAGCAGTGCAAGGACGTGGTGAAGCGGAAGGGACTGACCGGCTGCCGCGACCTCGAATACAACTGGCTCGGCACCGACGATCAGGGCCGCGATGTGGTCGCGCGGCTGATCTACGGCTTCCGCATCTCGGTGCTGTTCGGCCTGACGCTGACCATCCTGTCCTCGGTCATCGGCATCGCCGCCGGCGGCGTGCAGGGCTATTTCGGCGGCTGGACCGATCTGATCTTCCAGCGGCTGATCGAGATCTGGACCGCGATCCCCTCGCTCTATCTGCTCCTGATCATCTCGGCGGTGCTGCCGCCGGGCTTCTTCATCCTGCTCGGCATCCTGCTGCTGTTCTCCTGGGTGTCGCTGGTCGGCCTGGTGCGCGCCGAGTTCCTGCGCGGCCGCAATTTCGAATACATCCAGGCGGCGCGCGCGCTTGGCGTCTCCAACGGCGTGATCATGTTCCGCCATCTGTTGCCGAACGCGATGGTCGCGACCATGACGTTCCTGCCCTTCATCGTCTCGTCCTCGGTGATGACGCTGACGGCGTTGGATTTCCTCGGCTTCGGCCTGCCGCCCGGTTCGCCCTCGCTCGGCGAGTTGCTGTCGCAGGGCAAGGCCAACGTGCAGGCGCCGTGGCTCGGCCTCACCGGCTTCTTCTCGGTCGCGATCATGCTGTCGCTCCTGATCTTCATCGGCGAAGCCGCGCGCGACGCCTTCGATCCACGCAAGACGTTCTCGAAGGGCTGAGGCATGGACGCGACCAACCAGCCTTTGCTCGATGTCCGCGATCTCTCGGTCGCCTTCGGCCGCGCGCTTGCGGTCGACGGCATCTCGTTCTCGATCAGGCGTGGCGAGTGCGTCGCGCTGGTCGGCGAATCCGGTTCGGGAAAATCCGTCAGCGCGCTGTCGGTGCTGAAGCTGCTGCCCTATCCGACGGCGTCGCATCCCACCGGCGCGATCCGCTTCCGCGGCCGCGACCTCCTGACCGCGTCCGATCAGGAGATGCGCGAGGTCCGCGGCAACGACATCTCGATCATCTTCCAGGAGCCGATGACCTCGCTCAATCCGCTCCAGACCGTCGAGACCCAGATCGGCGAGATCCTGTCGCTGCACCGGGGCATCAGTGGCGCGGCGGCGCGGGCGCGGACGCTGGAGCTACTGGGCCAGGTCGGCATCCCTGAGCCGGAGACCCGGCTCAAGAGCTATCCGCACCAATTGTCCGGCGGCCAGCGCCAGCGCGTGATGATCGCGATGGCGCTCGCCAACGAGCCCGATCTGTTGATCGCGGACGAGCCGACCACGGCGCTCGACGTCACCGTGCAGGCGCAGATCCTGGCGCTGCTGGCCGAGATCAGGGCGCGGCTCGGCATGAGCCTGTTGTTCATCACCCACGACCTCGGCATCGTCCGCCGCATCGCCGACACCGTCTGCGTGATGAACAACGGCAAGATCGTCGAGCAGGGCCCGGTCGAGCAGGTCTTCACCGCGCCGCAGCACGCCTATACAAAGGCGCTGCTTGCCGCCGAGCCGAAGCCCGATCCGGCGCCGCCGCAGCCGGGCGCAGAGGTCGTGATGGCGGCGGACAATCTCAAGGTCTGGTTTCCGATCAAGCGCGGGCTGTTGCGCTCGACCGTCGGCCACATCAAGGCGGTCGATGGCGTCAGCCTCGCGGTGCGCAAGGGCGAGACGCTCGGTGTGGTCGGCGAATCCGGCTCCGGCAAGACCACGCTCGGGCTCGCGCTGCTCCGGCTGATTTCCTCCGACGGTCCGATCGTGTTCCTCGGCAACGACATCCAGGGCCTGCGCTTCAAGCAGATGCGGCCGTTCCGCCGCGACATGCAGATCGTGTTCCAGGACCCGTTCGGCTCGCTCAGCCCGCGCATGTCGGTGGCCGACATCATTGCCGAGGGCCTCGAGGTGCACCAGAAGCAGCTGTCGCGCGAGGAGCGCGAGGCGCGGGTGATCAAGGCTTTGAAGGATGTCGGGCTCGATCCCGACTGGCGCTTCCGCTATCCGCACGAGTTCTCGGGCGGCCAGCGCCAGCGCATCTCGATCGCGCGCGCGGTCGTGCTGGAGCCGAACTTCGTGGTGCTGGACGAGCCGACCAGCGCGCTCGACATGTTGTTCCAGGCCCAGATGGTCGACCTGCTGCGCGACCTGCAGCGCAAGCGCGATCTCACCTATATGTTCATCTCGCACGATCTGCGCGTGGTCGCCTCGCTGGCGAGCCATCTGATCGTGATGAAATCCGGCAAGGTGGAGGAGGAGGGACCGGCCTCCGAGCTGTTCAAGAATCCGAAGAGCGACTACACCCGCGCGTTGTTCGCCGCCGCGTTCCGCATCGAAGCGGCCGGCGACGGGGCGGTGGCGACGTAACTCTTTCTCGTTCCACGTCATCCCCACGCAAAGGCTTCGCCTTTGTCGCTGGAGGTGCGAGCCTTGCGGCGCAATTGCGCCGCTGGGCGAGCCTCGAAGGGTGGCGTGGCCCGGGTGGGGCCGTCGATCCTTCGAGACGCGCTCCTCACGATGACGGTGACACGCCGTCGCGCCAATCAAAGCCGCTTGATCGCCTGAACCTCGCTGCCGGCCGCTCTGATCCGCGCGATTGCTGCGTGCGTATTCTCCACCGCCGTTGCCATGTGATGCGCGTTGGCGTGCACGATCGTCGCGGCGTCGCGCACGATCGCGACATGGCCCTTCCAGAAGATCAGGTCGCCGCGTTGCAGCTGCTTCGATTCGGCAGCCGTCAATTCGCGGCCGAGCCCGTCCTGCTGCATGTCGCTGTCGCGCGGGCAGCCGGTGCCGGCGGCGGTCAGCGCGATCTGCACCAGGCCGGAGCAATCGATGCCGAGGCTCGATTTGCCGCCCCAAAGATACGGTGTGCCGACGAATTGCTCGGCGATCGCGACGAAATCACCTGCCATCGTATCGAGCGGCGCGAGATGCCGGCGCGGCAGGTGCCAGCCTTCGCGGGTCACCGCGAACGCGCCGTCCTCGCGGACGATCGCAAGCTTCGTCCCCAGCGCCAGCGCCTCGACCGGCGGCAGCTTGATCGACGCGCCCGGAAACGCCAGCGTGCGCAGCGCCGTGACCTTGTGCGTCGGGGCGGCGCCGGGCGTCGTCAGGGCGGCCTCGGGAATCCATCCGACATAGCCGTCATCGGCGAGCTGGCCCCAGGCCCAGCCTTCGCCGTTGCGATCATAGACCGTGACCCGCTCGCCCCGGAGCGCCTGCGTCATCTGTTCGGCATCGCTCGCCGGCGCTTGGCGCAGCGGCGCGATGGCCTCGCCGACCTCAAGCACTTCGCCCTCGACGAAGCGCAAGGCCTTGACTTTGCCCTCGAGATATTTCGCGGCGAGGTCGTCACGGGCCGGCGTCAGTCTGACATCATGCATAGCGCTGGCTCAGCAATTTGTAGATCGCGCGCGCGGCCTGGCACTCGCCGCCTTCGGGGCGGCCGGGCTTTGCCGACGGCGTCCAGCCGTAGATGTCGACGTGCAGCCAGCTCCTCGCGTGCTCGACGAAGCGCTGCAGGAACAGCGCGCAGGTGATCGAGCCCGCGAAACCACCCGAAGGTGCGTTGGTGATGTCGGCGGTCTTGGAGTCGAGCCAGGCGTCGTAGGCCGGCCATAGCGGCATCCGCCACAACGGGTCGTTCTCGCTCTTCGCACAAGATGCGACGTCGCCGGCAAGCGCCTCGTCATTGGTGTAGAACGGCGGCAGATCCGGGCCCAGCGCCACCCGCGCGGCGCCGGTCAGCGTGCCCAGATCGACCAGCAGATCCGGCGTCTCCTCGTCGGCGAGCGCCAGCGCGTCGGCGAGCACCAGCCGCCCTTCGGCGTCGGTGTTGCCGATCTCGACAGTGATGCCCTTGCGCGACTTGAAGATGTCGAGCGGGCGGAACGCGTTGCCGGCCACCGCGTTCTCGACCGCCGGGATCAGCACGCGCAGCCGCAGCTTCAGCTTCGCGTCCATCACCATCTGGGCCAGCGCCAGCACGTTGGCGGCGCCGCCCATGTCCTTCTTCATAATGAGCATGCCGCTCGACGGCTTGAGATCGAGCCCGCCGGTGTCGAAGCAGACACCCTTGCCGACCAGCGTCACCTTCGGATGGGCGGGGTCGCCCCAGCTCAGCTCGATCAGCCGCGGCGCGCGTGTCGACGCCATGCCGACGGCGTGGATCAGCGGGAAGTTCTGCGCGAGCTCGTCGCCGTCGATGCAATTGAAGGCCGCACCGAACCGCGTCGCGAGGTCGCGCGCCACGTCGGCGAGCTCGGCCGGCCCCATATCGTTGGACGGCGTGTTGATGAGATCGCGCGCCAGCGCCGCGGCATCCGCCATCCGGGTGATCTCCGCCGTGTCGATGCCATCGGGCGGCACCAGGCGGACCTCGGGGACCTTGTTCGTGCGATAGCGGCCGAAGCGATAGCAGCCGAGTGCGAAGGCGAGTGCCGCAAGTCTGGTGTCATGCGGTGCGTTGGCGAACCGGTAGACGCCCGGCGGCAGCAAGCCGGGCAGGGCGCCCGGCCGGAACGGATCGCGCGCCTTGTGGTCGGCGTCCTCGAGACCGAACAGCACCTGCGCGATGCCGCCGTCTGCCGCCGGCAGGACGAGCAATTTGCCGGGCTTGGCCGCAAAGTCATTGGCTGCCGCGAACTGGCGCGCCGGCGTCGGCAGCTCGCCCTGGATCGCATCCCATGTCGCCTTGGTGACGAAGGTGATCGGCGTGGCGGCGGTCGTGGGGGCGGTTTCGAACACGGATGGCATGCGGCTCTCGGCGGTTCTGGCGTCGTTGGTGGGCTACTACACGCCTTTCGCCGCGGATGGTAGCGCGCCAACCGTTCACGGGACGTGCAGGGCCGGAACCGGAGAGTCGGCTGCCAGCGCCGCCAGTTAACCAGACGTTAGGGTTAACAGTCTATTGCTGGCACGCTCGGCTGGAACCGTTCGCCCGATTTCGTGAGTCACAGTGCCATGCGTCGACAGTCCAATCTGACCCGGCATCTCGCTTCCGCAGCCCTCCTGGCGGTCCTGGCCGCAGGGCTTGGCGGTTGCCAGACCATGTCCGACGTGGCGGGATCGATCACGTCCCGGTCCGATCCCACGCCCGATGATCCGCGCCGCGCCGTCGAGGTCTATGGCGAGCGCTATCGCAAGAATCCCAAGGATGTCGCGGCCGCGGTCGGCTACGGCCAGGCCCTGCGCATGACCGGACAGCGCTCGCAGGCCTGCGCCGTGCTCGAGCAGGCCACCATCGCCAACCCCGGCAACAAGGCGCTGCTCGCTGCCTATGGCCGCGCGCTGGCCGACAACGGCAATTCGCAGGCTGCATTCGACGTGCTGAGTCGCGCGCACAGCCCGGACAATCCGGACTGGCGGATCCTGTCGGTGCAGGGCACCACGCTCGACAAGATGAACCGGCACGAGGAGGCACGGCGCTATTACGCCAGTGCGCTGAGGCTGGCTCCGGACGAGCCGTCGGTGCTGTCCAATCTCGGCCTGTCCTACATGCTGACCAAGGATTTGCCGAAAGCGGAAGAGACGCTGCGCCAGGCCTATGCCAGCGCCCGCGCCGACACCCGGATCCGGCAGAACCTTGCGCTGGTCGTCGGCCTGCAGGGCCGCTTCGCGGAGGCGGAAACAATCGTCAAGGCCGACCTGCCGTCGGATGAGGCCGCGGCCAACGTCGCCTATCTCCGCGACATGCTGAACCGCAAGGACGGGCCGCGGACCGCATCGCGCGCGGCGCCGGTCGTCGCCAAGGACGACTAAACCAAACGTGGCAGCTCCACCTCCCCTTGAAAAGGGGAGGTCGCTTGGCTCGCCAGAGCAAAGCGGGTGGGGGATCATCTCTCCACGCGCAGCGGCGTCTGCGGTCGACCCCCATCCCGACCTTTCCCCTTTTCAGGGGGAAGGAGAGAGGCAGCCGGCGCAGGCGACGCATCAATGCATGGTGGCGATCTTGATGTAGGACGGGCCGAGGATCACGATAAACAGACAGGGCAGGAAGAACAGGATCATCGGCACCGTCAGCTTGGGCGGCAGCGCCGCGGCCTTCTTCTCGGCCTCGTTCATCCGCATGTCGCGGTTTTCCTGCGCCATCACGCGCAGGCTCTGGCCGAGCGGCGTGCCGTAGCGTTCGGATTGCTGCAAGGCCATGCACACCGACTTCACGCCTTCGAGGCCGGTGCGGCGCGCCAGGTTCTCGTAGGCGGTCTTGCGATCCTGCAAATAGGACAGTTCCGCGGTCGTCAGCGCAAACTCCTCCGACAGCGCGACCGATTGCCCGGCGATCTCGTTGGCCACTTTCCGGAATGCGACCTCGACCGACATGCCCGACTCGATGCAGATCAGCAGCAGGTCGAGCGAATCCGGGAAGGCGCGCTTGATCTGGAGCTGGCGCTTGGTGATCGCGTTCTTCAGGAACAGCATCGGCGCCTGCAGGCCGGCATAGGCCGCGCCGACGCAAATGCCGATCTTGAGCGTGAGCGACCAGTTCGCGCCGGCAATGAAGAACGTATAGATGATTGCGCCGATCAGCATCAGGATCGGCGTGACCGCACGCGCTGCCAGGAAGTAGACATATGGAGCGTGGCCGCGATAGCCCGCCATCACCAGCTTCTCGATCGCCGCTTCCTGAGCCAGCCATTTGGTAAGGTTCAGGTCATCCACCATCTTGGAGACGGCCTGCTTCGGCGTCTGGCGCAGCGTCACTTTTTCCGACTTGGAAAGACGCTCGCGCTCGCGCTGCCGCAGGCGTTCGCGCTCGCTGGCAACCGCCTTCATGCGCTTGTTGAGATCGCCGCCGGCGAGCAGCGGCATCACCAGCGTGTAGACCGTCGCGCTTGCCGCGAAGAAGGCAAGCAGCATGGTCATGAACCTGACGTCGTGGAGCTTGGCGACCAGAATATCAATCATGCTGCACCGTCAGAAATCGAAGTTGATCATCTTCTTCATCACCAGCACGCCCATCGACATCCAGATCGCGCAGGCGACCAGCATGAGCTGGCCCATCGAATTGGTCCACAGCAGGGCGATGTAGTCCGGCGTCGTCAGGAACACGAGGATCATCACGATCGGCGGCAGCGAGCCGATGATGGCGGCGGAAGCCTTCGCTTCCATCGACATCGCCTGGATCTTCTCGGCCATCTTCTTGCGGTCGCGCAGCACCCTCGACAGGTTGCCGAGCGCTTCCGACAGATTGCCGCCGGACTTCTGCTGGATCGCGATCACGATGCCGAAGAAGTTGGCTTCCGGCAGCGGCATCCGCTCGTAGAGCCGGGCACAGGCTTCGCCGAGCGGCATGCCGATCGCCTGGGTCTCGATGATGGCGAGAAACTCGCTGCGCAGCGGCTCCGGCGCGTCGTTGACGACCGCCTTGAGCGATTCGAACAGCGGCAGGCCGGCCTTGATGCCGCGCACGATGACGTCGACGGCGTCAGGCAGCGCCTTCAGGAACGCCTTTTCCCGCCGCTTCTTCAGGAATCCGAGCAGCCAGCGCGGCACGCCGAGACCCATGGCAAAGCCGATGCCGGCCGCGCCGAGCATGCCGCCGCCGGCCAGGAATGCCGCGCCGAACCCGAACAGGCCGAGAGCGCCGGAGATCATCCAGAACTTCTGCTCCGACCACTCCAGTCCCGCCTGCGAGATGCGCAGGCCGAGCGGCACTTTCTTGTCCTTCTGCCGCCGCGCCTCGAGCTCCTTCAACGATCCTTCGACCTGCTCGCGGCGGGAGCGTTGCGTGCGGTCGGCGTTTCGTGTCGTCGTGGGTTCGCTGCGCGCCACCGACGCGCGGCGCGACTCGGCCTTCTTCTCCCCCGAAAGGTAGGGATACAGGAAGACCCAGGCGATGCCGCCCACCGTCGTGGCGGCGAGGAAGGCGAGAGCCAGAGTTTGCGTCTGCATCCTGCGTTCCCCTAGACCGGCGCCGGCGCGTCGGAGGCGTCCAGCGCCGCCGCAAGCCGCTTCTCTTCATTGTAGTAGCGCGCACGCTCCCAGAAGCGCGGCCGGCCGATGCCGGTCGAGCGGTGCTTGCCGATGATCTTGCCGTTGGCATCTTCCCCGACCACGTCGTAGAGGAAGATATCCTGGGTGATGATGGTGTCGCCTTCCATGCCCATCACCTCGGTGATGTGCGTGATGCGGCGCGAACCGTCGCGCAGGCGCGCGGCCTGCACGATGATGTCGACCGAGGCGCAGATCATCTCGCGAATGGTGCGGGACGGAAGTGAAAAGCCGCCCATGGTGATCATGGATTCGCAGCGCGACAGCGCTTCGCGCGGATTGTTGGCGTGCAGCGTGCCCATCGAGCCGTCGTGGCCGGTGTTCATGGCCTGCAACAGGTCGAACGCCTCGGGGCCGCGGACTTCGCCGACGATGATGCGTTCCGGGCGCATACGCAGGCAGTTGCGGACCAGTTCGCGCATCGTCACCTGGCCCTCGCCCTCGATGTTCGGCGGCCGGGTCTCCAGCCGCACCACATGCGGCTGCTGCAGCTGAAGTTCGGCGGCGTCTTCGCAGGTGATGATGCGTTCGTCGTGCTCGATATAGTTGGTCAGGCAGTTCAGCAGCGTGGTCTTGCCCGAGCCGGTGCCGCCGGAGATGATCACATTGCAGCGGACGCGGCCGATGATCTGCAGGATGGTCGCCCCTTCGGGGGTGATCGCGCCGAACTTGACGAGCTGCTCCAGCGTCAGCTTGTCCTTCTTGAATTTGCGGATGGTGAGCGCGGGCCCGTCGATCGCCAGCGGCGGCACGATGGCGTTGACGCGGGAACCGTCGGCGAGGCGGGCGTCGCAGATCGGCGAGGATTCGTCGACGCGCCGGCCGACCTGGCTGACGATACGCTGGCAGATGTTGAGAAGCTGCTGATTGTCGCGAAAGCGGATGCCGGTGCGCTGGATCTTGCCAGCGACTTCGATGAACACGGTGCCTGCGCCGTTGACCATGATGTCGGCGATGTCGTCGCGCGACAGCAGCGGCTCCAGCGGGCCGTAGCCGAGCACGTCGTTGCAGATGTCGTCGAGCAGTTCCTCCTGCTCGGCGATCGACATCACGATGTTCTTGATCGCGATGATCTCGTTGACGATGTCGCGGATTTCCTCGCGCGCCGATTCGCTGTCCAGCTTGGCGAGCTGGGCAAGGTCGATCGCCTCGATCAGGGCGCCGAAGATCGTCGCCTTGACCTGGTAGTAGTTGTCCGAGCGGCGGGCTTCGACGGCGGGGGCAGGCGGTGGCTTGCTCGGCGCCAGCGGCGGCGACGAGATCGCCGGTGCGACGGACTCGCGCGACATCGCCGGGGCGCCGGCAGGCTCCGGCGTCTGAAACGCGGGCTTGGGTGCCCGCACGTCCCCATCGTTTCCGCTACGCTTACCAAACACGACGTCTTGACTCCACGCGGACCACTATTTGGACCGCAGCTTTTCGAGCAGGGGCGACAGGAAGGACCCCCTCGGCTTCTTGGTCTCGCCGCGGCCTGTCAGCCGCTGCGCCATCTGCAGAAACATCTCGACCGCGCGGTGATTGGCGGAAATCTCCGCGATCATCTGGCCGTTGTTGGCGGCGGAACCGAAGATCTGCGGATCGAACGGGATGGCGGCGATCGGCTGGCTTTCGATCGCCTTGGCGAACTCGCCGGCCGCGATCTCGGGACGCTTCGGCACGCCGACCTGGTTCAGGCAGTACAGCGGTGCGCGGTCGTTGGGCCGCGACGCCTTGAGCAGGTCGAACATGTTCTTGGCATTGCGCAGATTGGCGAGGTCGGGCGCCGCCACGATCAGGATGTCGTCGGCCGCGATCAACGCGCGCTTGGTCCAGCCGGACCATTGATGCGGCACGTCGAGCACGATGCAGGGCATCGTGGTCCGCAGCGTATCGAAGATCGCATCGAACGCCTCGGCGCCGAAATCGTAGACCTTGTCCAGCGTCGCCGGCGCCGCCAGCAGGCTCAGATGGTCGGTGCATTTCGACAGCAGGCGGTCGACGAAGGCGGTATCGACGCGGTCGGGCGAGAACACGGCGTCGGCGATGCCCTGCGCAGGATCCTGGTTATAGTTGAGGCCGGCTGTACCGAAGGCGAGGTCGAGGTCGGCGACCACGGAATCGAGCGCCAGATCGCGGGCAATCGCCCAGGCGACATTGTGGGCGATGGTCGAGGCGCCGACGCCGCCCTTGGCACCGACGACAGCGACGATGCGGCCGACTGCCTTGGCTTCCGGCGCCGAAAACAGGTTACAGACCGCGCGCACCACGTCGATCGCATGAGCCGGCGCGATGACGTAATCGCTGACGCCGCGGCGCACCAGCTCGCGATACAGTGTCACGTCGTTGACGCGGCCGATCACGACCACGCGGGTGCCGGCGTCGCACACCGTTGCGAGCTGATCGAGGCCGGCCAGGATGTCGCCGCGGCCCTCGGTCTCGAGGATGATGACGTTGGGCGTCGGCGCCGAGCGATAGGCCTCGATGGCGGCCGCCATGCCGCCCATCTGGATCTTGAGGTGAGCCTTGGCCAGCCGGCGATCCTCGCCCGCCGACTGCACGGCGGCAGCGGTCTCGACCGTTTCGCAGAACGCCTGGACCGAAACCCGTGGCGCCGGAGCAATATGGTCGTCCACGGCCTGCGGCGGGGCGTCCGTCTGCTCTTCGGAGTTTTGCTGCGCGTAGGTGATCATTTTCCTGTGTCGCTTAGCTTGGCCCTGTCGGACTCGGGATAACTCGTGGCGGTGGTGGTGCCCTTGCGATACTTGTCGAAGGCGATGTTGCGACGCGACGTATAGGCAGGGGTCTCCGCGCGCGGCTGCACGAGGTCGGTCGGGTCTTCGACCATGGCGGCGAGGTTGCGCTGATTGGCGCAGCCGAAATTGTAGTACTGTTTGTTCTCGATGTAGGACCCGTTGTGGATCGACGGGCCGAGATCTTCCGGCCAGAGGCCGCACGGCCCGGCGACCGCTTTCATCTTCGGATAGTTCACGCGGATCGCGGGCATCTGGCGCGGATCCTCGGGACGGTATTTGCGAACGAGGATCCCGCGCGGCGGCACGCCGGCGGCGGCGAACGTGGCCTGGATTTCGCGCAGCGATTCCTGGGCGGTCCGTGCGTTCGGCGTGTCGGCAGGAACGTCGATGGTGACGGCGCCAGTTCCCTCGCGCATCCAGTCCTGCGCCATCCCCATCACCTCGGCGCGCTGCTCCGCAGTCAGGCCGCCGCGACTGCGGCCGACGAAGACCACGATCGAGCGATCAGCCTCGGTGACCGCGATCGGGTGACGCTGGCGATAGTCGGCCGGCGCGTTCACCATCGCGAAACTGTTGTCGGCGGCGTGCTGGCAGGCGCCCAGCGTCATCGCGAGGCTGACGAGCGCCCCGGCGAGAGCGATGCCGCGCTGGTAACCGGCGGATGTCCTGGATGTGGTCTGTGTCATCGTCCGCCTCAGTCCGTAATGAAGCCGTAAGTGCCGCGGTAATTCCGCGCCGGCTCGGTGCGGCCGGGTACGCCGTAGACGCGATTGATGCTGCCCAGCAGATCGGCCTGCGGATCTGACGCGTTGGCGAAGCCGTCGTCCGGACGCGACAGGTCCTTCTGCGCCACCGCGCGAACGACATAGGGCGTCACCAGCACCATCATCTCGGTCTGGTTGTTGACGAAGTCCCGGCTGCGGAACAGCGTTCCGAGCACCGGCAGCGACGCCAGCCCCGGAAGGCCATTGATCGCCTGCTTGGTCTGGTCCTGGATCAGGCCGGCCATCGCCATCGAGCCGCCCGAGGGAATTTCCAGCGTGGTCTCGGCGCGCCGGGTCTTGATCGAGGGGATCGTCGTTCCGCCCGCGCCGCCGGTCAGCGAGTTCTCGGTCGAGACTTCCGACACTTCCGTCATCACGCGCAGGCTGATCCGTCCCTCGGTCAGCACCACGGGCGTGAAGTTGAGCGAAATGCCGAATTTCTTGAAGCTGACGGTCTGAACGCAATTCCCGATCGCGCCTCCCGTCGTCGTCTGACAGGTCACGCCGGTCGGAATTGGAAATTCGCCGCCCGAGATGAAGGTCGCCGATTCGCCGGAGATCGCGGTCAGGTTCGGCTCGGCGAGCGTCCGCACCACGCCTGCGCTTTCCATGGCACGGAGCGTCGCCGATACCGATGGAGCCGCGCCGAACGATGTGGTGAGGGCGTTGCCGGGCACCAGCGCTGCGTTGTTCGCCGTGAACGGGTTGTTGTTGGTGAACTTCACCACGGTGGTGCCGTAATTGAGGTTCGCGGTGAGGTCGATGCCGAGCTGCTTGATCAGGCTGCGCGAGACTTCGGCGACCGTCACCTTCAGCATCACCTGGTCGCGGCCGCGAACGGTGATGGAGTTCACGACCTTGTCGGCGCTGCCGACCAGCCGCGTGGCGATCTCGCCGGCCTGCTGTGCTTCGATCGGGCTCGCCGCGCTTCCGGTCAGCATGACGCCCTCGCCGACACCCTCAATCTGGATATCGGCATTCGGCAGTGCGGCGCGCAGGGCCGCGCGCACGCCGTTGAGGTCGCGCTTGACCGCGATGTCATAGGCCGCGATCTGCTGGCCGGCGGCGTCGAAGAACACGATGTTGGTCTGGCCGACCGTCGCGCCGATGATGTAGGCGCGTTGCGCAGAGCGGACCACGGCATTGGCGATCTTGGGATCGGCGACCAGCACATCCTTGATGTCCCTCGGCAGATCGATCACCACCGATTTGCCGACGCCGAGTGCGAGGAAGCGGGCGTTCATCTGGCCGTCGGCCGCGGCGGGAGCGGCGCGGTAGTCGCTCGCCACCACCGGCGTCAGTGCCGGGTTGAGCGTGAGCGCCGCGACGGCCGAGAACGACAATGCGCGGACCATGAAGGCCCGCATCGTCCGTTGAGTTGCCCCGCCCTTCATCACCTGTGTCCTCATGGTCACTTCTGCATCGTTGCCTGGTTGGCAACGCCAAAGCGGATGACGTTGATGGTCTCACCGCGCCTCTGGTGGTTGTCGTCGGTCCTGACGTCGGTCCCGTTGTTGTCGGCGATGCTGCGCAGCGCCAGCGACAGGACGCCGCTCTGGCGCGCGCGCGCCAGCGTCTCGGTCTGGTCAGGCTTCAGCTCCAGCGTCACCGTCTTGCCGATCAGTGCGTTGGTGCCGTCCTTCTCCTTCGGCGCCTGGTCGATCGCAAGGACGCGGATATTGGTCAGGATGACCTCGGAATTGACGATGTCGGCGCCGTTGCGGTCGGGATTCTTGTCCCGCTTCGACAGCAGGACGTCGACCCGGTCGTTCGGCAGGATGAAGCCGCCGGCACCGGTCTCGGGAGAGATTTCAGTCGATACCGCCCGCATGCCGCTCGGCAGGATCGCGGCCATGAAGCCGCTTCCGTCGGCCTTGACGAGCTTCTGCTCGCGGATCGGCTCGCCCTGGATGAACGGGGCGCGCGCGATCGAGCCGGTGACGTCCTTGATGGCGTCGGCGTGGCTGTCCTTGCGCATGAAGCTGGCGCTGGCGGTCGCCGCCGGCCAGGTCTGCCACTGCAGATCTTCGGCCTTCACTGCCTGGCCGAGGCCGATGTCGCTACGCGCGACCAGGATGTCGACGGTCGGCAGCTGCGCGACTGGCGGAGGGGCCGCCGGCTTGTCGTCGCTTCCGCTCGCCAAATAAAGCGCCGCAAGGCCGGCGCAGCCTGCAATTGCCAGGACCAGAATGCGGGCCTTATCCATTACGCTTCACTTTCCACATGACGCCGCGACGCTGCCGCCGCCGTGATGGGAGTTGACCAGCTATTCGTCAAAGCATGGTTAATGAGGCGTATCTAAATCGCCTTAACGGGCGGTTACCGCTGCTTTCTCAGCGCATCGCGAAGTGCGCGAGATCGATCGTCTTGATCCAGTCCGTCTCGGGATAGATCAGGAGGGCGCCGAGGGCGAGCGCGATGCCGTAGGGAATTCCGGTCTGCTTGTCGTGCAGGCGGCTGAGCCAAGCCTGGGACGCGAGCGGGTAGGGCAGGGGCCATTGCCGCAGCTGCAGCAAGAGCACGGTCAGCGCACCACCGAACAGCGACGCAAAGACCAGATAGGGCAGCAGATGCTCGAACCCGAACCACAGGCCGGCCGCGGCCGCGACCTTGGCGTCTCCGCCGCCGACCCAGCCCATCGCGAACATGCCGAACGCCACCACGAGGACCAGCGCGCCTGCGCCGGCATGGGTGAGGATCTCGTGGACGCCCATCCCGGTCAGCGGCGCCAGGACAAAGAAGCCCGCCACCAGCGCCAGCGAAATCCGGTTCGGGATCGTCATGGTCAAGAGATCGCTCGCCGCCGCAAAGGCCATCAGGGCCGGAAACAGCATCAAGCGTGCGATGTCGAGGATCATGAATTCATGCCGTCAAGCTGGAGCTGCGGTCGAGACCCGACGCTAGCGGCCAATGGTGAACAATCGGAAAAGGATCGCCGGCACCATCAACGGAGGCTGCCGATCGGCCCCCGACAAATAGCAAAGGTCCCGGGATCGCCGGGACCTTTGCTGCGAATTCATCGAAGCCGGCTTACTTCAGCGAGCCCGAGATCGAGTTGAAGGTACCCGAGAGCTTCGTGCCGACGCCGTTGACTGCAGCGATGATCGCGATGGCGATACCGGTGGCGATCAGGCCGTACTCGATGGCGGTCGCGCCCGATTCGTCCTTCACGAAGCGCGAAACGAGGTTCTTCATAAAATCACTCCTGTGTACACGTGGCTGGTCGAACTAGATTTGGTCTCGCCGGCGTTCTCAGCACCGTGACCATTGCGGCACCCTAGTGTTGGACGATTTCGGCGCAGTTAATTTGATCGCATAAACTCTGCGGGAACCCGCTGTTGTTGCGCACAGTAAATTTGGCATTAAGCGGTGCGCTAAAATTGCAGACTGTTGCTGCGACCGGGCGCTTGGGACCTATTCACGGCTCCTTAAGCGCACATCTATACCCATGGGGCTTCCGTAATATGAGGCTGCCATGTCCACCCTTCCGATCGAAGTCATCGAGATGCTCGGCCAGACGATGATGAGGGTGGTGCCGATCACGATCGGCCTCGCGCTGTTCTTCACGGTGCTGACCCACTTCTGGGCCTGCAATCCCGGCAAGCCGTGGTGGCAGAAGCGCGAGCTGGTCACGGACATCTGCTACTGGTTCTTCGTGCCGGTATTCGCCCGCGTGCTGCGCATCGGGCTGCTGGTGGTGGGCGCGGCCGCGGTGTTCGACGTGCACGGTGCCGACGAGCTGATCTCGTTCTACGAAAACGGACACGGCCCGCTGGCGCAGCTGCCGCTCTGGCTGCAATCGATCATCTTCCTGGTCGCTTCCGACTTCATGCTGTACTGGCTGCACCGGATGTTTCACGGCGGCGGCTTCTGGAAGTACCACGCCATTCATCATTCCTCCGAGGATCTCGAATGGATCTCGGCGGCGCGCTTCCATCCCGTCAATCTGCTGATCGGCACGATCTCGGTCGACGTGATCCTGCTGATGGCCGGCATCTCGCCGAACATCATGCTGTGGGTCGGTCCTTTCACCACATTCCACTCCGCCTTCGTGCACGCCAACCTGAACTGGACGCTCGGTCCGTTCAAATATGTGATCGCCACGCCGGTGTTTCATCGTTGGCATCACACTGCGCTGGAGGAGGGTGGCGACACCAATTTCGCCGGCACGTTTCCGCTCTGGGACATTCTGTTCGGGACATTCCGCATGCCCGAAGGCAAGCTTCCGGATGATTACGGCGTCGACGCCGAGCAGGGCGTGCCGGCCGAAATCGGCGGACAGCTGGCCTATCCGTTCCGTCATTGACCGGACCGTGCGCGCATGAGTGCTGAGACCGCAACCGTCCCGCAGGCGCGGGCCTCGGTGTTCGCCGAAGTCCCGGCCTGGTTCTGGATGGCGTGCGGCGTCTATGCGCTGCTGCTGGTCGTCGGCGACAGGCTGCTCGCCGATTCCGACACCTACTGGCAGATTGCCGTCGGCCGGTGGATCCTCGATCACCGCGCATTGCCGTCGGTCGATATCTATTCCTTCACCAAGGCCGGTGAGCCCTGGGTGTCGTCGTCCTGGCTGGCGCAGGTCCTGTTCGCGAAGGCCTACGACCTTGCCGGGTGGACCGGGCCCGCGGCGCTGGCCGCGGCCTGCGGCGCCGCCACCTTCGCGCTGCTCACCGCGATCCTCAGCCGCGCGCTGCCGGCGATCTACGCCAGCCTGATCGCGCTGGCGGCGCTGGTGCTGACATGCGGCCATCTGCTGGCCCGTCCCCATGTGCTTGCGCTGCCGATCATGATGGTCTGGGCGAACGGCCTGATGGTCGCCAGCGAACGCCGCGAGGCCCCCTCGTTCTGGCTGCTGCCGCTGATCGCGCTCTGGGCCAATCTGCATGGCGGTTTTCTGTTCGGCCTGGTGCTGGCCGGCGCCTTCGCGCTCGATGCGCTGTGGAATGCGGCGCCGGCGCAAAGATTGCCGTTGGCGCTGCGCTGGGCCGCATTCGGCCTCGGCGCGCTGGCCGCGTGCTGCGTGACGCCCTATGGCTGGGGGACGATCCTCGCCTCGCTGAGGATTCTCAGCCTCGGTGAACTCTTGCATCTCATCGCGGAGTGGATGCCGGCGAGTTTCAGCCACGTCGATGCGTTCGAACTGACCATTCTCGGCCTGATCGGCGCGGCGCTCTATTGCGGGGTGAAGCTGCCGCTGCCGCGGATCATCCTGGCGCTGGGCCTGCTGCATATGGCGCTATCCCACGTCAGGAATCTCGAGCTCTTCGCGCTGCTGCTGCCGCTGGCCGTGCTGACGCCGGTGGCAACCCAGTTCGGCCTGCGTGCCGCAAGCGTGGTCCGGCTGAAGGCCACGCCGGCCGCGATGCTGATCGCCGCGCTCTGCGCCTCGACCTGGTTCATTGCGGTGCGTCGCGACATGTCGCCGCCGCCGATCCATTCGCCCGCTGCTGCCGTCGACGCATTGAAGGCGCACAACGTGCAGCGCGTGCTCAATGATCTGCAGTTCGGCGGCTATCTGATCTGGCGTCAGGTGCCGGTGTTCGTCGATGGCCGTGCCGAGCTTTACGGCGAGGACTTCGAGATGGCCTATTACCGTGCGCTCCAGCTCAAGGACGTCAGCGGCTTCCTCGATCTGCTCAAGACCTACAGAATCGATGCGGTGATGCTCGATCCGGCAACGCCCGCCTCCAGATTTCTCGATCACATCGCTGGATGGCAGCGCCTCTACGCCGACGATCGCGTGGTGGTGCATGTGCGTGCCGCCGGCTGAAGCGCGATGTGATGAGGTTGAAACGTCATCGCGCCTTAGCTCTTTGTTTGAGCATGATCTCCGCGCAAACGCGTTCCGCGTTTGTCGCGAGGGAAACCGCATCGCACTTTTCCGGATCACGCTTTAGGCGGCGGTCCCCGCGGGGACGTTTTTCCGCGGGATCACCGGGCCGTTGGCCGATCCGTTTCCGGAAGTCGTGACATCCGCGCAATTCAGCGGTCGATTTTTGCTCTTCTTAAATGAATTGCCGTCAGATTTGCCTGCGTCGGGCGCCGGTCCGCTGCGTATCGCTTTTTGCCGGCTTGTTAACGTCCCGGGGTAGGATATGTCGTTTCAATCCCAGCGTATTCGCGCCGTCGCGCGCATTGGATTCATCTCGCTGGCCGCAGCCGTTCTGCTGTGGCCCGCATTCGCAACGGCAGCGCCGGATCCGGACCGGATTGCGGTCAATGTCGACCAGGCCAAGCTCGTCAAGCTGCCCGGCGGCATCTCCACCATCGTGGTCGGCAACCCGCTGATCGCCGACGTCACCCTGCAGAATGGCGGCGTTGTCGTCGTGACCGGCAAGGGCTACGGCGCGACCAACTTCATCGCACTCGACCGCTCCGGCCAGGTGCTGGTGGATCGCCAGATCCAGGTCGAGGGTCCGACCGACCAGCTTGTCACCGTCTATCGCGGCGTCGATCGCGAGACCTACAGCTGCATGCCGGTCTGCCAGCGCCGCATCACCCTCGGCGACGGCGAGACCTACTTCAAGTCGACCATGGACCAGGCCGGCTCGCTCAACAGCCAGGCCTCCGGCTCGGGCGCGGCCGCGAAGCCGCAGAACTAACGCGTGTCCGCGCCGGCGCTTCGCACGCCGGGGCAGCCGCCGGCCGCAGGCGGTTCATCCGACATGGTTAATAAAAGCCTGACGGATCGGGTCGCTCTGTCTCGATCCGCCGAAATACTTCGACAATGAGTCTTGGGTAGTTGTTGCCGCCATGTTGATCCGGGGTCGTTGATGTCGCTGCCCGCTCATTCCTTCGCGCGCCTTCTCCATCGCTTTCGCCGAAACCGCAGTGGCGCGACCGCGGTCGAATTCGCGATGGTCGCGCCGCTGTTTTTCGGACTGCTGTTTGCGATCATCGAAGTGGCGATGATCTTCTTCGCGAGCCAGGTGCTGGAGACGGTGACGCAGGATTCGGCGCGCATGATCATGACCGGTCAGGCGCAGGGCGCAAGCTATACCCAGCAGCAGTTCAAGAACTTCGTCTGCAGCCAGGTCAGCGCGCTGTTCGATTGTGCCAACGGCATATCGGTCGACGTGCGCAGCTATCCCGCTGCGACGGGCTTCAGCAGCGTCAACATCGCGCCTCCGATCGATGCCAACAACGCATTCATTCCGACCATGAAATGGTGTCCAGGCAAGGACGGCGACGTCGTGGTGGTCCGGCTGTTCTATCAGTGGCCGCTGTTCGTCACCAAGCTCGGCTTCAATGTCGCCAACCTCGCCAACGGCAAGCGGTTGCTGACCGCGACCGCGACATTCAAGAACGAGCCGTCCGGGACCGCCGGGGCGACATGCTCATGAGCAACGTCATGAAAACCCGGGCAGCGGCCTTGCTGCGCTCCGTCGCGGCCCTCTGCAATGACCGCCGGGGCCTTGCCGCCGTCGAGTTCGCTTTCGTCCTGCCGCTGATGCTGGTGCTGTTCTTCGGCACCGTCGAGTTTTCATCCGGCGTCGCGGTCGACCGCAAGGTCACCTTGATGGCGCGCGCCGCGTCGGACCTGACCTCGCAGTCGACGCAGGTGGTGGACGCCGACCTGCAGAACTTCTTCAGCGCCAGCGTCGGCATCATGACGCCGTACGATCCGACGCCGACCAAGGTCACCTTGTCGGAAATCTACGTCGACGCCTCGAAGGTCGCGCGGATCCAGTGGAGCAAGGCCGGGGTGATGGCCGCGGGCGCCACGCAGGCCACATTGACGGCCTCGAGCCGCAGTCAGGGTGATGTCGTGACCAGCGTCGTGCCGGCGGCGCTGCTGGTTGCGGGCACCTATCTGATCTTCAGCGAAGTCAGCTACAAATACGTTCCGACGGTCGGCTATGTGATGGCCAAGAGCGGCATCAATCTCACCGACGTCGCCTTCACCAGGCCGCGGCAGTCGGTTTGCGTGTTCTACGCCCCGACGTCCGCCACCATGCCGACGACCTGCTCGACCTACTGAAGCGCGATGAGATGAGGTTGAATCGTCATCGCGCTTGAGCTCGTTGCTCAAGCGCGAGCTCCGCGCAAACGCGTTCCGCCTTTGTCGCGAGGAAAACCGCTTCGCGCATTTCCGGATCGTGCTCCGGGCCGCGGCGGCAGACTCGCAAACAAAAAGGGCCGCACCCGAAGGTGCGGCCCTTGATGCTTTAACGACAATTTCCCGGAGCTTCGCGCTCCCGGGAAATCGGCTTATCCGGCGGCGCGCAGATTGTCGGCCGAGGATTTGCCGGAACGGCGGTCAGCCACGATCTCGTAGGAGATCTTCTGGCCTTCACGCAGAGTGCCAAGGCCGGCGCGCTCGACTGCACTGATGTGCACGAACACGTCGTTCCCGCCTTCATCCGGCTGGATGAAGCCGTAGCCCTTGGTCGCGTTAAACCACTTCACGGTTCCCATGCTCACGTGGGTAGTCCCTTCTCAGATATACAAGTTCAAGACCCGCTGATCGGCGGGGTGGTGAGATCGAATTTTTGGAAGGGTCGTCAGCGTCTGAACCGGCTGTACCGGTATTGGCTAATGTCGTCCGGCCGAAAATCGATGGGTAGGATATTATTCGATAGAAGGCTTCAAAACAATCCTGAAAACAATCCTGACGTGCGCGATTTTTTGGCCGGCGCAGCCGCCGGCCAATTGTGCGCAGGACATCAGGACATCATGCCCGCAGCGGTTGCAATACCCCGCTTACCGGCGGCGGAACTGGCCGCCGCGCTGGGCTCCGCCCCGCGGCGGGCCGCCGGGCGCGCCGCTCGGACGTTCGTCCTTGTGCCGGAAGATCAGGCGCCCCTTTTCGAGATCGTAGGGCGACATTTCGATCGTAACGCGGTCGCCGGCCAGCGTCTTGATGCGGTTTTTCTTCATCTTGCCGGCGGTGTAGGCGACGATCTCGTGCCCGGCATCGAGTTGCACCCGGTAACGAGCGTCGGGGAGGATTTCGGTCACCAGTCCTTCGAACTGGATCAGCTCTTCCTTAGCCATATGTTTCTCCAGATCGAGCGACGGCTAGTGCTTCGGTCGGTTGTTGCGGTTGTGTTGCGGATTCGGCCGGCTCTCGCGATGCAAGAAGGCGACGCCCTGAATGCCTTCGCTGTTGCCGGCCTGCGACGGACGCGGCGACTCGCCCCGGCTCGTCTGCGGCGCGCCATTATTACCACCTCGACGGCGGCGGCGGCGAGGGCCTTTTGCGCCCGGAGCGGCCTCATTCCCACGGACATTGTGCGCGCGGGGCGCAGAACGGCCGCCCCGGTGCGGGTGGGTGGCCTGCGCCGGCGCTGTGGCCTCGCGGCCGCCAGGGGAGCCGCCTTGCGTGCGGCGGTCTTCCCGCGGCACGGTAATCCGGATCAGCCGCTCGATGTCGCGCAAATAGCCCATCTCCTCGGCGCCGGCGATCAGCGAGATCGCGACGCCGTCGGCCCCGGCGCGCGCCGTGCGGCCGATGCGGTGGACGTAGGTCTCCGGGACGTTGGGCAGGTCGAAGTTCACGACGTGGCTGACGCCGTCGACGTCGATGCCGCGGGCGGCGATATCGGTCGCCACCAGCGTGCGGATCTCGCCGGAACGGAACGCCGCCAGCGTGCGCTCGCGGTGGTTCTGCGACTTGTTGCCGTGGATCGCATTGGCCTCGATGCCGGCCTTGGCAAGGCTCTTCACCACCTTGTCGGCGCCGTGCTTGGTGCGGGTGAAGACCAGGGCGCGGTTGACCGGTTCCTGCTTCAGCAGCTGGGCGAGAACCGTCGGCTTGGCCGCGAAATCGACCTGGATCGCGCGCTGGGCGATGCGATCCACGGTCGAGGCCACCGGCGTCACTGCCACACGGGCCGGGTCGCGCAGCATCGCCTCGGCGAGCTCGGCGATGTCCTTGGGCATGGTGGCCGAGAAGAACAGCGTCTGGCGCCGGACCGGCAGCTTGGCGACGATTTTCCTGATGTCGTTGATGAAGCCCATGTCGAGCATGCGGTCGGCCTCATCGAGCACCAGGAACTCGACCTGATTGAGCTTCAGGCCGTTGCTCTGCACGAGGTCGAGCAGGCGGCCGGGGGTGGCGACCATGACCTCGACGCCCTGCATCGCGGCGCGGACCTGGCGGCCCATCGGCACGCCGCCGATGGCGAGCGCCGAGGACAGCCGGATGTGACGGCCATAGGTGTTGAAACTGTCGAGGATCTGCCCGGACAGTTCGCGCGTCGGCGAGAGCACCAGCACGCGGCAGCTCTTGGGCTGCGGGCGGACGCGGTTTTCAAGCAGCCGGTGCAAGATCGGCAGCGCGAAGGAGGCGGTCTTGCCGGTACCGGTCTGGGCGATGCCGACGACGTCGCGGCCGGCAAGGGCTAGCGGGATGGTCTGTGCCTGGATGGGGGTCGGCGTGAGATAATTCTCTTCTCGAAGCGCGCGGGCGATGGGATCGGCGAGGCCGAAATCCTGAAAGGAGGTCAAAAGGTGGTTCTTTCCATAAAAGCCATCGTCGTCCCAGCCCATATCGGCCGGAAGCGCTGGAAGGCATTCGGGGACACCCGCGTGTCTGGGGCGTCAAGCTGGGTTAGCTGGAAGGCGAGCCAGAAGCCGCTTGGGGCGGCTTGAACACGCAGCTCGCGAAGGCACCGCGACTCTCGCGGGCATGGCGAAGATATGGACCAGGAACTGGGCGGTTTCAAGATGAGATCGCCGTCTTTGGTGCCCGGAGGTCGCTGAACCATCGCGCAAACTGTCACAAATCGATGCCGTAAATTTAGCCAAGACGTCGATTTTGCCTACAAAATGATCTGATTGCTCTTTCGACAGTCAAGTTGGCGGCTCAATGATTGAGCAAGCGGCTTCCGTATTTGCCCGGAACTCACGAAATTATCTAGCCGATACATTGGCTTAAGGTGCCTGCGCACCGTGGCACAGTTCTTGCGATTCCCTTAACCGCAGGCGGCCATGCGGCCGTTTCGCAAGCGTTCACGCCTGCGTCAGGGAGACGACATTTCATGCTTACTCAGCTTACTCACGGAATAGCGACGATGACCCGCCGCCGCGCGCTCGCGGCGACGGCCGGCCTGGTTTTGGGCCTGGCTGCGTCCTCGCCGCTTGCGCCCGCACACGCGGCCGACGACACCATCAAGGTCGGCATCCTTCACTCGCTGTCGGGCACCATGGCCATCAGCGAAACCACGCTGAAGGACACGATCCTTTTTCTGATCGACGAGCAGAACAAGAAGGGCGGCGTGCTCGGCAAGAAGCTCGAGCCCGTCGTGGTCGACCCCGCATCGAACTGGCCGCTGTTCGCGGAGAAGGCGCGCGAGCTGATCACCAAGGACAAGGTTGCGGTCGTGTTCGGCTGCTGGACCTCGGTGTCGCGCAAATCCGTGCTCCCGGTGTTCAAGGAGCTGAACAACATCCTGTTCTATCCGGTGCAGTATGAGGGCGAGGAGTCCGAGCGCAACGTGTTCTACACCGGCGCTGCGCCGAACCAGCAGGCGATCCCCGCCGTCGACTATCTGATGAAGGAAGAAAAGGTGAAGCGCTGGGTGCTGGCCGGCACCGACTACGTCTATCCGCGCACTACCAACAAGATCCTGGAAGCCTATCTGAAGTCGAAGGGCGTCGCCCAGGACGACATCATGATCAACTACACGCCGTTCGGTCACTCCGACTGGCAGACGATCGTGGCCGACATCAAGAAGTTCGGCTCGGCCGGCAAGAAGACCGCGGTGGTCTCCACCATCAACGGCGACGCCAACGTTCCCTTCTACAAGGAGCTCGGCAACCAGGGCATCAAGGCGACCGATATCCCGGTGGTCGCGTTCTCGGTCGGCGAAGAAGAGCTCGCCGGCATCGACACCAAGCCGCTGCTCGGCCATCTCGCCGCCTGGAACTACTTCGAGTCGATCAAGACCCCGGCGAACGAGAAGTTCATCAAGGAGTGGCAGGCCTACACCAAGAATCCGAAGCGCGTGACCAACGATCCGATGGAAGCGCACTACATCGGCTTCAACATGTGGGTGAAGGCGGTCGAGAAGGTGAAGTCGACCGATCCGGACAAGGTGATCGATGCGCTTCCCGGCATCGAGGCGCCCAACCTGACCGGCGGCGTGTCGAAGATGCTGCCGAACCACCACATCACCAAGCCGGTGTTCATCGGCGAGATCAAGGGCAACGGCCAGTTCGACGTGGTCTGGAAGACCCCGGGCCTGGTGGCCGGCGACGCCTGGTCGAAGGAGCTCGAGGGCTCCAAGGACCTGATCGGCGATTGGGTCGGCAAGAAGTGCGGCAACTACAACACCAAGACCAACAAGTGCGGCGGCCAGGGCTCCTAACAAGAGGGCTCCTGAACTCCTGACCTGATCAACGACACGACACAACCATCCAAGAACCTGGAGAAGGCGGCACAGCTCGCCGCCTTCTCCTCACACTCCTGCCGGGGTACTGACGTGTTCGCCAATTGTATTGATCGTTTTCGTGCGCTGTTTCTCTCGATCGTGCTGCTGAGCTGCCTTGCTGCGCCGGCTCTGGCTGGTCCGTTCGAGGATTCGGTCGCCAAATTCGCCAATGACGAGTTCTCCGACACCGAGGCTGCGATCGGTGAGGTTGCTGCGTCGGGCAATGCGCTGGCCTCGCCCATCATCAGCGCGCTGCAGGACGGCCGGCTGTCGGCCGATCCCGACAGCAAGAAGGTCTTCATCACGCGGACCGACGGCAAGATCGTCGACGCTACAACGGGTGCTGCCGTCGACAAGCTGCCCGACAACGCCGCCGCCGTCCGCCTCAACAACCGCCTGCGCCGCACCGTGGAGGCCGCGCTCGGCGGCCTGACGCTGCTGTCGCCGGATCCGGCCAAGCGCCTCGCCGCCGCGCAGTCGGTATTCAAAAGCCACGAGGAGAATTTGCTGCCGACGGTGGAGAGCGCGCTTGCCAAGGAGAGCGTCAAGTCGGTCAAGCAGGCCTTCGCCGAGGCACGCGCCGCCATCATCCTGTTCAAGTCGGACGCATCCGACAGCGACAAGCTCGACGCCGTCGCCGTGGTCAAGGCGCGCGGCGATCAGGAGGCGCTGGCGCTGCTCACCGGGCTCGGCACCGACCAGCCGCCGCTGGTCGCCAACGCGGCCGCGAGCGCGGTGTCCTCGATCCAGAGCAATCTGGCGATGTGGTCGATGGTGCAGAATGCCTGGTACGGCCTGTCGCTCGGCTCGGTGCTGCTGCTCGCCGCGATCGGGCTTGCCATCACCTTCGGCGTGATGGGCGTCATCAACATGGCGCATGGCGAGATGGTGATGCTCGGGGCCTACACCACCTTCGTGGTGCAGGAGGTGATCCGCAGCCGCTATCCTGCGCTGTTCGACTACTCGCTGCTGATCGCGGTGCCGCTCGCCTTCCTGGTCGCCGGCTTGATCGGTGTCGTGATCGAGCGCACCATCATCCGCTTCCTCTACGGCCGTCCGCTGGAGACGCTGCTTGCGACCTGGGGCCTGTCGCTGGTGTTGCAGCAGGCGGTGCGCACCGCGTTCGGTCCAACCAACCGCGAGGTCGGCAACCCCTCCTGGATGAGCGGCGCCTTCGAGCTCGGCCAGATCACCATCACCTATAACCGGCTCTGGATCCTCTGCTTCACGCTCGCGGTGTTTGCCATCCTGCTGGCGATGCTGCGCTACACCGCGCTCGGACTCGAAATGCGCGCGGTGACCCAGAACCGCCGCATGGCGGCCTCGATGGGGATCGCCACCTCGCGCGTCGACGCGCTGACCTTCGGCCTCGGCTCGGGGATCGCCGGTATCGCCGGCGTGGCGCTGTCGCAGATCGACAATGTCAGCCCGAATCTCGGCCAGAGCTACATCATCGACAGCTTCATGGTCGTGGTGTTCGGCGGCGTCGGCAATCTCTGGGGCACGCTGGTCGGCGCCTTCACGCTCGGCATCGCCAACAAGTTCCTCGAGCCTGTCGCGGGTGCGGTGCTCGGCAAGATCGCGATCCTGGTGCTGATCATCCTGTTCATCCAGAAGCGGCCCCGCGGCCTGTTCGCGCTCAAGGGGCGGGCGGTGGAAGCATGACGCCGCACATCCTCACCCGTTCGCTCGACCGCGCGGCGACCGCGTTCGTCCTGATCGTCGCCGCGATCGGCGTGCTGATCCCGTTGTCGAACCTGCTGCTGCCGCAGGGCTCGATGTTCCAGGTGCCGACCTATCTGGTCGCGCTGTGGGGCAAATATGTCTGCTACGCCATCCTCGCGCTTTCGATCGATCTGATCTGGGGCTATTGCGGTATCCTCTCGCTCGGCCACGGCGCGTTCTTCGCGTTGGGCGGCTACGCGATGGGCATGTACCTGATGCGCCAGATCGGCAGCCGCGGCGTCTACGGCAACCCGATCCTGCCGGACTTCATGGTGTTCCTGAACTGGAGCAAGTTGCCCTGGTATTGGTACGGCTTCGACAAGTTCTGGTTTGCCGCGCTGATGGTGCTGCTGGTCCCGGGTCTGCTCGCCTTCTGCTTCGGCTGGCTCGCCTTCCGCTCGCGCGTCACCGGCGTGTATCTGTCGATCATCACCCAGGCGATGACCTATGCGCTGCTGCTGGCGTTCTTCCGCAACGATTTCGGCTTCGGCGGCAACAACGGGCTGACCGACTTCAAGGACATCATCGGCTTCAACGTGCAGGCCGAAGGCACCCGCGCCGCGCTGTTCCTGCTGAGCTGCCTCGCGCTGATCATCGCTTTCCTGATCTGCCGCGCGATCGTGACCTCGAAGCTCGGCAAGGTCCTGATTGCGGTGCGCGATGCCGAAAGCCGGACCCGTTTCCTTGGCTATCGCGTCGAATCCTACAAGCTGTTCGTGTTCACGCTGTCGGCCTGCATGGCCGGCGTCGCCGGTGCGCTGTACGTGCCGCAGGTCGGCATCATCAATCCGAGCGAATTCGCGCCCGCCAACTCGATCGAGGCGGTGATCTGGGTCGCGGTCGGCGGCCGCGGCACGCTGGTCGGCGCGGCGCTCGGCGCCGTCGTCGTCAACTACGCCAAGACGTTCTTCACCTCGGGGCCGCTCGCACCGTACTGGCTGTTCATGCTGGGCGCGCTGTTCATCCTGGTGACGTTGCTGCTGCCGAAAGGCATCGTCGGCACCTTCAGCAGCTGGCGCGAGACGCGGCGCAGTGCGGCCATCGCGGCCGACAGGGACAGCGCGGCGCGCGAAGACGGCGTCGGCGCACCGAACCCGGCGGAGTAGGCAGATGAACGTCATGGATACCCGCGCCACCTCGGCCATGCTCTATCTCGACGGCGTGCACGTCTCGTTCGACGGCTTCCACGCCATCAACAATCTGTCGCTGGCGCTCGAGCCCGGCGAGATGCGCGCCATCATCGGCCCGAACGGCGCCGGCAAGACCACGATGATGGACATCATCACCGGCAAGACCAAGCCGGACGAGGGCACGGTGCTGTTCGACGGCACCGTCGACCTGACCCGGCTCGACGAGACCCGGATCGCCGAGCTCGGCATCGGCCGCAAATTCCAGAAGCCGACGGTGTTCGAGAGCCAGACCGTGCAGGACAATCTGCTGCTCGCGCTCAATGTCGATCATTCCGTACGCGGCACGCTGTTCTGGCGCGGCAGCAAGGCGGAATCCGAACGGATCGACAAGGTGCTCGAGACCATCCGCCTGACCGATGCGCGCAACCGCCTCGCCGGCAGCCTGTCGCACGGCCAGAAGCAATGGCTCGAGATCGGCATGCTGCTGGCACAGGATCCGAAGGTGCTGTTGGTCGACGAGCCGGTCGCGGGGATGACCGATGTCGAGACCCATCTGACCGCGGAGCTGCTGAAGGAGATCAACAGGAACCACACCATCATGGTGGTCGAGCACGACATGACCTTCGTGCGCGAGCTCGGCGTCAAGGTGACGTGTCTCCACGAAGGCACGGTGCTCGCCGAAGGTTCGATCGACCAGGTGTCGTCGAACGAGCGGGTGGTCGAAGTGTATCTGGGGCGCTAGGGCGATGCTGAAGATCGACAACATCAACCTCTATTACGGCGCGGCGCAGGCGCTGCGCGGGGTATCGCTGACCGCCGAGCCGGGCAAGGTGACCTGCGTGCTCGGCCGCAACGGCGTCGGCAAGACCTCGCTGCTGCGCGCCATGGTCGGCCAGTATCCGATTGCGTCCGGCGCGATCAATTTCGACGGCAAGGACATCACCGCGCTCAAGCCCTATGAACGGGCGCGGCGCGGCATCGGCTTCGTGCCGCAGGGCCGCGAGATCTTTCCGCTGCTGACGGTGGAAGAGAACCTGAAGACCGGCTTCGGTCCGCTGAAGCGCGAAGACCGCAACATTCCCGACGACGTGTTCTCGCTGTTTCCGGTGCTGGAGACCATGCTGGGCCGCCGCGGCGGCGACCTTTCCGGCGGCCAGCAGCAGCAGCTCGCGATCGGCCGGGCGCTGGTGATGCGGCCAAAGCTCCTGCTGCTCGACGAGCCGACCGAGGGCATCCAGCCCTCGATCATCAAGGATATCGGCCGCGCCATCTCCTATCTGCGCAACCTCGGCAACATCGCGATCGTGCTGGTCGAACAATATCTCGACTTTGCCTGCGAACTCGGCGACAGTTTTGCGGTGATGGACCGGGGTGCGGTGAAATACGCCTGCGACCGCGCAAGCCTCGATCCCGCCGAGATCAGCCGCCAGATGGCGCTGTGAACAGGATGTGACGCCGCCTGTCGTGGCGCGCGAAGGGAGCGTCGGGGAATGCGGACCGGGATCGCAGGCGCGGCAGCGGCGACGTTTGCGGCAAACCGCGCCCGGGGCGCGGTCCGGTTTGGCGTGCATCTGAAGGACCACGCCACCCGCCGCGGCGACCTGCATGAGTCGGGCTCGCTGCGCGTCCGCTTCCCATCGCCGGAGGACGACGGTCTCTCGGCCATGTTCGTCAACACCGCCGGCGGCATTGCCGGCGGGGACCGCTTCGAGATTGCGATCGCGGCCGGCGAGGGCGCTCGGCTGACCCTGACCACGGCGGCGGCTGAGAAAGTCTATCGCGCACCGGCAGCGGCGGCACGGATCGACATCGCGCTGACCGTTGCCGCAGGCGCGCATCTCTCCTGGCTGCCGCAGGAAACCATCCTGTTCGACCGTGCCCGCATTCACCGCGGCTTCGACATCGACCTTGCCGAGGGTGCTTCGCTCCTGCTCTGCGAGATCGTGGTGTTCGGCCGGGCCGCGATGGGCGAGATCATGCGGCACGGCGAATTTGTCGATCGCTGGCGGATGCGGCGTGGCGGCAGGCTGGTGTTTGCCGAGACCGTCAGGCTCGACGGCGAGATCGGCGAGAAGCTCGCAAGGCCCGCGATTGCCAATGGCGGCTGCGCGATCGGCACGGCGCTGATCGTGCCGGGCGACGAAGCCCTGGTCGAGCGCATCCGCGAGGCGTCGGACAGCTTCGGCGGCGAGGTCGGCATCTCCGCCTGGAATGGCTTTGCAATGGCCCGCTTCTGTGCCCAAGATGCGGCCCGGCTGCGCGCCGACATGATGACGGTGCTCGGCCGCGCCTCCACTGTCCCGCTGCCGCGGCTGTGGCTCAACTAGACCTTTCAAGAACGATCAGAGTGCTCGCATGAATTTGTCTCCCCGCGAAAAGGACAAGCTCCTGGTGTCGATGGCGGCCATGGTGGCGCGGCGCCGGCTCGAGCGCGGCGTCAAGCTGAACCATCCCGAAGCGGTGGCCTTGATCACTGATTTCATCGTCGAAGGCGCGCGCGATGGGCGCCCCGTCGCCGATCTGATGCAGGCCGGTGCCAAGGTCCTGACCCGCGCGCAGGTGATGGATGGCATCCCGGAGATGATCCACGACATCCAGGTCGAGGCGACATTCCCCGACGGCACCAAGCTCGTCACCGTGCACGAGCCGATCCGATAGGAGCGCGACATGATCCCCGGCGAACTCTTCATCAAGGACGGCGAGATCGAGCTCAATGCCGGCCGCAAGACTGTGACGCTCTCGGTCGCCAACACCGGCGACCGTCCGATCCAGGTCGGCTCGCACTACCACTTCTTCGAGACCAACCCGGCGCTGAAATTCGACCGCAAGAAAGCCCGCGGCATGCGCCTCGACATCGCCGCCGGCACCGCCGTCCGCTTCGAACCCGGCCAGACCCGCGACGTCCAACTCGTCGCGCTCGCCGGCAAGCGCGTGATCCACGGTTTTCGCGCCGAGGTGAAGGGGAAGCTTTAATTCGGCTCCGACGCGACGAGAGTTCCTGCGATGGTCGATAGTAAGGTGAGCACGCCGGTCAGGCACCCTCCCCCCCTTGCGGGGGAGGGTGGGGAGAGGGGTATGCCGCACACTCAAGTGAGCGACATCCGGCGCGATCGCGCCAAGCAGCTCCGCCGTACGATGACGCGTGCGGAGACGCTGCTGTGGCGGCATCTGAAAGCCGACCGTCTCGCCTGTCTCAACTTTCGCCGCCAAGCGCCGATCGGCAATTACATTGCCGATTTTGTTGTGCATGCCTGCAAGCTCATCGTTGAAGTCGACGGCGAGAGTCATGATTTCGAGGAACGCATCCGTCATGACGACCGGCGGGATGCGTGGCTCACGTCGCGCGGTTATCGTGTCATTCGTTTTACCAACGACGATGTGTTGAAAAATCTGGAGGGCGTCGTTCTCCGCATCGCGGAAGCTGCTGTGCAAGCGGCACCTCTCTCCCTAACCCTCCCCCGCAAGAGGGGAGGGAACTTTACCGCTGGTAGCTCCCTTACATCTGATCCCGATGGAGCGGAGAAGCTGTGATGCGGCGCGGAGCAGTGGTGGGGCGACGTGAGGTGAGCACATCGGCCAGGCTCCCTCCCCCCTTGCGGGGGAGGGTTGGGGAGAGGGGTAAGCCCCGGACGCTGACCGCAGAGATTTGGCAACCTGGTGCAACGCGGATCTGCAACGCGCGCCTCTGCAGAGGAGCGCTGTAGCAGCATGCTTCCCCCAGTCCGCCTGGTCTCCGAAGCTGCCGAGCTTGCCGCGCGCCGTCACAACGGGATGGCGCGCAAGGGACGGGGCAGCGAGCCTTACATCAACCACCTTGCAGAGGTCGCGAACCTGCTGGCGCAGGTGACCGATGGCGCCGATGCCGAGCTGGTGGCGGCAGGCTGGCTGCACGACACCATCGAGGACACCGAGACCACGCGCGAGGAACTCGCGCGGAAGTTCAGCGCGCGCGTTGCCTCGCTGGTGGCCGAATGCACCGATGACATGCGTCTGCCAAAGGCTGCCCGCCGGCAGAGGCAGATCGAGGATGCTCCGCACAAATCTCCCGATGCAAAGCTGATCAAGATCGCCGACAAGATCAGCAATATCGGCGCGCGGATCGTGCCGCATCCAAGCAAGGACGAGCGCGACGATCTCGCCGACTATGCGGCCTGGGCCGACAAGGTCGTTGCCGGTTGCCGGGGCATCAATCCGCGGCTCGACCGCATTTTCGACGACACCATTGCGCGCGCCAGGGCCGCGCTGGCTGAAACTGGGGGCTGACATGTCCGTGAAGATCAAACGTTCCGTCTATGCCGACATGTTCGGGCCGACCACTGGCGACAGGGTGCGGCTCGCCGACACCGACCTGATCATCGAGGTCGAGAAGGATCTCACCACCTATGGCGAGGAGGTGAAGTTCGGCGGCGGCAAGGTGATCCGCGATGGCATGGGGCAGTCGCAGGTGACCAACGCGCAAGGCGCGGCCGATACGGTCATCACCAACGCGCTGATCGTCGATCACTGGGGCATCGTGAAGGCCGACGTCGCGATCAAGGAGGGCATGATCGCGGCGATCGGCAAGGCCGGCAATCCCGACATCCAGCCCAACGTCACCATCATCATCGGCCCCGGCACCGACGTGATCGCCGGCGAGGGCAAGATCCTCACCGCGGGCGGTTTCGACAGCCACATCCATTTCATCTGCCCGCAGCAGATCGAGCACGCGCTGATGAGTGGCGTCACCTCGATGTTAGGGGGCGGCACCGGCCCCTCGCACGGCACCTTTGCCACCACCTGCACGCCCGGCCCTTGGCACATGGGGCGGATGATCCAGTCGTTCGACGCCTTCCCGGTCAATCTCGGCATCTCCGGGAAGGGCAACGCCTCCCGCCCGGCGGCGCTGGTCGAGATGATCAAGGCCGGCGCCTGCGCGCTGAAGCTGCACGAGGATTGGGGCACCACGCCGTCCGCGATCGACACCTGTCTCTCGGTGGCCGACGATTACGACGTCCAGGTGATGCTGCATTCGGATACGCTGAACGAATCCGGCTTCGTCGAGGACACGATCAAGGCTTTCAAGGGCCGCACCATTCATGCCTTCCACACCGAAGGCGCCGGCGGCGGCCACGCGCCCGACATCATCAAGATCGCGGGCCTCAAGAATGTGCTGCCGTCCTCGACCAATCCGACGCGGCCGTTCACCCGCAACACCATCGACGAGCATCTCGACATGCTGATGGTGTGCCATCATCTCGATCCGTCGATCGCCGAAGACCTCGCCTTCGCCGAGAGCCGGATCCGCAAGGAGACCATCGCCGCCGAGGATATCCTGCACGATCTCGGCGCGCTCTCGATGATGTCGTCGGATTCGCAGGCGATGGGCCGGCTTGGCGAGGTCATCATCCGCACCTGGCAGACCGCCGACAAGATGAAGAAGCAGCGCGGGGCGCTGCCGCAGGACAAGGGCAACGACAACGACAATTTCCGCGTCAAGCGCTACATCGCAAAGTACACCATCAACCCCGCGATCGCGCACGGCGTGTCGAAGCTGATCGGCTCGGTCGAAAAGGGCAAGCTCGCGGACCTTGTGCTGTGGTCGCCGGCGTTCTTCGGCGTCAAGCCGGACTGCATCATCAAGGGCGGTTCGATCGTGGCGGCGCCGATGGGCGATCCCAATGCCTCGATCCCGACGCCGCAGCCGGTGCATTACCAGCCGATGTTCGCCGCCTTCGGCAAGTCGCTCACCGCGTCTTCCGTGGTGTTCACCTCGAAGGCCGCGGCGAGCGGCGGTCTCGCCCGCAAGCTCGGCATCAGCAAGAAGCTCTACGCGGTGCAGAACACCCGCGGCAAGATCTCCAAGACAAGCATGATCCATAACGACGCGACGCCCGAGATCGAGGTCGATCCCGAGACCTATGAGGTACGCGCAGACGGCGAACTGCTGACCTGCGCGCCGGCCGAGGTGCTGCCCATGGCACAACGCTATTTTATGTTCTAAAACCCAACCCGGTATCTCACCTAGAAAAGAAAACCGGGAGGAATTTCCGTGATTTACGTCGTTGCCACGCTGACCATCAAGCCCGAGACCCGCGCCGAATTCATCGCCGCGGCGACGGCCTGCATCAAGGAAACCCGCAAGGAGCCCGGCAACATCGCCTACGATCTGCATGAGAGCGTCACCGACAACAGCAAGATGGTGTTCGTCGAGCAGTGGGAGAACGCGGAGGCGCTCGTGCCGCATCGCGCCGCCGAGCACATGAAGACGTTCGGCCGGGTCGCGGTGAAATGCATGGCCGCGCCGCCGAAGATCGAGGTGATCACGCCCGAGAAGGTCGACGTCCGCTAAAATAAGAAGAACGGGAGCAACAGCATGATCTATGTCATCGCCACCACGCCGATGAAGCCGGAGAACAAGGACGACTTCATCAAGGGGCACAGGGCCTGCACGGTCGAGACCCGCAAGGAGAAGGGTTGCATCTCCTATGACGGCAATGTCAGCGTCAACGATCCCAACCTTTATGTGGTGGTCGAGCGCTGGGAGAGCCGCGAGGATCTCAACGCCCATGCCAGGGCGCCGCACATGAAGGTCTGGCGCGAATATTCCGCTAACATGAAGACCGGGCCGACGGTGATCGAGATCATCAGCGACGCCAAGGTCGAGAAGCTCTGAGGCATCGATGATCCGCGCCACCAAGGTCCTGGGACAGCATCGCTGGAAGGAAGCGGCAGCCGACACCGTCGTGCTCGATTTCGACGACCGGCACCGGCGGCGGATGGTGATGACCGGGACGCGCGGGCTCGAATTCCTGCTTGATCTCGAAAACGCCACAGCTTTGCGCGGCGGCGATGCCTTGGTACTGGAGGACGGCCGCCTCGTCGAGGTGGTCGCAGCTCCCGAGCCGCTCGCGGAAATCCGCGGCAGCGATCCGCATCATCTGATCCGGGTCGCCTGGCATCTCGGCAACCGTCATCTGCCGACGCAGATCATGCCGAAGGGGTTGCGCATCCGCAGGGATCACGTGATCGAGGCGATGGTGAAGGGGTTAGGGGCCCGTGTCATCGAGATCGAGGCGCCGTTCGATCCCGAGGGCGGCGCCTATGCCGAGCATGCGCATGCCGACGCGCACGCGCATGGTCACACCGGGCACGATCATGTCCACAGCCATGCGCATGATCACGGTCACCACCATGGCCATGATCATGGGCCCGACCATGACAACCACCATCATCATGATGAGCATTGCGAGCATGCCCATCATCACCACGACCACTCCCATGCTCATGACCACAAATGAGCCTGATCCCGCCGTGCTGTGCGGCGGGATGGCGGAGGACGAGGCGGCCGCGCTGTACCGGCTGATGACATGGTTGTCGCCGTCCTTTCCGGTGGGGGCGTTCGCCTATTCCAGCGGCATCGAATGGGCGGTCGAGGCCGGCGACATCACCGATGCCGCGTCGCTGCGCGATTGGCTCGCCGCGATGCTTTCCGACGGCAGCGGATTTTGCGACGCCGTATTTCTCGCGCAGAGTTTTCGTGCGGCGTTGCAGCCCAATCATGCCGGGCTGAAGGAGATCGCCGAGCTTGCCGCGGCCTTCGTGCCGTCGCGCGAGCGGCAGCTCGAGACCACGACGCAGGGGCGCGCCTTCATCGAGATTGCCCGTGCCGCCTGGAATTCACCCGGCCTCGACGCGATGATCGCGGCTTGCGACGGACCGATCGTCTATCCGGTCGCAGTCGGCCTCGTCAGCGCCGCGCACGGCGTTCGGCTTGCGCCGGCGCTGCACGCCTTCCTGCATGCCGTGCTCTCGAACTGGATTTCCGCGGGCAGTCGGCTGATCCCGCTCGGGCAGACCGACAGCCAGCGCGTGCTGGCCGATCTCGAGCCGGTCGTTGCCGCGACCGCAGCGCGGGCCGACGCGGCCTCGCTCGACGATCCCGGCGGCGCGACCTTTCGCGCCGATCTCGCAAGCCTGCGTCACGAGACGCAGTACACGAGGCTGTTCCGGTCATGATGCGCTATACTGCCGCGTCGTCCCGGCGAAAGCCGCCGGACCCATAACCATGGCCTCTGTGGTTATGCAAGTCTGCGGCCCCAGCTTCGCGGAACAATTCAATTCGGTGGTAATGGGTCCCGGCCTGCGCCGGGACGACGATAACGGAGAGAGCACCTGATATGCCCACTTCCCACGGCCCACTTCGCGTCGGCGTCGGCGGTCCGGTCGGCTCCGGCAAGACCGCGCTGATGGACCTGCTCTGCAAGTCGATGCGCGAGCGCTACGACATCGCCGCGATCACCAACGACATCTACACCAAATGGGATGCCGAGTTTCTGGTGCGCTCCGGCTCGCTGACGCCGGACCGCATCGCCGGTGTCGAGACCGGCGGCTGTCCGCACACCGCGATCCGCGAGGACGCTTCGATGAATCTCGCCGCGGTCGCCGACATGCGGGCGAAATTCCCCGACCTCGATCTGGTGCTGATCGAATCCGGCGGCGACAATCTGGCGGCGACCTTCTCGCCGGAATTGGCCGATCTGACGATCTACGTCATCGACGTTGCCGCCGGCGACAAGATCCCCTCCAAGGGCGGCCCCGGCATCACGCGATCCGACCTCCTGGTGATCAACAAGATCGATCTCGCACCCCATGTCGGTGCGTCGCTCGAGAAGATGGACACCGACGCCAGGCGGATGCGCGGCGAGCGGCCCTTCGTCATGACCAACCTGAAGAAGAGCGACGGCCTCGATCGCATCATCAGCTTCATCGAGACGAAGGGCGGCCTTCGGTCGCAGGGCAAGGTCAAGGCAAGCTGACGTTAATCATTGTGGCGGCGTCGGTAACGGTGATCACGGCCGCCGCAAAAAAGCTGCGCAATAGCCGGAACAATTTCCAACTTTGACGATTAGCAACCGTTGGCGCCGCCAAAGACCGCCGGGTGGCGTCGTCGTTAATGTTGCCGACCGGCTCCTGTTGCGGACCGATGATCGCTATTCCATATTCCTTTGCGGCGGGCTTTCATCGCATCCCGATTTGTCGCCGCCCTTGCAGAAGCCAGATGCCTTCCGTCCCCTTTCGCGACCCCCTGATTGCCGAGTAAGCGTGTGGTTCGACTGGGCTTCATCGTTGCCTTGATTGCGCTGATCGGAGTTCTGCTCTCCGGTCTTGCCGCCTATCGGGTGCACGATCAGGAGCTCGCGATCGACGGCATCGCGCTGGCGCGTGCGATCGACGTCCACGCCAGCCTGGTGCAGGACCGCCTGACCGAGCGCGAGCTGCTGGCGCGGGTGGCCTCGGGGCTGTTCCGGGCGCCGTCGATGGTGAAGGCCAACATGCTGCAGCCGCTGCGCTCGGCGATCTACGCCTTCAAGACCGATTTCGTCGTCGCCGCCTGGATCGCGCGGCTCAAGCCGGACGAGCTCGCCGCGGCGGAGGCCGAGCTGAAGGCCAACGGCTTCACCAATCCGACCATCCGGGATTTCGACGACCAGGCGCTTGACCTCAAGGCGCTCGACAAGCCGATCAATGTGCTGATGGACGTCGAGCCGCGCAATCCGGAGACCCTGAGCATTCCGGGCCGCGCCTTCGACCGCCACTCGGTGGTGGGCCCGATGCTGGCGCGGGCGATGGCCAACGCCAAGCCGGTGGCCTCCGACCCGGTGCCGCTGTTGCGGCAGAACGGCCCGGTCGGGGTCGTGCTCGCCGCGCCGGTGTTCCAGGAGGGCGCATCCGAGCCGGCCGGCTTCATCACCTTCTCCTATGAGTTGTCGTCGCTGATGCTGACCAACGACGACAGCTCGCTGTTCGCGGTGGCGCTGAAGGATCCGCGCGATTCAAATGACGAGTTCACCGCCAACGAGCAGGGCATCGTCACCTCGCGCGCGGTGCGCCAGGACGGCCCGGTGCCGTCGATGGTGCGCACGGTGACGTTCGGCGGCCGTGACTGGTCGCTCGACTATTACGCCAAGAGCAACGCCACGGTGCGTGCGCAGCAGACCGCGACCATCGTCGCGGCGATCGGCCTCGCGCTGACCGGCATCGTCTGCGGCCTGTTCGGCTATGTCGCCTACAACAATTTGCGCCTCAGCCGCGAGATCGAGGTCCGCATCGGCTTCGAGCGACGGTTGACCGCCGTGATCGACGAGCTCAACCATCGCGTCAAGAACATCCTCGCGGTGATCCAGTCGATCGTGACCCGCACGCTGCGGCATGGCGCCGATATCGACGTCGCGCGCGAGCTCCTGATCGGGCGCATCCACGCGATGTCGAACGTCGTCACGCTGCTCAGCGAGAGCCAGTGGCAGGGCGTCAAGCTGAAGGGCCTGTTCGAATCGCGCTCGATCCCGCATGCCGACCGGATCGCGGTGAACGGTCCCGACATCACCGTCAGCGCCCGCGCCGCGCAATCGCTGTCGCTGCTGTTCTTCGAGCTCGCCTCGCATTCCGACGAAGGGCTGTCGCTGGTCGGCAAGCACCCCCACATCGTCGCCAATTGGGAGGTCGTCGGCGAGGATGTCGACCTGGTCTTCCATTTCCGCTGGGAGGAGTTCAATACCAGCCAGGCGACGCGGCGGGCCGACAGCGACTTCGGCCTGATCCTGCTCGACCGTGTCGCGCCCGAGGCGCTCGGCGGCACTGCGAAGCGCTACTTCACCGACGTCTCCTATGTCTATGAACTGACCGCGCCGATGGACACCGTCGTCGACATGACCGAGCGCGACCGCACCGAACAGTTCTCCGCGCCGCTGCGCCCGGTGAAGAAGTAGCGGCTGCCTCAGGTTGTGTGATCAGGCCGCCGCGCGGATTGATCGAAATCAGGCGCGCGCAGGCCCCGCGTCATCGTGACCAATGCCCGGCATCCGTAATAGACCGCAACCGTTTGTTAAAACTTCGTTGAGCTTGCTTGGGCATATACCGAGCAGGATACCGTCTGAGGACCCCGATGAGGCTTTGGGTCAGCCTGACCTTGCTCGCGGCAGTTTTGCCGGTAGGGCTGTCGCTTGCCTTGACCCCGGCGACGGCACCTAGCGACCCTGCGACAATCCGTGCCAGGTATCGGCGGCCGGACGTCGTTCCGTTCCCGAGCAGCAATCCCTATTCGGAGGCGAAATCCACCCTTGGGCAGCTGCTGTTCTTCGATCCGCTGCTGTCGAGGTCAAAGACGCACTCCTGCGCGAGCTGCCATAGGCCGTCCCTTTCATGGGCCGACGGCCTTCCGCGTGCCATCGGTGAGGATCCCAAGGGCCTGCCGATCCGCTCGCCGACATTGATCGATGTGGCCTTCTTCGAGCCGCTGGGATGGGACGGCAAGTTCAAGGATCTGGAATCCGTTGCGTTCGGGCCGATCCTCAGTCCGGCGAACCTGAACATGACCGAGCCGGAATTGATCGCGCGACTGTCGGCGATCCCCGGCTATGTCGATGCCTTCACCCACGCGTTCGGAGACGGCGCGATCACGCGGCCGAGGATCGAGGCGTCATTGGCGACCTTCGAGCGCTCTATCATCGCAGGCGAGGCTCCGTTCGACCGTTGGATCAAGGGCGACGATACCGCCATAAGCAAGCCAGCCCAGCACGGCTTTGAGCTTTTCAACGGCAAGGCGCGTTGTTCGGCTTGCCACAGCGGCCCGTCGTTTTCCGACGGATCCTTCCAGGATATCGGTACCGCCAAGGGCCATGACATCGGCCGCGGCCGTTTCTTTCCGACCTCGGCGAAGCTGAAATATGCGTTCAAGACGCCGACATTGCGCGACGTCGCGCGCCGCGCGCCCTATATGCACGACGGATCGATGGCGACGCTGGAAGATGTCATCGAGCTCTACAACAAGGGCGGGATCGATCGGCCGAGCCGATCGCCCGACATCAAGCCGCTGTCGCTGACGGCAGGCGAGAAGAACGATCTCATCGCCTTCCTGCAAACCCTGACCTCAACGGCCCCGCCGGTGGCAGGAGTCCCCAAATTGCCGCGCTGACCTCGGCCCGACGCGGTTCAGACGAGGTTCGTTCAGGACAGGTGCGGCAGCGCTGCGCCCAGCAGGCCGAGCCCGACGATCACGAATGCGCCGGCGCAGGTCTCGAGTGTCGCTGTACGCGCAGCCGACGATCTTGTCATGTAGGCGAGGGCCGACCCCACCCCGATACTTACGACGCTCAACGCTCCGAACACTTTACCGGCCTCCCGATCCGATTTGTCCGGATTTCACTACGACAGTTGAATTGAGCTCCCGTGCCGGAATTAGCTAAAATTTGAGGGAACCGGCTGTAAATACCGCACTAAGGGACAGGCCGGGGGCTCGCCAGCCCCGATTAACCACAATGCAACCATGGGGTGTCCCGGCAGGCGCAAAACTTAAAATTTGATATAAGTTAAACAAGTCCTTAAGTGTGTGGGCGGTTGGTTCAATGTTTAGTGGATGGGCGCGAGATGCCGTCTCGGCGGTGCGCTCCTTTTTCGCCACGTGCCTTGCAGCGGTTTTGTTTTGTGTCGTCGCCGCGCGCAGTGCCGAGGCACATGTTAAATGGTTTTGTGCTTACGATGTCGCCGGTCAGCCCCGCGGACTCGAGAATGTCCTTTGCCTGGACTTCGAGCTGCTGCTCGGCGTCGCGGTCTTCTGGCTGTTTGCGGGTTGCCTGATCGAGCCCACCTCGCTGGGTGATGCCACGATCCGTGTGATGGACCGCGTCACCGAGGGACTGCGGCTGCGCACCGAATTGATGATGCGCGCCGTCTGTGCGTTCTTCTTCATCTCGATCTGGGCCGTGGGCGGCATCCTGCTGACGCCCGAGTTGAAGACGACGTCGCCGTACGTCGGCGCGTTGCAGCTTGCGATCGCTGCCGGGATGCTTTCACGACGCACGCTGCCGCTGTCGGCGGCGGGGATGGTGGTCCTGTTCGGGATCGGCGTGCGCGACTATGGTGCCTTTCACCTCGCCGATTATCCGATCTTCCTCGGTGTTGCCGCCTATCTCGCGCTCGTTGGGCTGAACAAGGATCTGTTCGGAATCCGGCCGATCGACGTGATGCGCTACGCCGCCGCGGTGACGTTGATGTGGGCCTCGGTCGAAAAATGGGCCTATCCGGAGTGGAGCTTCCCGCTGCTGATCGAGCATTCCGCGATGACGCTGGGCTTCGACAACGAGTTCTACATGCGCGCTGCCGGCATGGTGGAATTCACGCTCGCCTTTGCCTTGATCTGGACGCCGCTGATCCGGCGCTGCGCCGCCACCGTGCTGACGGGGATGTTCATCAGCGCGTGCTTCGAATTCGGCAAGATCGACACGATCGGCCATTCGGCGATCATCGCCGTCCTGCTTGCGATTGTCGCCGACAACAAGGTGTTGCCGCGCGACCGTCGTGCGCCGTGGCTTGCCCCGGTCGCGCTCTGTGCCGCGCTGTCGGTGACCTTGTTCGTCTACTATTTCGGCCACGCTGCGATCTTCAAGACGTCGGTCCTGTAGATCGCCGCCGCCTGGGGCGGCTATTTGGCGACGTGGACGGCGAGCTTCATCTTCGGATGAATGCCGCACAGCACCGTGTAGTCGCCGGGCACCGAGAAGGTGACGTCGAACTTGCTGCCCGGCTGCTGGTCGCCCGAGTCGAAACTGAACGTCTCGGTGCTCAAATAAGCGTGATGCAGCAGTTCACCGTCATCGTTAACGAATCGTAAAACCTCGCCCCGCTTGATCGAGATCTGCGCGGGTTTGAATTCACGATCCTTCTGCGAAATGACATAAGGGGCTGCGCCCAAAGCGGCTCCCGCAAGCGCTCCCGTAACGATCGCCGCCGCAAATGGCACGCGGCCGAACTGGCTTAGGCGCAAGGCGCGCAACAAGCCTGACTGCATGAGACCCCCGCTGAAGCTCGAACACCAAATATCGGCTATCCCGGGCTGCAAATGTCGCTCCCGGATTACCTGTAAGGGTGATTATCGCCAGCTGATCTTAACGATTTCAGCATGAGTTCCAGTCACTACTAAGGCAATTTTGAGCAGACAGTTATTTTCCGCAGTGCTGCGCGTTTCTGCGTAGCTTGAGTATCGAGCACTACGGCGAAACGCGGGCATGGACAGCCTATTTGGCAACCTCAAGGTAAAGAGCGGTGCGGCCTTTCGGTTCGCGGCCGGCTGCCTTTCGCGTCTTGCCCTGACCAAGGGTTCGATCCGCAGCCAGATTCTGATTTTTTGCCTTGCGATGAGCGCCGTTGCGGTTGCCCTCGGCGGATACTCCATCCTCGGCATCCGCCATGCCGGCGATCTGGTGGCCAAGACGTTCGACGAATCCCTGATGTCGATCAACTATGCACGCGCGGCCGGTGCGGATTTCGCCACGATGCGGGTCGCCTCGTCGCAACGCCTGCTGACCACGGATCCGGAGATCCGCGCCAATCTCGATGACCAGATTGAAAAGCTCGCGAAGACGCTCTCGGAAGACCTGGCGATTGCCGCCGATCGGTCGCAATCCTCGCGCGCCGCGCAAGCCGCCGCAAAGGTTCAGGAAGCCGCCGACGCCTGGATGGCGCTGCACCGACGCGCGATCGGATCGTCCACGGAGGGAAGCGCGGCGGCTGATCCGCGCGAACCGGGTGCGACGGTCGGCGATGTCGATCGCTACTCCAAGATCGTCAGCCAGCAGGTCGAGCTGCTGGTCAACTATACGGCCGGCGATGGCTTTCTGTTCCGGCAAAAGGCGCTCTCGACGATCAAGCGGGACCTGCAGCTCAACGTGGCCGGGCTGACCGTCGCGCTGTTTCTGTCGGCCCTGTTTTCCTGGCTGCTGGCGCGCCGCATCATCGGACCGGTCGCGATCGCATCGCGGGCCGCGCGAAGCATCGCCGGCGGCGACCTCGACGCGACCATCCCGAAGGGCGGTACCGACGAGCTGGGCACGCTTCTGACAGCCATGGAAACGATGCGCGACAACATCCGGCGGATGGTCAATCAAGAGGTATCGCAACGCCGCTCGGCGCAGGCACGGCTTTCCGATGCGCTTGAAACGTCGCGTGAGGGCGTCGTGCTGCTCGACGCGGATGGCCAGGTCGCGCTGGCCAACTCGCGCGCGAGTGAATTGATCCGTCTCTCGCCGCAACTTCTGCAGTCGAATCCGCTCGATGCCGCCAGCCTGGCGCCCGCCGATGGTGACATCGACGGCTTTGCGAGCGAGGCGCAGCTTTCGGATGGACGCTGGCTGCGCGTCAGCCGCAGCGAGACGCAGGAGGGCGGCGTCGTCCTCGTCTACAGCGACATCTCCGCGCTGAAGCAGCAGAAGGCCGAGCTGCATGAAACCAATCTGCGGCTCGACGCGGCGCTCACGCACATGTCGCAGGGGCTGTGCCTCTACAACAGCGAGGCGCGGCTGCAGGTCGCCAACCGCCGGTTCTGCGAGATCTTCGATATATCGCCGGAGCTTGTCATTCCCGGAATGACCATGGAGGAGGTGCTCGACCTCAGCATCGCCGCCGGCAATCACGGCGAGCGGACCGTCGCCGACCTGCTGGCGGAGCGCGAGCGGTCGATGGCCCAGCACGACGGCAACTATCTGCAGCATCTCAGCGATGGACGGATCATTGCGATCGCGCAGCGGCCGACATCGGATGGCGGCTGGCTCGTCACCTGCGAGGACGTCACCGAACAGCAACGGGCGGAATCGCAGATCGCGTTCATGGCCCGCCACGATGCGCTGACCAAGCTGCCGAACCGGACGTTGCTGGCCGAGCGGATCGAGCTGGCGGTTGCACAGGTCGGCCGCGGACTCGGCTTCGCGGTGTTCTGCCTCGATCTCGATAATTTCAAGCAGGTCAACGACACGCTCGGGCATCCGGTCGGCGACGAACTGCTGTGTGCGGTCGCGGACCGGCTCAACGCCTGCGTCCGTGAGGTCGACACCGTCGCGCGTTTGGGCGGCGACGAGTTCGCGGTCATCCAGTGTGGCGTCCAGGGCGGAGACGAGGCCGAACGCCTCGCGCGCCGCGTCGTGGAATGCGTGGGTGCGCCCTACGAGCTGAACGGGCATCGCGTCGTCGTCGGATGCAGCGTCGGCATCTCGATGTCGCCGGGCGACGGCACCACCGGCGAGAAGCTGCTGAAGAACGCCGACGTCGCCTTGTACCGCGCCAAGATGGAAGGCCGCGGCACCTGGCGCTTCTTCGAGCCTGCGATGGACGCCAGCCTGCAGCGGCGCCGGGCGCTCGAGCTCGACCTTCGCGAGGCGATGGCCAAGGACGAGTTCTCGTTGTACTACCAGCCGCTCTACGATCTTCATCTCGACCGCATCTGCGGCTTCGAGGCGCTGCTGCGGTGGCATCACCCCAAGCGCGGGCTGGTGTCGCCGGACCAGTTCATCCCGATCGCCGAAGAGATCGGCCTGATCGGCCCGCTGGGAGAATGGGTGCTCAATCGCGCCTGCGAACAGGCGACGACCTGGCCCGGCGAGATGAAGCTCGCGGTCAACGTCTCCGCGGTCCAGTTTCGTGATGCCGACTTTATCGACGTCGTTGTCAACGCGCTCGCGGCGTCAAAATTGTCGCCGCGCCGGCTGGAGCTCGAAATCACCGAGTCCGTGTTCCTCGCGAACAGCAACGAGACCCTTGCAACGCTGCACAAGCTGAAGGCGCAGGGGCTGCGCATCGCGCTGGACGACTTCGGCACCGGTTATTCGTCGCTGAGCTATCTGCGCAGCTTCCCGTTCGACAAGCTCAAGATCGACAAATCCTTCGTGCGCGACGCGACCGCAACCCATGGATCGAAGTCGATCGTCCGCGCCGTCATCAGCCTCGGCAGAAGCCTCGGCATGACCACGATCGCGGAGGGCATCGAGACCGTCGAGCAGCTGGATCATATGCGGGCCGAAGGCTGCAACGAGGCGCAGGGCTTCCTGCTCAGTCATCCGGTCCCGGTGACCGAAATCGCAGCCAAGATCCTCGAATTGAGAAACGGCTTCAAGCCGGCCTCCGTCAAGACGGCGATGGCCAGCTGACGGCGCGCTGAGCGTCACCGGGCCTTGCAGGCCAACATAAAAAGGCGGCCCGCGGGCCGCCTTTCCTGTTTATCGTCGCGGTCGCGCTCAGCCGCCATTGCCGCCGATCACGGCGCGCACGGTGTTGTCGGGACCGAAATCCTCGGCGCTGTCGACATAGAGCAGCGCGGAGAGCTTCGATCGCGCGCGGTTGACGCGGCTCTTGATGGTGCCGACCGCGCAGCCGCAGATCGCCGCGGCATCCTCGTAGGAGAAGCCGGACGCGCCGACCAAAATCAGCGCCTCGCGCTGGTCCTGCGGCAGCTTTTCGAGCGCGGCGCGGAATTCCTCGAACTCCAGATGCGCCGCCTGCGAAGGCTGGCTCTTCAGCGTCTTGGCATAATTGCCCTCGGCATCCTCCACCTCGCGCCGCCGCTTCCGGTAGTCGGAGCGAAACAGGTTGCGCAGAATGGTGAACAGCCACGCGGGGAGGTTCGAGCCGGGCTGAAACGAGTCGATATTGGCGATCGCGCGCAGCAGGGTCTCCTGCACCAGGTCGTCGGCGCGATCACCATTACCGGACAGTGAGATCGCGAACGCGCGCAGGCTCGGGACCGACGCAAGGATATCGTCGCGAAGTTCATTCGTGAGAGGCATTAGTCCCCTCCATTGTTCTTGTCGGTATCGCCCCCGGCGACCGCCGCAGCCGCTGCCTCCGGCCCGTCGAGTTTGCGGATCAGCTCCGCAAAGCGGTCGGGTACGCCCTGTCGCACCACGTCATCGTACATGGCGCGAAGCTGGTGGCCGATTCTCGATTGAATCTCGGCGTTGAGACCGCCCTGCTTCTTTACTTCCTTCATGATGTGATCCACGTTTCCCCGGGAGTTAAGTCTCTGATTTCCAAGTCGTTTCCTCGAAAAAAGAGGCTGGCCGCGTTGCCTCGTCGGTTAGGAGCTAATGCGAAGTTGCGCAGAAAGTTCCGGAATGCTGGAACTATTTCGTGGAACTTTTTCGGCTTTCGCGCGTAGTCGGGCATGCAGGGGAACCGGGGTCGTCCCAGAACTGGATTCTGTCGCCCCCAGACAACGGGTTTCAGGCCAAAGGCCTCACGAACAAGGATGGAGTGGGAATGTCCCGATCGCAGATCGTTGCCGAACACCTTCCGCTGTTGCGCCGTTATGCTCGCGCACTGACCGGAAATCAGGCGTCGGGGGACGCCTATGTCGGGGCCATGCTCGAGGCCCTGTTGCAGGATGGATCGTTGCTGGATCAGACCCACGGGCCGCGCGCCGGCCTGTTTCGGCTGTTCACCCAGATATGGAATTCGGTGTCGGTGAACAACAACGACAATGCCGACGTGGCGACGCTGTCGCTGCCGCCGGAGCGGCGGCTGTCCAACATCACGCCGCTGCCGCGCCAGGCCTTCCTGCTGCTGTCGCTGGAGGGCTTTTCGGAGGAGGAGGTCGGCTATATTCTCGGCACCGACATCGCCGAGACGCGCAAGCTGACCGATGCTGCCGGCCGCGAGATGGCCGCCGAGATCGCCACCGACGTCCTGATCATCGAGGACGAGACCTTCATCGCCATGGACCTCGAGAGCCTGGTGAAGAATCTCGGCCACAACGTCATCGGGGTCGCGCGCACGCATTCCGATGCGGTGGCGCTTGCCAAGAACAAGAAGCCCGGCCTGATCCTCGCCGACATCCAGCTCGCCGACGGCTCGTCGGGCCTCGATGCCGTCAACGAGCTGCTGCGGACCTTCGAGGTGCCGGTGGTGTTCATCACCGCCTATCCCGAGCGCTTCCTGACCGGCGAGCGGCCGGAGCCGGCGTTCCTGATCTCAAAGCCGTTCCAGCCGGCGATGGTGTCGGCGGTGGCGAGCCAGGCGCTGTTCTTCCAGCGCAACTCGCGCAACCGCACGCCGCGCGCGGCATCGGCATGAGCTGAACTTACGCAAGCGGCAAAATCCAGACCGGCGTGCCGAAAGGTACGCCGGTTTTTTTTGAGCAGACCTTCGCTAGCGACGTTACTTCGGCATCACGCGGACCGGCATTGTGCCGAGCGCCCGCAGGCCCGAGCTGTCGCGGAAGGCGGTGGGGCCTGCAATCTCGAACTGCTTGACGCGGCCGGCGAGCGCCGTGATCACGGCCTCGGCCTCCAGCCGCGCCACCATCTGCCCGACACAGCCGTGGATGCCGACGCCGAAGCCCATGTGTCCGGAGAGCCGCCGTCTGACGTCGAATTGGTCGGCGTGCTCCCAGCGCGTCTCGTCGCGGTTGGCGGAGGCGAGCAACAGCAGCACCTTCTCATGCTTGCCGATCCTGACGCCTGCGATCTCGGTGTCATGCGGCGTGGTGCGGAACACGAACGGCGCCGGTGAATCGAAGCGCAGGGTCTCGTCGAATGCCGCGCGCGACAACGACGGATCGGCAGCAAGCAGCGACCATTGCTCGGGATGGCGCGCAAGCGTGTACAGCGCCATGCCGATCGCGCTGATCGTGGTGTCGAGCCCGGCCGAGAGCAGCGAACGCACCAGCAATGGCGCTTCCTCCGCGCTGATCTCCCCAGCGTCGGCCGCCTCGTAGACCTGCGCGCCAAAACTGCCCGGGCGCAGCGCCTCGCGCTGGCAGCGCGCCGCGACCCAGGGCAGCACGCGGGGCGCCTGCTGCATCAAATCGCGGAAATAGTCGTTCTCGGGCCCGAAGCCGGCGAACACCATCGCGCCATAGGTCAGGAAGTTCTCGCGGCCCTCCTGGTCGATGCCGAGCGCGTCGGGAAACACGCTGACCGGAAACACCTCGGCGATATCCTTGATGGCGTCAAACGATCCGCGCTCGACCAGCCCGTCGACCAGCCGCATCGCCATCGCCTTGAAATCATCGGCAAGCCGCCGCATCGCGCCGGGCGAGAGGATCCGCGCCAGCACCGCGCGGGTTCGGGTGTGCAGCGGCGGATCGGCTTCCAGCACGATGCTCGGCGGCCGCCACGGCTTTTCCTTGAAGTGGTTCGCAAGTCCCGCGCCGCCGGCGTTGCTGAAATTGACATGGTCTCCGAAGATCGTCTTGACCTCGGCAAAGCGCGGCACCGCCCAGATGTCATATCTGGTCAGGCGGACGACCGGCGCCGCGGCGCGCAGCTCCGCATAGGTGCCGTAGGGATCGGCCCGCGTCGACGGGCTGAACGGATCGAAATCGCTGCGGACAATTTCGCCTGCAAGGGAGCTCGCAGGGGGACTCACATGGGTGCTCATCGGATCCTCCCATCTTGTCACAAGTTAATTGACCATAGTCAATTAACTTGCATATTGCAAGGGCGGGGGTTGCCATCGGGGCGGGTGCGCGGCATGGAGGCGCAAGGCAGATGGGGATGTTGATCGTGGAGCGAGCCAAAGGCGCACGGCGCTTTCAGCGCAGGGCGCGCCAGGAGGCCGACAAGGCGGCGCTGAAGGCGCTGATCCTCGAGACCGCGCGCAAGGAGTTCGCCGCCGGCACGCTGGAGACCGTGTCGATCCAGAAGATCGCCGACGCGATCGGCTACTCGAAGGGCACCGTCCTCAAATATTACCCGACCAAGCTGCTGCTGCTGCTCGCGGTGAAGCAGCAGAACCTCGAGGCGGTCGCCGAACGCCTCGAGCGGGTCCGCGCGGAGACGGCCGACCGCGATCTGCGGCTGCGGCGCGTGATGGAAACCTATCTCGATTACTGGGCCGACAATCCCGATCACTTCCGCTCACTGTTCTCGATGTCCGGTACGATCGAGGACCGCCGTTTTCCCGACGGCGTCTATTTCGGCGAGACCGAGATCGCGCGCCGCAGCTACGACTTGTTCGTGATCTCGGTGCGGGAATTTCTGGCGGCACATGGCGCCGAGCCGGCGCCCGGCCTGTCGCAGCGGCTCGCGACCGCGCTGCTGGCGGCGACCCACGGCGTGGTCGCGCTGACGCTCGGCACGCCGACCATGAAACTGCCCGACATGCGCGGCACCGGCCGCCTGCTCATCGCAAGCCTGATCGATGCCTGGACGGCGAGGCTTGCCGCCGCGCGGAAAAGCGACGGCTGGCCGCGGGTCACGATCGGCACCTTCGCCTGACGGCGCGGTGTCCGAAGGTCCACGCCCGGTTATTCGCGCATGCCACGCGCCCCTGCATACGCGAGGTGCCCCTCATCCGCGAAGCGATGTGGAATCCCGCGCCTTCGCCTGCTAAGCGCGGCCCATGGATACGACGCAGCGCGATAGAACGGTGGGCTTTCTCTGCCTGGTGGTGACGGCGTTCGGCTGGGCCCTGAACTGGCCGCTGATGAAGCTGTTGCTGCAGCAATGGCCGCCGCTGTTCGCCCGCGGGCTTGCCGGCACCTGCGCGGCGGTGATCCTGGGCACGCTGGCGCTGGCCCGCGGCCAGTCGCTCGCCGTGCCGCGCGAGGCGATCCCGCGGTTGCTGTTCGCTTCCTTCACCAATGTCTTTGCCTGGATGGGCTTTGGCACCATCGCAATGAAATTCGTCACGGTCGGCGAGGGCGCGCTGCTCGCCTACACGATGCCGATCTGGGCGATGCTGTTCGCCTGGCCGGTGCTGCACTGCCGCCCGACGCTGCGGGATCTTGCGGCGCTGGTGCTGGGCGTCGCCGGCGTTGCGCTGTTGCTCGGCGGCAACGGCTTTGTGTTCAGCGCCGACAAGCTGACCGGTATCGCGCTGGCGCTCGCCTGCGCCATCCTGTTCGCGCTCGGCAATGTGCTGAATCGCAAGCCGCTGCCGATGTCGCCGCTCGCGGTGGTGGCCTGGCAGGTCGGCATAGGCTGTCTCGTGATGCTCCTGCTCGGCATTCTCTTCGAGCACCCGAACTATGCCGCGATCACGCCGCTCGGCCTCGGCTGCTTTGCCTACATGACGCTGATGCCGATGGGCATCTGTTATCTCACCTGGTTCGAGACGCTGCGCCGCCTGCCGCCGACATCGGCGTCAACGGGTATGCTGCTGGTGCCGGTCATCGGCGTGGTATCGGCCGCGATCATTCTCGGTGAGCCGCTGGGCCTGCGCGAGATCGGCGCCATGGCGCTGACGCTCGGCGGCGTGACGCTGGCGCTGCAGCGGACCTGACGCAAGAGAGGGAACGGACATCGGCGCATCGCGTTCTCCCGAAAAAGGGAGCTTGGCCATGCGCAAAGCGATCGCGCGGCTTGACGCGGAGCAGAGGGCGCAACTGCTTTATCTCGCAGATCTCGGTACGGCGATGTTCGCGTCGGCCCTCGTGGTGTGCATCCTGAAGTCGATTGTGGACCTGTTCGCCGCGGGCTGAACCGCCACATCAACGCCAACGCGTCGTCAATCCTCCGGCGACGCGTCGCTCTGGGTGTGCCCATCGGGCCCCCGGTTGAACACCCCATAATCGCTCGATTTCACCCCTGCCGCCCCATCGGTGCCGACGCCGGCCAGACCGAGCTTGAGCAGTTCGCGGACCGCCGCAGCGCGGGTCGGCATGCGGTGCTTGAAGCGGAAGTCGTCGAGGGCTGCCAACTCCTCCGGCGACAGCATGACCTGAAGACGTTCAGCGCGAAGCTCATTCATCGCAAAACACCCGGACTTAGCTTGTTGAGTAACTTGCTAAACCGCCCAACTCGCGTTGGGTTCCATCGGTTGAGGCAAAGACGCTGATTTAGTAGGATTATCAAATAAAATCAAAGGCTTATGTAAAAAAAAGGGAACGATCAGGCGGCTCGTCTCGTTATGATGCTGGAGAGATGCCATGGCCAACCAAGTCAAGCTTCCCCGCAAGCTATCCGAGGAGCCGGAAGCCCCGAAACCGCGGCGCCCGAGCCACGCGAAAGTCATCGAGCAACTGGACCGCTGGGCCAACAGCCCCGGTCTTCAACCGCCAAAGGTCGATAATGCAGAGGACGATTCAAAAGCGGAAGCGATCTGAACCCCACACATTCGAGCAGCGCCTCGAGGAACATCGCGTGCGACTTGAACGCCGGCTCGCTGAATTGCCGCGCGGAGCTGAGCGCGAGCAGGTTGTCGCGCGCATCGAGCAGCTTCGGACAGCCGTCGAGCTGAACGCGATGCTGTCGACCACCAGCTAAGCCGAGAAGCGAAACGGCGGGCGCCCACTTGCTCCTGCCGCTCCGCTCCCTTACCATCGCCATGTTGATGGGGATGGAGTCCCCCCGATAACCGCCGCGAGGCTGATGACTCCTACCGGGCGCGACAGCGTCGGTAGGAGCATGCGCCACCGCCGATCCGCCGTGTCCCGCGAATGAGAAGGGACAGCACATGACGGGTCTTCCTGGTTCACTCTCAATCGCATTGTCGCTGGTCGGGTCGATCTGGCTCGTCGGTGTCGCCGCCTTGCTGGTCGACGCGTCGGGCGAGCTGGTCGCCGCGACCTTCGTGCTTGGGTTGGTGGCGGGCTTCGTCGAATGGCGAGCCGGAAAGGCGGAGCATTGAACGTTCAGTTGTTGGCGGCGGTCGCGATCGGCGGTTCGCTGGGATCGGTCGCGCGCTATCTGGTGGCGATCGGCGCGGGGCGCCTGGTCGGCACGGAATTCCCTTGGGGCACGGTGGTGATCAATATCGTGGGTTCGTTCCTGATCGGCGTTTTTGCGGAGTCGTTCGCGCTGAGCTGGAATGCCGGCCAGGTGACGCGGGTGTTTCTTACCGTCGGCATTTGCGGCGGCTTCACCACCTTCTCGACCTTCTCGCTCGACGCGATCGTGCTGATACAGCGCGGCGAGCTATGGGCGGCCGGCGCCTATATCGCAGCCTCCGTCGCGCTCTCGATTCTCTCGCTGTTCGGCGGGCTGCTGCTGGTGCGGGCGTTCACAGCCTAGTCAGTTGAACGGCGGCCGGTGCGTGGATTGAGCGGCGCGGTCGGCGGCCGTCGCAGCGCTTCGGGCAGGAACGGTTCGTCCCGCCGAGGCGAGGGGTCGGCACGCACATCGGCGGCCCATTGCGCGCGTTCATGCGGCGTCTGGTTGTCGTCGAAGGTTCGCTTCACATCGACCCCGCCGACGGGATCGTTGACGCCGTTCCGGCTGGCGGGACGGTCGACGCCGCTGTGGATGTCACTGGAGTTGCCCATCGCGGCCTCCGTGCTCGGTTGATCAAGGTTCGATCTGGATGAACGTGGCCCGCGCAGGCGCCGTTCCAAACAAGCGCCGTTCCAAAAAAGTGAAGGGCCCGAGGTGCCGTCTGCCGCCCGGAATCCTTGGCGCGTCCGGGGCCAGCCGGTAGGATGGAACCCGGATGGTAGCCAGGGACCAAGGGAAAGACCGGGAATGAAGCACGTCGACGTCGCGGTGATTGCTGCCACGCTGTGGCTGCTGGCGTCGATGGTGCTGGACATCGTGACGCCGAAGTCGATCACCGCGCTGATGATCGCCGCCGCGCTCGCGCCGCCGTTCCTGATCGGGATCGGCATCCATTTCGCACGCCAATATTTCAAGGCGAAGCGGCGCAGCTACCCGTCACCGCGGTTGGACGAACACTTCGAGAACTAGCGCGTTTTCGAGCGAAGTGGGCACCGGTTCGCGTGAAGAAAACGCGTCAAAACCAAAATCAAGAGACCCCGTTCCGATCCAATTGGAACGGACGAGGCTCTGGCGGGGCAGGGCTGCGGGAGGGCCGCACCTGCTGCATTGAACTGCGCAGATGGCTTGCTAAACTTATGCCATGACCGAGCATCTTCCCGATACGATCAGCCGCCTCTACACCGACCCTGGCGAATATGTCGACAGCGACCATCCCGCCGTCGAGGCGTTCGCCCGCGCCGCCGTTCCGTCTGACGCCAGCGCGCGCGACAAGGCGCGCCGGCTCTATACCGCAGTGCGGGACGGCATCCGCTACAACCCCTATGTCAGCATGCGCACGCCCGAGAGCTACCGGGCCTCGAGCGTGCTCGCCGCCGGCAACGGCTACTGCGTCGGCAAGGCGGCGCTCTATGCCGCGGCCTGCCGGGTCCACGGCATCCCGGCGCGTGTCGGCTTCGCCGACGTGCGCAACCATCTCACCACCGAGAAGCTGCGCCAGAGCATGGGCTCGGACCTGTTCACCTGGCACGGCTTCACCGAAGTGTTCGTCGACGGCGCCTGGCGCAAGGCGACCCCGACCTTCAACGACACGCTGTGCGCCAAGCTCGGCGTCAAGCCGCTCGATTTCGACGGCCACGCCGACGCGCTGCTGCATCCCTTCGACGGCGAAGGGCGCGCCTACATGCAGTATGTCAACGATCACGGCAGCTATCACGACGTCCCCGCCAAATTCCTGATGCGCGAGATGGCGCGCGAATACGCCAACATGCAGGGCGAGGATCTCGCCGGCCGCGACATGGAGCGCGAGGCGGCCGAGCAATAGCGGACGTGTGAGCCGATCGCGCGCCGGCTGAGGGGGCGGTGTCATGGATGCGGAGCCGCCGAAAGCGCAGGTCAGCCGCCCCGCCAAAGGCTGGGAGGACGCGGTCGCGCTCACCGGATTCATCCTGGTCGCGGTCGGGCAGGCCTCCAACCAGGTTCTGGCGCGCGGGCTTGCCGGCTCGGTGCCGCCGTTTTCGCTGGCCTTCTTCCGCTGGAGCATCATCGCCATCGGCCTCGCGCCGTTTGCGATCGCAGCGATCCGCGACGGCAAGATCCCGCTGGCGCAGAACCTCTGGCCGATCCTCGCCGCCGGGTTCCTCGGCATGTTCCTGTGCGGCGCCCCGGTCTACATCGCCGGCATCACGACCACGGCGATCCACATCGCGCTGATCTTCGCGCTGTCGCCGATCATGGTGCTGCTGATCTCGGCGGCGCTCGGCATCGAGCATATCGGTCCGCTGCAATGGCTCGGCACGGCGCTGGCGCTCGGCGGCGCGCTCCTGATCGTCTCGGGCGGTCATCTGGAAACGCTGACGCAATCGAGCGCAGCCTGGGGCGATCTCCTCGTGGTGTGCGCGATGCTCGGCTGGTCCGGCTACACGCTGCTGCAGTCGCGCGTCGCGCCGCGCGCCTCGCTGCTGGCGCGGGTCAGCCTGTTCTCGGCGGCCGGCGCGCTGTGCTCGCTGCCGCCGGCGCTGCAGGAAATGTGGGCTGCGCCGGCGGAGGTGTTCAACACCCGGGCGTTCGAGGCCTACGTCTTCGCCGGCCTCGTGCCCGGCCTGATCGCCTATGCGGGCTTCGCCTGGCTCGGCGCGAGATTCGGCTCGGTGCGGAGCTCGCTGGTGCTCTACGTCGCACCGGTCGCAAGTGCGCTGCTGTCCTGGATCATCCTCGGCGAGCCGCCGAAGCTGATCCATTTGGTTGGCGGTCTTTTGATCCTCGGCGGCGTCTGGGCGAGCCTGCGCAAATAGACCCAGTTCCTTCCCAAGGTGCAACCTTTTCCGGCCTCGTGCGTTGAATCCAGCGTTGATTCAAGAGCTTAGTCGGAGGTCGTATGAATCTTACTCCCCAGCAGCGCAAGGACCGTGATGCGCAGCGTCAGCAAGACGCATCGCAGGCGATGAAGGAGCATCGCGCCAACGAGAAGGCGTTCTACGACAACTTCCAGCGCCTCAAGGCCGAGCGGCAGGCGCGCGAAGCCGCGGAGTCACGGAAGGCACAATCCGCTTCGAAATAAGCGCCAGGAGCCACACCAACCATCCGGACGGCCCGGATCTGACCGAACGAGAAGGAGCGGAAGCGAGGGGCGAGCACGGCGCAAACGAGCTCGCCCCGACGACGAGAAATCTCCAAGTTTATGGAGAATGTCAGATGTACTTTGCCGATCAGAAAACGATCACCTGCAAATGCGGTGAGCCCTTGAGCGAATTGATGCTCGTCGACGACCAGACCACCGGAATCAAGTTTCACGTCGGCCGTTGCCCGTCATGCCGTGAAGTGACGGTAGTTCGATCCCAGGACATACCATCGAACGACAATGCCTGACGTGGACGGTCAGGACCGGGCTTTTGGCTTCAGGTTTTCGATTGCGACCGGTGAGCGACAGGCCGGCTGACATATGTTCGCGGCATCCCAGAAAAAGAGCAGGGCGCGACCGGCATCACCACGGTCGCGCCCTACGTCGCCGGTCAATGGGGCAGGGGGAATAACCGGCTCTTCCAAAGACTCGCAGACCCCCTGAGTCGTTCCGGGCAAGTGAAAATATTTTCGTACACGGTTAAGTGATGGCTGGACGCGAGAACCCCGCGGGTTTCGTTCGCGTTGTGTCCGGGATCGCCAAGGGATCGTCGAGCGAATTTCCATGGGGCGAGGGACATCACCATGTCAAAGATTCAGATGGGAATTTTCGCTGCGCTGGCGGCTGGGCTAACGCTTGGCGCCGTCCAGCTGGCATCTGGCCACGATCTCATCGGCGGCCAGCAGGTCACCACCGCATTGGCGCCGGAGAGCGCCGTCAATCGCGCCGCCAAGACCGACCGTGCCACGGCTCAAGTCACCGGCCTGCCGAGCCGGACTGTTGCGCTGAAGGTCGAGCGGCTTCCCGATACGTCGGTGCTGGTTCGCGTCCCCATGGCCAGGGAAGAGGCGCGCCATCGCCCCGCAGCAGCGCCGGCTCGGGCCCGGCCCGGCGACACCCGCAAGGTGGCCTGCGAGCCCGTGGTCAGCGTGCTGACCGAAGTGGCCAAGCTGCTGCAGCCCGGCCGCTGCGTGACCTGAGACCCCTTGCACGATGTCATCGCCCGCTTGACCGGGCGATCCAGTATTCCAGAGACAGTTGTTGTTGGTTGATAGGCCGCGGCGTACTGGATCGCCGGGTCCAGCCGGGCGATGACAGCAGTGCGTGGTGATGGTCGGTCCTATTCCTCCTCGTCCGCCTCGCTGCTGCTGGCGCTGCGGCTTGCCATCAGGCCGAGCGCGAGGCCGCCCACCGCCAGGAGCGGGATCAGCCGCTTCGCGCCGATGGCCCGCACGATCTGCAGGCCGGTCGCGACCACCACCGGATCGGCGAACACATTGGCCGCAGCGGCCTTTGCCGCCTTCTCGGCGCGGCGGCGCATTTCGCGCTTGCGCACGACGTAGACGCTGGCGACGATCAACGTAACGACAAGAAACAGCGCGGCGCCGGCGAGGCACGCTTCGACCGGCCCGTAATGCTGCAGCACGTAGACGAAGGCGGCCGCGCACAGAAAGGCGATGGTGATGAACAGCGCGATCGCGGCGGCCGCGGCCAGCGACGTCAGCCGCAGCGCGTTGCCGGTGGAATCCTTGACGTCATTGATCAGCCGCTGAAGCATCGACCAGCCCTGCCTTGATTCTAGCCTTGAATCTTGCGTTGAATCTTGCCCTGAAGAGCGCATCGACAAACGCGGCGGCGGCGCGCCAGCGCCGCCATCGCATCCAGAACGGTGGTTTTCGCATGATCGCCACCATGGGCCTCATCCCCCCGGAGACCGCAATTTGCCTAGCGGCGCCAGGTGACGCCGATCAGGAAGCCGAGACCGAGCGCAAGGCCGACCGTCGCCAGCGGCCGCTGCGTGATCATATCTTCCAGCGATTCCTCGATCGAGGATGCGGCATCCTGCGCCGCGCCCATCATCGCGCTGCCGCGCTCCGACATGTCGTCGAGCGTATCTTCCGCACTTGCGCGCGCATCCTTGTAGCGGCGGCGGGCCTGCTTGCCCGCGTTGTTGGCAAACGAGTTCAGCGCGTCGGTGATCTGTTCGGTGAGGGCGGCGATATCGTTTTTCACGGCGGTGACATCCTTTTCAAGGCGTTCGTAGGTCGCTTTGTCCGTCATGTTCTTGATCCCAAATGCGCTGTCCGTGCTCGACATCGAAAAGCTCCCGGAGAACTTGCGTGCTGGAACAAAAACGCGCCGCGCTGTGCATGGTTCCCGATACGAAACCAAGGCTAGTCTTCCGGCAGCTGCGGCGAATTGACCGGCATCAAATGCTCCTTGACGATCAGCGCCACGATCAAGAGCGGCGACGACAGGAAGGCGCCCATCGGACCCCACAGCCAGGTCCAGAACGCCAGCGCCAGAAAGACCGCGAGCGCGTTCAGCGACAGCCTGCGGCCGACGATCGTCGGCGTCACGAAATGTCCTTCCAGGAAGGTCACGACCGCGAAACATGCCGGCGCGATCAGCCCGGCGCCGATGGTCGGAGCGGAGATGATGCCGACCGCGACCAGCACGACGAACATTGCGACCGGCCCGATGATCGGAACGAAGTTCAGCGTCGCGGCGAGCGCACCGAGCCCGGCCGGATTTGGCATGCCCGTTGCCGCGCAGATCGCGCCGGTGACGATGCCGACGCCGACATTGATCATGGTCACCGTCAACAGATAATTGCCGAGATGGGTCTCGACCTCGTTGAGGATGCGCAGCGTACGCAGCCGCGCCGTGCGTTCGCTGAAGGCCATCACCAGTGCGCGGCGCAGGTCCTTCCAGCTTGCGATGAACAGGATCAGGGTCGCGATGAACAGCAGGAATTCGGCGAAGGTCGGCGACAGGAATTCCAGCGTCGGCTGCACCCACTCGAATTTCGGCAGCTGGAGCGTGGCCAGCGTATCGGAGCCGCCGACCATGGTCTGCAATTCCTGCCACAGCGCGAGCGGCCGGTCGAACACATGCAGCTTCTCCTTCAGGATCGCGCCGAGCTCGGGCAGCCGCGTGCTCCACTCCATCACCGGCGAGGCGATCAGCCCGACCATGAAGCTGACGGCGGCGCCGACCGCGATCACGATGACGACCGCGCCGAGCGCGCGCGGGATCCGATAGCGTTCGAGCATGCTCGCCGCCGGCGACAGCATGGTGCCGACGATGAAAGCCATGGTGATCGGGAGGAAGAAGGCGCGTGCGAAATAGAGCACCGCCACAACGACAATGACCAGCAGGGCGATCAATGCGAAGGCGACGGCCTCGGCGCGGCTGACAACCGGCGGCAGTTCGATTTTGCTGTCGGGGACGGGCGTGCCTTCGGGCGCATTGCCAAGCAGGTCTTCACTCGGAAAGGCGCGCACCGAACTCCTCCCGCGTGAGGACGAACAAACCCGTCGCGTGGTCGCCCCGCGCGCCGAATTGCGCGATGACAACTGATCGCTGCGGAAAAAGTTCCATCGCGGCTTCGTGAGACGTGACGGGTTGACAATCGCGGTCTCGCGACGATTCGCGGCGGAACTGACTCGCGGCCATGCGCGTTGGCCCGGCATCGCATCACCACGATGCGCATCCCGTCCAGGGGCAGCACATGACACAGCAGTCTGTTTCCAGCCGCCGGCTTGCGTCGCGCGCCGCGCGCACCCTTGCCCACACTCTTGCCATCGGCAGCGTCCTGTTGGTGACGCCGCTTGTCGTCAGCACGTCGGCCAGCGCCCAGGTCCGCTCTTCCGCGCTCGGCTATGCGTCGACGCAACCGGGCGCATTTCCCGCCGACGAGGTGATGAACGACCCTTCGAGTGGGGTCGGCGAGGACGGCGCGCTGCCGGAGCGGCTGCGCCGGACCACCGTCGCCCTCAACACGACTGAGGCGCCCGGCACCATCATCATCGATACCGGCAACACCGCACTTTATTACGTGCTCGGCGGCGGCCGGGCGATCCGCTACGGCGTCGGCGTCGGCCGCGAAGGCTTCACCTGGGCCGGCGTGCAAAGCATCAGCCGCAAGGCGGAATGGCCGGACTGGCATCCGCCGGCCGAGATGATCAGGCGCCAGCCCTATCTGCCGCGCTTCATGGCCGGTGGCCCGGGCAACCCGCTGGGTGCGCGCGCGATGTATCTCGGCTCCAGTGAATACCGCATCCACGGCACCAACGATCCGTCGACGATCGGCAAGTTCGTCTCGTCCGGCTGCATCCGCCTGACCAATGAAGACGTTTCCGACCTGTTCAGCCGGGTCGATGTCGGCACCAGGGTCGTGGTGCTGCCGAAGAACGCGCCGCACCTCGCTGCGCGCGAGATCGGCCCGACCACGACGCAGATTTCGGTCCGCCCGGCCGCGGCGCGGCCGCGCCCCGCAGCGATGACGCTGCCTTCCGGGCGTCAGGCGATGAACATCCCGACGGCTTCCTCGTTGTACTGAGCATGATCCGGAAAAGTGCGAGGCGGTTTTTCGAAAAGATCATGCACGAACAACAAGCTGAAGCGCGACGATGATCCAATCTCGTCGTGCTTCAGGGATCGGCATTGTACCGGGGTCGGTGATGGTGAGACGGCACGTGAGGCGCTGGGCGTTCGGGACGGCGGCATTGCTCGGCCTGTCCCTTGCGCCTGCGGCGCAAGCTCAGGATTTCTTCTCGCAACTGTTCGGCGGCTTCATGCATGGCCGCCCGCCGGTGATCCGGATGCCGTTCGACGACGGCCCGGCGCCGATGGCGCCGCGGATCGAGCGCCGTCCGCGCTATGACGTCGGCCAGGCCTATTGCGTGCGGACCTGCGACGGCCGCTATTTCCCGCTTGCGGCGACCGGCAACCAGAGCAAGGCGGAAAGCTGCAACAGCTTCTGCCCGGCGAGCGCGACCGAAGTGGTCTATGGCGGCAGTATCGACAACGCCGCGACGGAAGACGGCAAGCCGTATTCCGAGCTGCCGAACGCGTTCCGCTATCGCGACGAGATGGTCTCGGGCTGCACCTGCAACGGCAAGGACTCGGTCGGCTTGGCGGCGATCAAGATTGAAGACGACCCAACCTTGCGCAAGGGCGACATCGTCGCCGGCAAGGATGGTCTGATGTCGGTGAGCCGTCCGGACCGGCGCGGTGCGCAGCTCAACTTCACGCCGGCGCCGGATCGCATCCGCGCCAAATATGGCCGGCCGGCGGTGGTGGCACGCGAGTAGCGTCGATCACACGCGGCCGGCCGCTTTCGGTTCCCGGCGCGGAACCGGCCCGCCTCCTGCACGTTAGCAACGGACGAACAGCACATTCACCGATGCCATCAGGGGGCTCTCCATGCTCGTCGGCGTACTCGTCACCTTCCTTGTCGTTATTCTCGTTCTCTATCTCATCAACATGCTGCCGCTCGACGGCCGCGCCAAGCAGATTGCACGCGCCGTCGTCATCATCATCGGCATCGTCTCGCTGCTGAAATATTTGGCGGTGTTCTAGCTTCGTCGCTTCGCTCCTCGCACTGACGTGGATACACCGCTGTCATCGCCCGGCCTGTGCGCAATTGCGCACATGGACCGGGCGATCCAGTACGCCGCGGCCTCTCGGCTCAAGCTCTGCGGCCTCTGGAATACTGGATCACCCGCATGCGCGGCACCGAGCAAGCTGCGCAATCACCTCGTCATCCCAAGAGCCGCCAATGGCGGGGCGTCTCGAAGGATGGCCACAAGGCCGCACAATTTCGGAATAGTAGAATAATACCGCAAATGTCAAGTTGCCATGTCCGCCGGCTCCTTTGCATGGGGTTGTTTTCGATATTTTGGCAGTGCGCCCTGCGACGGCGGGCTCGCGGTGCCAACAAAAAAGCCCCGGCTCGCACCGGGGCTTTGCTTAGTCGTTGCGATCGCTTGCGGATCAGCCCGGGGCCTTGGCCTCGCGGCGGCGCGCGGTGAGGATGTATTCGGTATAGCCGTTCGGTTGCGTGCGGCCCTCGAAGATCAGGTCGCAGGCCGCCTTGAAGGCAACGCCATCAAATGAAGGCGCCATCGGCTTGTAGAGGGCATCGCCGGCGTTCTGCTTGTCGACGACGACGGCCATGCGCTTCAGCGACTCCATCACCTGGTCCCTGGTGATGACGCCCTGATGCAGCCAGTTCGCGAGGTGCTGGCTCGAGATACGGAGCGTGGCGCGGTCCTCCATCAGGCCGACATCGTGGATGTCGGGGACCTTGGAGCAGCCGACGCCCTGGTCGATCCAGCGCACGACGTAGCCGAGGATGCCCTGGCAGTTGTTGTCGATCTCCTGCTTCACATCGTCGGGCGCCCAGTTCGACTGCGACACCGGAATGGTGAGGATGTCGGAGAGCTTTGCGCGCGGGCCGCCCTTGGCGAGCTCCTGCTGCCGGGCGATCACGTTGACCTGGTGATAGTGCAGCGCATGCAGCGTGGCCGCGGTCGGCGACGGCACCCAGGCGGTGGTGGCGCCGGCCTGCGGATGGCCGATCTTCTGCGCCAGCATGTCGGCCATCTTGTCGGGGGCGGCCCACATGCCCTTGCCGATCTGGGCATGGCCGGGCAGGCCGTCGATCAGGCCGTTGTCGACGTTCCAGTCTTCATAGGCCTTGATCCAAGGCTGCGCCTTCATGTCGTTCTTGCGGATCATCGGACCCGCTTCCATCGAGGTGTGGATCTCGTCGCCGGTACGGTCGAGGAAGCCGGTGTTGATGAACATGATGCGCTTGGAGGCGCGCTGGATGCAGGCCTTGAGGTTGACCGTGGTGCGGCGCTCCTCGTCCATGATGCCGACCTTCAGCGTGTTCTCCGGCAGGCCGAGCATCTTCTCGACCTCGGCGAACAGGTCGCAGGTCAGCGTCACCTCGTCGGGGCCGTGCATCTTCGGCTTGACGATATAGGCCGAGCCGGTGCGGCTGTTCTTGACCTTGGAATTGCCCTTGAGGTCGTGGATCGCGAGCAGGCCGGCGACCGCGGCATCCAGGATGCCTTCCGGGATCTCCTCACCCTTGGCGTCGAGCACGGCGTCGGTGAACATGTGGTGGCCGACGTTGCGCATCAGGAGCAGGCTGCGGCCGTGCAGCTTCAGCTCGCTGCCGTCGGGCTTCTTGTAGACGCGGTCGGCATTGAGCGAGCGGGTCAGCGTCTTGCCGCCCTTCTCGAAATCGGCCGACAGCGTGCCGTTCATCAGGCCGAGCGTGTTGCGATAGACCAGCACCTTGTCCTCGGCGTCGACGGCCGCGACCGAGTCTTCCATGTCGAGAATGGTGGAGACCGCCGATTCCAGGATCATGTCGGCGACGCCGGCCGGGTCATCCTTGCCGATCACGTTGCTGCGGTCGATCTTGACCTCGACATGCATGCCGTTGTTGACGAGCAGGATCGCAGAAGGCTGGGCGGCGTCGCCCTGATAGCCGGCGAACTGGGCGGCGTTCTTCAGCGCGGTCGAATTGCCGCTCTTCAGCTTGACCGAGAGCTGGCCCGCGATCACGGCGTAGGAGGTGACGTCGGTGTGGCTTCCGGTCGCAAGCGGCACGGCGGCATCGAGGAACGCCTTCGCCTTGGCGATCACCTTGTCACCGCGGGCCTTGTTGTAGCCACGGCCAGCCTCGCTCGGATCGTGCGGGATCGCGTCGGTGCCGTAGAACGCGTCGTACAGCGAACCCCAGCGCGCGTTGGCGGCGTTCAGCGCGTAGCGAGCGTTGGTGAGCGGCACCACCAGCTGCGGGCCGCAGATCTTGCCGATTTCCTCGTCGACATTTGCGGTCTCGACCTTGTGGGTCGCGGGCTCGGGCAGCAGGTAGCCGATGTCCTTGAGGAACGCGGTGTAGGCGTTGATGTCGAACGCCTTGCCCTTGTTGGCGCGATGCCAGTCGTCGATCTTGGCCTGCAGCGCGTCGCGGACCGCGAGCAGCTCGCGGTTCTTCGGTCCGAGCTTCTGGATGATGGCGGCTAGTCCTGCCCAGAACGCGTCGGGCGCGATCCCGGTTTTCGGCGTCGCCTCCTTAGCGATGAAATCGAACAGGACAGGGGCGATCTTCAATCCATGGGCATCGACACGAGTCATGATGGGCTTTCTCAAAGAAATGGGGCGTTTAGGGGCTGTTTTCAGAAGAAATCAGCAAAAAACGCGCCAAAGGGCCGCGTTCACGGCCCTTTTAGCCCTAAAGCCACGGCTCTGAGAAGGCCCCCCAGAGGAGGAGGCCATGCCGCCTAGATATTCGCCGCGAGGTCGGTCAGTTCGTCGAACAGGATGCCGGTCGCGGCCAGCATCCGCTCGATCTCGTCGGTGGCATCGCTGACCGAGCGGTTCGAGGTGTCGATGGTCAGTTCATTGCCGGTCGGCGGCTGGTAGTCATTGGTGATGCCGGTGAAAGACGGCAATCCGCCGGAGCGGGCCTTGGCGTAATGGCCCTTGGGGTCGCGGGTCTCGCAGACCTCGGCCGGCGTCGCGACATATATCTCGCGGAACGCGCTGTCGGCGATACGGCGAGCTGCCGCACGGTCGGCGGCCGATGGCGAGACCGCGGCGACGATGGCGATATGGCCGTTGCGCGCCAGATGGGTCGCGACTTCGGCGAGGCGGCGGATGTTTTCAGCGCGGTCCTGCGGCGAGAAGCCGAGATCGCCGTTCAGCCCGGCACGCAGCGTGTCGCCATCGAGCAGGATCGGCGAGCCGCCATTGCCGAACAGGCGTCGCTCCAGCGCCCGCGCCAGGGTCGACTTGCCCGAGCCGGGCAGGCCGGTCAGCCAGATCACCGCGCCGTTGTGGTGGTAGCGCGCCGAGCGCTCGTCCGGCCGCAGCGCGGACCCCACCGGCACGATATCGACCGGCACCGCGGGCCGGCCGGCGTCGACCGACAGCACGAGGCCGCCGCCGGCGATACGGCCGTTGACCTCGATGACGAGGCGGCCGGTGCGCGGATTGTCGGTGTAGGGATCGGTAGCAACCGGCTGCGCCAGCGAGATGTCGATCTCGCCGACATGGTTGCGCGCGATCGCGGTGTTCTCCTCGTTGGACAGCGCGCCGGGATCGACCGCCTTTTCGATCGCGACCACGGTGGCGCGGCTTTCCTTGGTGCCGAGCCGGATCAGGATCTGCTCGCCCTTGGTCAGCGGCTTGTCGTGCAGCCAGAAGATCCGGGCGCGGATGCGGCGCGTGTCGCGCGGGCTCTGCCCGGAATGTCCGATGATGTCGCCGCGCTCGAGGAACAGCTCGCGGTCGAGCGTGATGCCGACCGAGCGCCCGGCGCCCTGCGGCGTGCCCACCGGCGTCACCGGCCAGCTCTCGACGGTCTTGACCTGCGCGATCTTGCCGGTCGGCATGATCACGATCTCGTCGCCGGCCTTCAGGCTGCCGGACTCGATGCGGCCTGCCACGATGCGGCGGTCGTCGAACTTGTAGATCGCCTGCACCGGCAGCCGCAGCGGCAGCTCGGCCAGCGGGCGTGCCGGCTCGAGCGCATCGAGCGCCTCGACCACGGTCGGTCCCTGGTACCAGTCGATCCGAGCCGTGCGCTCGGCGACGCCGTCGCCGTCGCGCGCCGAGATCGGGATCACCGCCGTGGGCGTCACGCCGAGGCCGATCAGATGCGCGGAAATCTCGTCGCTGATCTCCTTGAAGCGGTCGGCACTGAACTCGACGCGGTCCATCTTGTTGACCACGACCGCGACCTGCTTCACGCCGAGCAGATGCAGGAGATAGCCGTGCCGCCTGGTCTGGTCGCGCACGCCTTCGAGCGCATCGATGATCAGCACCGCGCCGTCGGCCTGCGAGGCGCCGGTGATCATGTTGCGCAAGAACTCTGCGTGACCGGGCGCGTCGATCAGCACGACGTCGCGCGAACGGGTGCGGAACCGGATCTGCGTGGTGTCGATGGTGATGCCCTGGTCGCGCTCGGTCTGCAGCGCATCGAGCAGGAACGACCACTCGAACGGCATGCCGCGCCGCGCGCTCACCGCCTTCAGCATTTCCAGCTTGCCGTCCGGCAGGCTGCCGGTCTCATGCAGCAGGCGCCCGACCAGCGTCGACTTGCCGTGATCGACATGGCCGACGATGACGATGCGCACCTGCGGCCGCGTCGTGCCGTTGGGCGTTGCCGAGATCGAGGCGGTGGGAAGGATCATGTTCATCGGAACGCTCGCACGAAGTGGGAAGCCAAGTTGCTTGGAGTCAGGTGTTGCTTCGAGTGTCGATCAGAGATAGCCGGCGACGCGCAGCCGCTCGAACGCATCCTCGGTCTCGTGGTCGAGCGCGCGGCCGGCGCGCTCCGGGACCTTGGTGCCGTCGAGCTCGGTGAGGATCTCGTCGATGTTGGCGGCGGTGGAGGCGACCGGGAAGGTGATGTCGGCATCGCCCAGCGAGCGGTAGCGCTTGCCGTCCTTGGCGAGATAGAGCGGGATGATCGGAATGCCTTCGCGCTTGGTGTAGGCCCAGATGTCGGCCTCGGTCCAATGCAGGATCGGATGGATGCGCAAATGCGCGCCCTGCGGCGGCGAGGCGTTGAACTGGTCCCAGAACTCCGGCGGCTGGTCGCGGACGTCCCATTCGCCCTCGAGGCCGCGCGGCGAGAACACACGCTCCTTGGCGCGCGTCGCCTCTTCGTCGCGGCGGATGCCGGCGATCAATCCGTCAAAGCCGAATTTGTTGAGCGCGAGCTTCAGCCCCTCGGTCTTGCGCGCGGCGGAGCGCGCGGCCGGCGGCAAAGTCGGGTCGACGCTGTCGATCGGCGGGCAGGGCTCAACGCGCAGGTCGAGGTCCCATTCCTTTCCGAAGCGATCGCGGAACGCGTACATCTCCGGAAATTTCTTGCCGGTGTCGACATGCAGCGCGGGGAACGGGACGCGGCCGAAGAACGCCTTGCGCGCCAGCCAGATCATCACGTTGGAATCCTTGCCGAGCGACCACAGCAGCGCGAGCTTCTTCAGCCGGGCGAACGCCTCGCGCAAAATGTAGATGCTCTGGGCCTCCAGCTCGTCGAGATGATCCATCGACGGAGAGTCCTGATTGGCAGGAATCCCCGGCACGGAAGATGCATTGCTAAGGGCTGCGGACCGCGTCCTGGCGGCGACGGATTCGTTGTCGAGAAGATGCATCTCTTGGCCTTGGCCTGTGGAGTTGAAAATTCTAAAGTTGCGCTGCAATAGAGAAGAAATAATTTTCTCTTTGCTGGGCTTGATCGAGAGATAAATAGAAAATAATTTCAGTCAACCCCCAAATTGGGGAAGCGAGCGTCTGATGCGATATCTGCCGGTGTTTCTGGATCTGCAAAGCGGCAAGGTGCTGCTCGTTGGAGCGGGCGACCTCGCGCGCGCCAAGCTGCGGCTGCTTGCAGCCGCCGGCGCCGCAGTGCGCTGGTACGCGACCGACGGCGACCATGACATTGCCGGTCTCACGGCGGAGGACGCCGCGCGGATCGAGCGCGCCGAAGGCGATCCGCTCACCGCCGATCTCTCCGATGTCATCGCCGTCCTCTGTGCCGGCGCAGGCGAGATCGGTGTTGCGATGTCGGTGCGCGCCAAAGCGATCGGCCTGCCGGTCAACGTGATGGACGACCTCGTACACTCCACCTTCATCATGCCGGCGATCGTCGATCGCGGCGATGTCGTGGTCGCGGTCGGCACCGGCGGCACGTCGCCGGTGGTGGCGCGCCGCATCCGCGAGAAGATCGAGGCGGTGCTGCCGGCGCGGATCGGCGATCTCGCCGGCTTCATCGGCGGCGTCCGCAAATCGATCCACGCCCGCATCGAAGAGTTTCCGCTGCGCCGCCGCTTCTGGGAGCGCATCGTCGACGGCCCGATCGCTGCGCTGGTGCTGGCCGGCCGCAAGGACGAGGCCGAGCAGGCGCTGCACGCGATCTCCGATCCCGCCGCATTCGCCGGCGCGAGCGCGGAAGGCAAAGCCATTGGTCACGTGACGCTGGTCGGCGCCGGTCCCGGCGATCCGGATCTGCTCACGGTGAAAGCGTTGCGCGCGCTGCAGGATGCCGACGTCGTGTTCTATGATGAATTGGTGTCGCCTGAAATTCTCGACCGCATCCGGCGCGATGCCACGCGGATCCCGGTCGGCCGCCGCGTCGGCAAGCCCGGCATCGGCCAGGACGCCATCAACGCATTGATGATCGAGGCCGCGCAGTCGGGCCAGCGCGCGGTGCGGCTGAAGGGCGGCGATCCCTTTATCTTTGGCCGCGGCGGCGAGGAAATCGAGGCGCTGCGCGACGCCGGCGTCGCTTACTCCATCATTCCGGGCGTCTCCGCCGGTCTGGGCGCGGCCGCGCAGTTCGAGGTGCCGCTGACCTTCAGGCACGAGGCGCTGCGCATCACCTTCCTCACCGCGCACAAGGCGCGCGATGCCGAGGTCGTCGACTGGTCGGTGCTGACAGACAAGAAGATGACCGTCGTCGTCTATATGGGCATGACCGCGGCGCCCTCGATCCGCGAAGGCATGCTTGCCGCGGGCCGCTCGCCGGAGACGCCGGTCGGCGTGTTCGCGCGCGTCACGCGGCCGGATGCCAAGGCCGCGGTCGGCACGCTGGCGCGGCTGCCCGAGCTCGTCAAACAGGTCGATGGCGGTCCCGCCATTCTCATCATCGGCGACGTGGTCGCGCATTCCGCGCCGTGGAGCCGGTCCAACGTCACCCAACTCTTCTCCAACCAGATGTTCTCCGAACTGCTGAAAGCTGCCGAATGACCTCTCCGCTTGAACAGAAGAAAATCAGGATCACGGGCCCCTCCGTGGTGACCGCCAACCGCACTTGGGATGGTGCCGTGGTGTATCGAACCGCCAAGCAAGGCTGGTCCACCGAACTGTCCGATTCTGCTGTCGTCAGCACCTCCGACGATGCGCGCGCATTGCTGGCCGAAGCCACCGCCGACGATGTCGGTGCGGTCGGCCCCTACATCGCGCCGGTCGAGCTCAAGGACGGCGGCAAGCTCAAGCCGGGCAATCTTCGCGAACACATCCGCGCCAAGGGCGTCACGATCGATCTCCAGGTGCCGGCGTAAGGCTCATCCATCATGTATGCATATGACGAACTCGACCGCACGCTGATCAACGAGCGTGTTTCGGAATTCCGCGACCAGGTGAAGCGCCGCCTTTCCGGCGAGCTCACCGAGGACGAATTCAAGATCCTGCGCTTGCAGAACGGCGTGTACCTGCAGCTGCACGCCTACATGTTCCGCGTCGCGATTCCCTACGGCACGCTGTCGTCGAAGCAGCTGCGCCGGCTCGCCCATGTGGCGCGCCGCTACGATCGCGGCTATGGCCACTTCACCACGCGGCAGAACATCCAGTTCAACTGGATCAAGCTCGCCGAGCTGCCCGACGCGCTGGCCGATCTCGCGGAAGTCGGCATCCATGCGATGCAGACCTCCGGCAACAACATGCGCAACGTCACGTCGGACCAGTGGGCCGGCGTCGCGCCCGGCGAGATCGAGGATCCGCGGATCTGGTCGGAGATCCTGCGCCAGCACACCACGCTGCATCCGGAATTCTCGTTCCTGCCGCGCAAGTTCAAGATCGCGATCACGGCCTCCGAGCACGATCGCGCCGCGATCAAGATCCATGACATCGGGTTGCGGCTGCACAAGAACGCCGACGGCGAGACCGGTTTCGAGGTGCTGGTCGGCGGCGGCCTCGGCCGCACGCCGTTCATCGCCAAGACCATCAAGCCGTTCGTGCACGGCCGCGACATCCTGAGCTATGTCGAGGCGATCCTGCGCGTCTACAACCAGTATGGCCGCCGCGACAACATCTACAAGGCGCGCATCAAGATCCTGGTGCACGAGCTCGGCATCGAGAAGTTCGCTAGGGAAGTCGAGGAGGAGTGGAAGGCGATGGGCGATGTCGGGCTGACGCTCGATCACGCCGCCATCGAGGAGGTCCGCTCGCGCTTCTCCTATCCGCCTTACGAGAAGCTGCCGCACATGCCGGACGAGTTGAAGCAGGCCGCGCATGATCCGCTGTTCGAGCGCTGGCGCAAGAACTCGGTCGCGCCGCACAAGGTGCAGGGCTATTCGATCGTGACGCTGTCGCTGAAGCCGGTCGGTGGCCCTCCGGGCGATGCCACCGCCGAGCAGATGGACGCGGTCGCCGATCTCGCCGACAAATATTCGTTCGGCGAGATCCGCGTCGGCCACGAGCAGAACCTGGCGCTGCCGCACGTCGCCAAGCGCGACCTGCCGCAGCTGTTCAAGGCACTCGACCGCCTCGGCCTCGCGACGCCGAACGTCAACCTCCTCACCGACATCATCGCGTGCCCCGGGCTGGATTACTGCTCGCTGGCGAACGCACGCTCGATCCCGATCGCGCAGGAGCTGACGCGGCGTTTCGCCAACCACGACACCGCCGACCTGATCGGGCGGCTGCACATCAACATCTCCGGCTGCATCAATGCCTGCGGCCATCACCATGTCGGCCACATCGGCATTCTCGGCGTCGAGAAGAACGGCGAGGAGTTCTACCAGATCACGATCGGCGGCCGCGCCGACGAGAACGCGCAGTTGGGAACGCTGATCGGCCCGGCCGTTCCCTATGCGGAAGTCGCCGACGTGATCGAAGACATTGTCGAAGCCTATCTCGCGCTGCGCGACCGTCCCGAGGAATTGTTCGTCGATACGGTGAAGCGTCTGGGCGTCGAGCCTATCAGGGAGCGGGTCTATGCCACTCGTTAAGCAGGGAAGAATCACCACCGATCTGTTCGTGCATGTCGCCGACGGCGCCGAGTTGCCGGGCGACGGCGCGGTCCTGGTGAGCGCCGAGCGCTTTCTCGCCGATCCGGAGGCGCTGCTGCGTCGTCCCGGCAAAACCGGCGTGATCTGGCCGAACAACCGCAATCTCGACGATCTCGTGCCGCATCTTGATCGGCTGGCCTCGGTCGCGCTGGTGTTTCCGACCTTCCGCGACGGTCGCGCCTACAGCCAGGCGCGCCTGCTGCGGGAGCGTTACGGCTATGACGGCGAGCTGCGCGCCACCGGCCAGATCCTGCGCGACCAGTTCGTGTTCATGACGCGCGCCGGCTTCGATGCCTTCGAGGTGAAGAAGGATGCCGACGCGGACGCGTTCGCCGCGACCATGAAGCGCTATTCGGTGTTCTACCAGCCGACCGGCGACGGCCGCGTCACCGCACTCAACCGCCGCATGCAGCTGCGTCACTCGGAGAGCGCCGGCCAGTGAGCACGCTTGCACCAGAGCTCGCAGTGGAGCCGACCGCATTGCCCGCGGCCGATGCGCTCGATCGTGCGCTGCGCACGGCCTCGCCAGCCGAGGTGATCGCAGCCGCGGTCAAGACGCTCGGCCGCGAGAAGGTGGCGCTGGTGTCGTCGTTCGGCACCGAGTCCGCCGCGCTGCTCAAGGTGATGGCGGATGTCGATCCGGCGATCCCGGTGGTGTTTCTCGATACCGGCTGGCTGTTCGAGGAGACGCTGGCTTATCGCGACACGCTGATCAAAACGCTCGGCCTCACCGACGTGCGCTCGATCAGGCCCGATGAGGAAGCGCTGTCGCGCCAGGATCCGGACCGCGAATTGTGGTTCACCGATCCCGACGCCTGCTGCCGCATCCGCAAAGTCGAGCCGCTGGCGCGCGCGCTGAAGCCGTTCGCCGGCTGGATCAACGGCCGCAAGCGTTTTCAGGGCGGTGCCCGTGCCGACATCCCGGTTGTCGAGGATGACGGCGTCAGGCTGAAATTCAATCCGTTCGCCAACGTCTCCCGCGAGGAGATCGAGGCGATCTACACGCTCGGCAAGCTGCCGCCGCATCCACTTGTCGCATCGGGATATCAGTCGGTCGGGTGTATGCCTTGCAGCAGCCGGTCCGCTGCCGGCGAAGATGCGCGCGACGGCCGCTGGCGCGGCCGGGCCAAGACGGAATGCGGCATCCATACGATGAAGATGTCATAGGGCATGGAGCGGGGCGCTCGATCGCGATGACGGTTCATCGTGATTTGGCGACGCGACAAAGCCTTCGCAGTGCGGCGACTTCGTAGCACAAGCGCGCTGCGCCGCCGAAAACAAAGAAAACCGGTTTCGTTGACTTAAGACCACTTCGCCGTGAGTTATGTCTTGCGTGTTCCCTGACATTTCTCAGGTTGAATGGAGACAGAAATGATCCGTCGTATCCTGCCGCTGGTCGCGGGACTGTTGTGGGCGAGCTCGGCCTTTGCGGCCGACTATTCGCTGCTGAACGTGTCGTACGATCCGACGCGCGAGCTCTATGTCGATTTCAACAAGGCGTTCGCCGCGGCCTATCAGAAGGAAACCGGCAAGAGCGTCGAGATCAAGCAGTCGCATGGTGGCTCGGGCTCGCAGGCGCGCTCGGTGATCGACGGATTGCAGGCCGATGTCGTCACGCTGGCGCTTGCCTATGACATCGATGCGATCGCGGGCAAGGGCCTGATCGCGGCCGACTGGCAGAAGCGGCTGCCGCTCAATGCCTCGCCCTACACCTCGACCATCGTGTTCCTGGTGCGCAAGGGCAATCCCAAGGGCATCAAGGATTGGGACGATCTGATCAAGCCCGGTGTCAGCGTCATCACGCCGAACCCGAAGACCTCGGGCGGCGCGCGCTGGAATTATCTCGCCGCCTGGGGCTATGCTCAGAAGAAGTTCGGATCAGTCGACAAGGCGAAGAAGTTCGTCGCCGACCTCTATCAGAACGTCCCGGTGCTCGACACCGGCGCGCGCGGCTCGACCGTCACCTTCGTCGAGCGCGGCGTCGGCGACGTGCTGCTGGCGTGGGAGAACGAAGCCTTTCTGGCGCTTCGCGAATTCGGCCAGGACAAGTTCGAGATCGTGGCGCCGGCGCAATCGATCCTGGCCGAGCCGCCGGTGGCCGTCGTCGACAAGGTCGCCGACAAGAAAGGCACCCGCGGCGTCGTCGAAGCCTATCTGAAGTACTGGTACACCAAGGAGGGCCAGGAGATCGCCGCGCGCAACTCCTACCGGCCGCGCGATCCCGAGATCGCCAAGGAGTACGAAAAATCCTTCGCCAAGGTTGAACTTTTCACCATCGACGACGTTTTCGGTGGTTGGACCAAGGCGCAGAAGGAGCACTTCGCCGAGGGTGGCATCTTCGATCAGATTTACAAGAACTGATCGGATTATCAGGGGGATATGTGAGCACAGCGGTTGCACGGCGCAGTACCCTGCCGGGGTTCGGTCTCACCATGGGACTGACCCTGACATGGCTCTCCGTTATCATCCTGATTCCGCTGGCCGCGCTGTTCCTCAAGACGTTCGAGCTCAGCCTCGACCAGTTCTGGGGCATCATCACCAGCCGCCGCACCCTGAACGCCCTGAAGATTTCGTTTGGGCTTTCGTTTGCGGCCGCCTGCGTCAACCTGGTGATGGGCACCATCATCGTCTGGGCGCTGGTGCGCTACCGTTTTCCGGGCCGGCGGCTGTTCGACGCCATCGTCGATATTCCCTTTGCCTTGCCGACGGCGGTCGCCGGCGTCGCGCTGACGCAGCTGTTCGCCCAGAAGGGCTGGCTCGGCGCGCCGCTCGCCGAGCTCGGCATCAAGGTCGCATTCACGCCGATCGGCATCTTCATCGCGATGATCTTCATCGGCATTCCGTTCGTGGTGCGTACGGTGCAGCCGGTGCTGATCGATCTCGATCCCGAGATCGAGGAGGCGGCGGCGAGCCTGGGCGCCAATCGGTGGCACACGGTGTTTCGCGTCATCCTGCCGAGTTTGATTCCGGCGCTGCTCACCGGCTTCGCGCTGGCCTTCGCCCGCGCCATCGGTGAATACGGCTCGGTGATCTTCATCGCGGGCAATCTGCCCAATGTCTCCGAGATCGCGCCGCTGTTGATCGTGATCCGGCTGTCCGAATTCCGCTATGCTGATGCCACCGCGATCGCGGTCGTGATGCTGGTGGCCTCGTTCCTGATCATCTTCCTGATCAACCGGCTGCAGCGCTGGGCGCAAGCCCGCATCCCCGTGCATTGAGGTCTCAAGATGTCGATGCAGACGGGATTGGTGACCTCGACCACGCAACTGCGGACTTACGCACCCGCGACCGATGTCAGCGTGGCGGCGCCGGCGCCGCGGCTCGAGATCGCGCGCGCGGAGCCGGGGACGGCGCAGCGCAATCTGCGCACCGAGCCCGGCCCGATCCGCTTCATCATCATCGCGCTGGCGATCGCCTTCCTTAGCATCTTCGTCGTGCTGCCGCTGGTCGTGGTGTTTGCGTCGGCCTTCTCGAAGGGGATCGGCGCGTATCTCGCGGCGCTGGCGGAGCCCGAGGCGCTCGCCGCCATCAAGCTGACGCTGCTGATTGCCGCGATCTCGGTCACGCTCAATCTCGTGTTCGGCGTGATCGCGGCCTGGGCGATCTCGAAGTTCGAGTTCACCGGCAAGACCTTCCTGATCACGTTGATCGACCTGCCGTTCTCGGTCTCGCCGGTGATTTCGGGCCTGGTCTTCGTGCTGCTGTTCGGCGCGCAGGGCTATTTCGGGCCGTGGCTGCAGGCCCACAACGTCCACATCCTGTTCGCGGTCCCCGGCATCGCGCTGGCGACGATCTTCGTCACTTTCCCCTTCGTGGCGCGCGCGCTGATCCCGCTGATGCAGGAGCAGGGCACCCAGGAAGAGGAGGCGGCGATCTCGCTCGGCGCCTCCGGCCTGCAGACCTTCTTCCGCGTCACGCTGCCCAACATCAAATGGGGCCTGCTGTACGGCGTCCTGCTCTGCAACGCGCGCGCGATGGGCGAGTTCGGCGCGGTGTCGGTCGTCTCCGGCCACATCCGCGGCGAGACCAACACGATGCCGCTCTTGGTCGAAATTCTCTATAACGAATACCAGTTCGTCGCCTCGTTCGCGATCGCGTCGCTGCTCGCGATGCTGGCGCTGATCACCCTGGTGGCGAAGACCGTTCTCGAGCGGCGGCTCGACGAGGCAGAGGTGCCCGATGGCGATTGACGTCAAGAATATCGTAAAGACGTTCGGCAGCTTTGCCGCGCTCGACAATGTCGATCTCAAGGTCGCCGACGGCGAGTTGCTGGCCCTGCTCGGTCCGTCGGGTTCCGGCAAGACGACGCTGCTGCGCATCATCGCGGGCCTGGACTGGCCTGACTCGGGCGAGGTCGCGATCGACGGCGAGAATGCGCTCTCGCGCGGCGCCAGCGAGCGCCAGGTCGGCTTCGTGTTCCAGCACTACGCGCTGTTCCGGCACATGACGGTATTCGAGAACGTCGCCTTCGGCCTGCGCGTGCAACCGCGCGCGATCCGCAAGGACGAGGCGACGATCCGCGCCCGCGTCAAGAACCTGCTCGACCTGGTGCAGCTCGATTGGCTGGCCAGCCGCTATCCCAGCCAATTGTCCGGCGGCCAACGCCAGCGCATCGCGCTGGCGCGCGCGCTCGCGATCGAGCCGCGGATCCTCCTGCTCGACGAGCCGTTCGGCGCGCTCGATGCCAAGGTGCGCAAGGAGCTCAGGCAATGGCTGCGCTCGCTGCACAACGAGATCCACGTCACCTCGATCTTCGTTACCCATGACCAGGAAGAAGCGCTCGAAGTCGCCAACCGCGTCGTGGTGATGGACAAGGGCAAGATCGAGCAGATCGGCTCGCCCGGCGAGGTCTATGACAATCCGGCGACCGCCTTCGTGCACGGCTTCATTGGCGAATCTATCGTGCTGCCGGTCGACGTCGCCGGCGATGCGGTGCGGCTGGACGGCCGTCCCCTGAACATTCCGGCGCTCGGCGCGGCATCGGGCGCGGCAAAACTGTTCGTCCGCCGCCACGACATGGCGGTCGGCCCGGCCGGAACGGGCGCCCTGGAAGGCGCCATCCGGCATGTCCGTTCGTTCGGCCCGATCCAGCGCGCCGAGGTGGCGCTGTCGGGGAGCGAGGGCAAGACCGTGATCGAGATCGACGCCCCCCGCGACCGAGAGCTCCAGGCCGGCGAAATCGTCTCCCTGCAGCCCCGCCGCTACCGGATCTTTGCCGCCCAGGAGTAGAGCCGTAGCCCCCTCGCTCCGCCGATGGGCTGTCCCGGATTGCGCTCCGCTGCCTCCGGGCTACCGGGCCAACGATCTCACCCGTCATTCCGGGGCGGTCCGCAGGACCGAACCCGGAATCTCGAGATTCCGGGTTCGATGCAACCGCAGCGCCCCGGAATGACGGCGTTTTGTGTGGCCAAAAGTTAGCCGCTGTTCACCATTCAGCCACGGTTGGTATGCAACAACGGCAGGCCAACCTTGGGGGTTCTCAAAAGTGAAACGGACGACGGTCGCCCTGTTCGGGCTTCTGGTGCTTGCCGGCTGCGCCGCCGACACCAAACTCCCGGAAGAACCGGCCATGTATCTCAACATGGCACAGCCCGGCGCGGTGCTGGACAGCCAGGCCGCCGCGATCATGTTCTCGCAGTACCGCCAGAACAATGGTCTCGGCACCGTCGCGGTGGATCCGGACCTGACCAAGCTCGCCGAGCAGCAGTCGCAGGCGATGGCCGCCCGCAACAAGATGGACCACGACGTGAAGGCCCCGCTCGGCAAGCGGCTGCAGGCCGGGGGGTATCCAGCGGCGGTGGCGGTCGAGAACATCTCGGCCGGCTATCACACGCTGGCCGAAGCCTTTTCGGGCTGGCGCGATTCACCGCCGCACAAGGCCAATATGCTGAAGAGCGGTGTCACAAAAATGGGCATCGCGGCGGTCTATGCTCCAAACACCAAGTACAAGGTGTTCTGGACGCTCATTTTGGCGGCAACCTGATCTCGATAAATTCCGCGTGATCTGGCGCATGATCCGGAAAAGTGTGAGGCGGTTTTCCGGGAAGGTCATGCTCAAGCAAAGAGCTCCGAATCTCGTTGATTGACGCCGCGGCGAACAGCCGCCACGGTGCGTCTCAAGTCATTTCCTGACCCAACGGTTACGAATGGATACTTCGGATTCCGCGCCGGCCTCGACGCCTGCGCAAGCGCAGCGCGTGCTGGTTCTTCAGGGCGGCGGCGCGCTCGGCTCCTATCAGGCCGGCGCCTTTCAGGCGCTCTGTCACGCCGGCTTCGAGCCGGAATGGATCGCCGGCATCTCGATCGGCGCCATCAACGCCGCGATCATCGCCGGCAACGAGCCGGCCAAGCGCGTGCCGCGGCTGAAGGAATTCTGGGAGATGGTGTCGGCGCCGGTGCCGTGGAATCCGGTCTCGAAGCATGAACGCGCCCGCTCGCTGTTCAACGAGACCAGCGCCGCCATCATCGCGACCTTCGGCGTGCCCGGCTTCTTCACGCCGCGGATCCCGCCGGCGCCGCTGTGGCCGCCCGGCAGCTCGCAGTCGCTGAGCTATTACGACACCGCGCCCCTGAAGAAGACGCTGGAGGGCCTCGTTGATTTCGACCGCATCAACGATCTGAAGATGCGCCTGTCGGTCGGCGCGGTCAGCGTCACCTCGGGCAATTTCCGCTATTTCGACAATTACGAGTTCAGGAAGCTCGGCAAGAAGATAGGCCCCGAGCACATCATGGCCTCGGGCGCGCTGCCGCCGGGCTTTCCGTCCGTCGTCATCGAGGGCGAGCACTACTGGGACGGCGGCATCGCCTCGAACACCCCGCTCGACTTCGTGCTCGACGAGGAGATCAGCCGTGATCTCCTGATCTTCCAGGTCGATCTGTTCAGCGCGCGCGGGCCGTTGCCGGAGACGCTGCTGGAGGCCGCCGAGCGCGAAAAGGACATCCGCTACTCCAGCCGGACGCGGATGAACACCGACAAGAACAGGCAGATCCACAACGCCCGCATGGCGGTGCGCGACCTGATCGGCAAGCTGCCCGATTATCTGAAGAACGATCCGTCGGTGGAGCTGCTGCGCAAGGCGTCCAAGGAGAACACCGTCACGGTGGTTCACCTGATCTACAAGAGCAAGAACTACGAGAGCTCCTCGAAGGACTACGACTTCTCCCATGTTGCGATGGTCGAGCACTGGGGCGCGGGCGTCCGCGACGTGCATTTGTCGATGCGTCACAAAGAATGGCTAGAACGGCCGCAGTCCGGGGAAACCATGGTGACTTACGACCTCACGGGGGATGAACCCACACCCCCCGCAAGCAAATAGGAGCGACCGATAATGGGTACGTTGACAGGCAAGACCGCCGTTGTGACCGGCTCGACCAGCGGCATCGGATTGGCGATCGCGCGCGCCTTCGCGGGTGCCGGCGCCAATATCGTTCTCAACGGCATGGGCGTTCCGGCCGATATCGAGAAGGAGCGTTCGGGCATCGAGACCGACTTCAAGGTCAAGGCCGTGCATTCGCCGGCCGACATGACCAAGCCGGCCGAGATCGCCGATATGATTGCGCTCGGCGAGAAGACTTTCGGTTCGGTCGATATCCTCGTCAACAATGCCGGCATCCAGTTCGTTGCGCCGATCGAGGAATTCCCGCCGGAGAAGTGGGAAGCGATCATCGCGATCAATCTGTCGTCGGCGTTCTACGGCATCCGCGCCGCGGTGCCCGGCATGAAGAAGCGCGGCTGGGGCCGCATCATCAACACCGCCTCGGCGCACTCGCTGGTCGCATCGCCCTTCAAGTCGGCCTATGTCTCGGCCAAGCACGGCATCGCCGGTCTCACCAAGACGGTGGCGCTGGAGCTCGCGCAGCACAAGATCACCTGCAACTGCATCAGCCCGGGCTACGTCTGGACCCCGCTGGTCGAGCACCAGATCCCGGAGACCATGAAGGCGCGCAACATGACCAAGGAGCAGGTCATCAAGGACGTGCTGCTCGCCGCGCAGCCGACCAAGGAGTTCGTGACCTCCGATCAGGTCGCAGCGCTTGCGCTGTTCCTGTGCAGCGACGACGCCGCGCAGATCACCGGCTCCAACTACTCGATCGACGGCGGCTGGACCGCGGAGTAATTCTCCGGCGCGATTTGGCGGCCTCAGAACGAGCCGGCCCTGATTGGATCAGGGCCGGCTTTTGTTTTGGAGGCAGCGGGCCGGGGTGGACGACATCGCGAGCTGTGCGCAAGTGGGCGTCGTCGCCATCGCTTGGAGCCATCCCTTTTCGGCAAATTTTCGCAACTTTTTCCGATCGGATTCAGGACGATTTGGCACGCCGTGAGATGATGGCAAGGGCATTCGTGGCGAGGAGCAAATCGGATGGAGCAGCGGCAGCCATATGACGAGGTGATGGGCAAATCGCATTCCGAGCTTCGGCCCGCCTCCCAGCTACGGCTCAAGGGTCAGGTGGTCCTCGCCGGGAGCGCCGGTTACGACGAGGCGCGCAGGGTCTGGAACGGTGCCGTCGACAGGCGGCCGGCGATGATCGCCTACTGCGCGGATACCCGGGACGTGGTCGAGGCGGTGACGTTCGCGCGGACCCGCACGTTCCCGGTGGCCGTTCGCAGCGGAGGCCACAATGTCGCTGGCCTCTCGGTTTGTGACGGCGGCATCGTCATCGACCTGTCGCGGATGAAACGCATCGATGTCGATCCGGTCCGGCGCACCGCGCGCGCGGAGGCCGGCCTCGATCTCGGCGAATTCGATCGTGCTACGCAGGCGCACGGTCTGGCGACCACCATGGGGGTCAACAGCGACACCGGCATCGCCGGGCTGACGCTTGGCGGCGGCTTCGGCAAGCTCGGGCGAAAATACGGGTTGACCTGCGACAACCTGATTGCCGCCGAAGTGGTGACAGCCGAGGGACAGGTCTTGAGGGTCAGCGCGACCGAACACCCCGACCTGCTGTGGGGCTTGAGAGGCGGCGGCGGCAATTTCGGCATCGTGACTGCGTTCGAATACCGGTTGCATCCGATCGGCACGTCGTTGCCGGTCGCGTCAACGCTTTATCCTTACGATCAGGCGCGCGAGGCCATGCGGTTCTACGACGAGTTCGCGCGAAACGCTGCCGATGAGGTCAACGTCGATGCGGCCCTTGTGACGCTGCCGTCGGGCGACCGGTTCTTCAACATCTCCGGTTGCTACGTCGGCTCGCATCGTGACGGGGAGCGCGCGCTTTCGCCGATCGTCAAGTTCGGCTCGCCCGTCGAGACGCGCCTCGCAACCGTCCCCTATCTCGAGATCCAATCGGGTGGCGATGCCCTGTTTCCGCGGGGACGTCGCTATTACTGGAAGGCGCAGTTCCTGCGCGAGATCGGTGCGGGCGCGATCGACGCGCTGCTCGACGCCTATGCGAGAGCCCCCAACACCTCGTCCTTGCTGGTCCTCCAGCATGTCGGCGGCGCAATTGCACGGGTTCCGGTATCGAGCTCGCCCTACGCAAACCGGGATGCGGCGTTCGACTGCTTTCCGGTCGCGATCTGGGACGATCCGGCCGGCGACGAGGCGAACATGCATTGGGCGCGCGAGCTGTGGAGTGCCGTCAGGCCCTATTCGACCGGCGGTGTCTATGCCAACAATCTGGGGGATGAGGGCGAAGACCGGGTGCGCGACGCCTATGGCGAAAATTACGCGCGCCTTGTCGCGCTCAAGAACAAATATGATCCGACGAATTTCTTCCGCCTGAACCAGAATATCAAGCCGACGACATAGTTCAGGGCATCGGAGAAAATCCAAATGCGAAGCCGTTGGACCATTCTTGCTGCTCTGTTCGCCGCTCGTGCCACCATCGCCTTTCAGTTTCAGAGCGTCGCGGCCATCGCGCCGCAGCTCAGCCAGGGTCTGGGCGCGAGCCTGGCCGATATCGGCGTTCTGATCGGGCTCTACTTCGCGCCGGGCGCCCTGCTTGCCTTGCCTGGCGGCGCGATCGGCCGCCGCTATGGCGACAAGGTGGTGGTCGTTGCCGGCCTCCTGATGATGCTGGCAGGCGAACTGCTGATGACCGCGTCAACGTCGTGGAGCGCGCAGATCGCGGGCCGACTGACTGCCGGCATCGGCGGCGTCCTCCTGAACGTTCTGATGACCAAGATGGTCGCGGACTGGTTTGCCGGCCGGGAAATCGCCACCGCGATGGCCATTTTCATCAACTCATGGCCGGCCGGCATCGCAGTCGCTCTCATGCTGTTGCCGGCAATCGGAGCCACGCTCGGCCTCCATGCCGTCAATCTTGCCGTCGCCGGGGTGATCCTGATCGGTCTTGGCCTCATTGCTCTGGTTTATCGCGCGCCGGATGCGGCGGTCGCGGTTGAAAGCGGGCGCCGCAGCCTGACCGCCGATACGATCTGCGCCGTGACTGCCGCCGGCCTGATCTGGTGTCTCTACAACATCGGTTTTGCGATGATCTTCAGTTTCGGTCCGTCGATGCTTGTCGAGCAGGGCTGGTCCGGCGCCGCAGCCGGATCAACCATCAGTATCGTGCTCTGGCTCGCAGCCCTTTCGGTGCCGTTGGGCGGCTTCCTCGCCGATCGGACCAGGCGCGGCGAGGTCATCCTGGCCACGGGCTGCGTCGCCTTCGCGCTCCTGACACTGCTCCTGTCGCGCAGCGGCACTGTGCTTCCCGTCGTCATCGCTCTTGGAATCCTCTGCGGCCTGCCTGCCGGTCCGATCATGAGCCTGCCTGCGTGTGTGCTTGAGCAGAAGACGCGGCCGATCGGAATGGGAATATTCTACACCGTCTACTACGCCGGCATGCTGGCGGGACCGGCGATCGGAGGAAGGCTCTCCACCGCGGTCGGCTCCGCCAGCGCGGCGCTCGACTTCGGCGCCGCGGTGCTCCTGGCCTGCCCGGCCGTGCTGTGGTTCTTCCGCCGCATGGTTGCCGGCCACGATTGGGGGCAGGCGGACATCAGGCGCGCCTGACCGGCGCAAGGCTGAACGCGGTCAGGCAGGTGTTCCAGTCCGGCGGCGGGCATGCCATCGCATTAGGCCGCGCCCGGCGGAATGCTATGACGCCGGCCGCCGCCTGCCGAACGCCAGCACGTGCAGCCCGAGGCGTGAGCGCACCACATAGAACAAGAGGATCGTCTCGAAGGTCAGCGACAGCGAGGTCGAGGCGGCGGCGCCCATGCCGCCGTAGCGCGGGACGAGGGCGATGCAGAGCCCGACATTCATCAGGAACGACACCGCATAGGCGGTGGCGCAGATGCTCTGGTGGCCGAGCATGTTCAACAGCCGCTCCACCGGCCCGATCGCCGAGCGCACCACGAGTCCGATCGCGGCGACGAACATGATGCTGTAGCCGTCGACGAATTTCGGGCCGAACAGCCACAGCAGCGGCTTGCCGAACGCCAGCAGGGCGACGGTCGCGAACAGCGAGGGCCAGAACGTCCAGCTGATGGCGTGCGCGACATAGGCCGACAGCCGGTCCTTGTCGCCGAGCGCATTGTATTCGGCGAAGCGGTGCGCGGTGGTCGCCGCCATTGCGTAGTGCACGAACGACACCAGCGCCAGCGTCTTCACCACGGCGAAATAGATGCCGACCTCCTCGGACGAGCGGAACTGCTGCAGCATCAGCACGTCGGTGTAGCCGAGCAGGAGATAGAAGCTCTCGACCAGCATGATCGGCAGCGAGATCGCGAACCAGCCCTTGACGTCGTAGGTCTTCTCGCCCCGCCCGAGATGGGCGGCGAGGCGGCGGTTGAGCACGACCATCTGGCCGATCGCCGCGATGTACGCCGCGGCCGCGCTCGCGATCATCGCTGCGGTGGCGCCGAGATTGAGGCCGAGCGCCAGCGCGCCGGCGGTCAGGGCGATGATCAGCCCCTGCCGCACGATGAACTGCGGCATCAGGCCGAGCTGCATCCAGTCATGCGCGCGGGAGATGCCGTCCTGGGTGTTGGCGACGACGAAGGGCGGCAAGGTCAGGCAGCCGATATAGAGCGGCACGATTGCGTTGGGATCGATCCAGGGCGAAGCGAGGTGGATCACGCCGGCGAGCAGCAACGCGACCATGCTGGACGTCGCCAGCACCACCCAGCGGCCGCCGGAGAGGAAGCCGCGCAGCGCCGCGAGGTCGCCGCGGGCGCGGTATTCCGGAATGATCTTCTGCGCGGAGGGCGCGATGCCGAAATCCATGGTGCTGCCGAGCAGCAGCACCCAGGTCCAGACATAGACATAGATACCGTAGTCCGAGCCGCTCATCCAGCGCGCCAGCAGGATCTGCGCGAGATAGGCGATGGCGGCGCTGACGACGCGGATGGCGAAGATCATGCCGGCGAGGCGCTTGGTGACCGACGCCTCCTTGGTGCCGCCGAGCGCGCGCGCGGCGAGGTCACGCAGGCGTGCGACCCGGCCCAATGGCGCAGAGGTTGCGGATTGTGTCTCCATCACAGCCAAGGCGGAAAATTCCTAAAGCGCCGCACGGCGGCAATGGCCTCCGATCTATCAACGAAACGTTAATATTGGGTTCGGCGACTGCACCCCCTCGGGGTCGTCCCGGGGCAGTGCGAAGCGCTGAACCTCAGGTGCGCAATTGCGCACCGGGGGACCTCGAGATTCCCTCGGGCGCAATTGCGCCCTTGAGGTTCGATGCGCTGCATCGCCCCGGAATGACCCTGCGGCTCAATTCAAATTGATATTGAATTCGTAGCTTTTGTCGCCGCCGACCAGCGTCAGCTTCAGTGCGGCGCCGTCGGCCTTGGCGCCGGGCGGCAGGCCGTCGAGCTCGAAGGAGAAGCGCTTCACGCCCGGCGGCGCGTGTTCGACGAGCTTGGGCACCGGCAGCGCCCAGTCGGGCGTCGGCCCCTCGACGAACAGGCTGAGGTCCTTGCTCTCGGGCGCGCTGACATCGACCAGCACGTTGTTCTTGCCGTTGCGCTTGACGTCGCGGATCGAAAACGGGATGGGGTCGCCGATATTGGCGGGCTTCGGCACCGCGTTGAGCGCTTCCGACAGCGCGGCGTCCTCGGTCGATGCGACGCTCGCGAACGCCAGCTCGGCCTTCGCCTCTACCGGCACGCACAGCTTCTCGCACACCGCGTAGTTGATGTCAGCGCGCAGCACCAGCGGCTTGTCGGGATTCTTCGCCACGATGCGCAGCGGCAGCACCACCTGGTGCTTGTAGCCGAGCGAGGTGCCGCCGGCGCCGTCGTCGAATTGCCGCGGCGCCGGCCACATCACGGTAACCGCCTCGACGTTATCCGACCTGGAGAAATCGAACCGGGGCGGCACGCCGGAATCGCCAGGCGTCCGCCAATAGGTCTTCCAGCCGTCCTGCAACCGGAACGCAATGCCGCCAAGCAGCACCGCGCCGCTCCGCGATCCGGCGAGCAGCCGCACCGCCGAATGCGTGTCCTGTTGCCACGGCGAGGCGTCGTCGGCGCGCACCTCCGTTGCCATACATGCGACGGAAAACAGGGCGGCGACGCCAAATGCGGCCCGCAAGGGAACTATGACGATCATGAGACGTCTTTACCTGCAACTTTCGGTGCAAACCATTGAATTGCTTGTGATGCATCGCCGCACGGCGGTCGATGGTTGATTGACAGAACCGCCACCCGATATCAGGATGCCAAATCAGCAGGAAAGGCCTTTGCGGATGCGCCCTGAAGGCAAACCAGGCAAGACTCGCAAGACCGCCGCCGGCAGAAGCCCGGCCGTCGGTGCCCATGCCGCCGAAGGCGGCTATCTCGACGGCCAGATGCTGATCGCGATGCCTGTCATGGACGACCCGCGCTTCGAACGCTCCGTGATCTACATGTGCGCGCATTCCTCCGAGGGCGCGATGGGCATCATCGTCAACCGTCCGGCCGGCAGCATCGATTTCCCCGGGCTCCTGGTGCAACTCGACATCATCGAGAAGTCGGACCAGATCCAGCTGCCCGAGAATGCCGAGATGATGAAGGTGATGAAGGGCGGCCCGGTCGACACCGGCCGCGGCTTCGTGCTGCATTCCAGCGACTTCTACATTCAGGATGCGACGCTGAACATCGACGACGGCATCTCGCTCACCGCGACCGTCGATATTCTCAAGGCGATCGCCAAGGGCGCCGGGCCCAAGCACGCGATCCTCGCGCTCGGCTATGCCGGCTGGGCGCCGGGCCAGCTCGAGAACGAGATCCAGCACAATGGCTGGCTGCATTGCGACGCTGATCCGGAGTTGATCTTCGGTACCGACGTCGACGAGAAATACGCGCGCGCCTTGCGCAAGATCGGCATCGAGGCCGGCATGCTGTCGAACGACGCCGGCCACGCGTAGCGCGTTGCTTTTTTTGCGAGCGATGGTGCGTTCTCGGTGTCGTCCCGGCGAAAGCCGGACCCATAACCACCGCATGCGGTTGTGGCGCCTCGCTGGGGCCACAGCGTCGCGCAATCTCGCACATTTGTGGTTATGGGTCCCAGGTCGCGCGGAACCTGTCATCGGGCGGCGCTTCGCGCCGACCCGTTGGCTTGCCCGGGACGACGGCTGTTGGGTTGGCTACGACAGCGGTGAGTTGGGCTACGATGGCGGCGCCCGCTACTCCGCCGCTTCCTGCGCGACCGTCGGCTGGGTGCCCGCGACCGTGGCGCGTCGCATGTCGCGGGGCTGCGACTGGTCGTAGCGGCGGACGCGGTGCACGGTCTGGCGGTTGTCCCACATCACGAGGTCATGCACCGTCCATTTGTGCACATAGACGAACTCGGGCTGCGTCGCGTGCTCGGTGAGGTCGCGCAGCAGCAGCCGCGCCTCCGGCATGCTCATGCCCCTTATGGCGCCGGCGTGCGACGACAGATACAGCGACTTGCGGCCGTGCACCGGATGCGTCCGCACCAGGCGCTGCAGCACCGGCCTGAACATCTGCTTCTCTTCTTCGGTGTAGTCGAGGAAGCCGAGCGAGCCGCGCGAATACATCAGCGAGTGCTCGCAGATCATGTCCTCGATCTCGGCCTTGGTCTCGTCGTCGAGCGCGTCATAGGCGGCGCGCATGTCGGCGAATTCGGTGTTGCCGCCCTTCGGGTTCACCACGCGCGCCGACAGCAGCGAGAATTTCGCCGGGATCGGCCGGAACGAGCTGTCGGAGTGCCACAGGCAGTTGCCGAGGTTGAACAGATGGGTGCGGTGGTCCTTCGGTAGCGGCTTGCCGTCCTTGTCGAGATTGGAGACGTCGTTGAGCCCTGCGGAAAGACGATAGTCCTCCTTCTTCGCCACCGTGCCGCCGCGCGCATCTTCGCGCTCGCCGAAATTCAGCGCGAATGCCATCTGTTGTTCGTCGGAGATGTCCTGGCCGTGGAACACGAGCACGGCGTATTTGTCCATGCCGGCCTCGATGTCGATCGCTTCCTGCTGCGTCAGCGGCTTGCGCAGATCGACGCCGGAGACCTCGCCGACGAAATGCTTGTGAAGCTGCCGGATCAGGACCGTCATTGGCGTATCTCCCCGTCTGTCGCGGGCGGCTTTCCCGCTTCGTTTGACGGGAAGGCTACTCACCGCGCGCGCGCTGTCAACGCTTCGCGGCGGCGCGCGGATCAGGCATTCCGCGCCATCAACCCGCCGTCGACCGGAATCACGGCGCCGGTCAGGAACGATGCGGCGGGCAGGCACAGGCTCAGCGTCATGTGCGCGACCTCTTCCGGATCGCCGTAACGGGCGAGCGCGGTGCGGCGCTTGGCGTAGAGCGTCTTGTGCTCCTCGGAGATGCGGTCGGTGATCGCGGTGCGGATCGGACCCGGGCAGATGCAGTTCACGGTGATGCCTTCGCGTCCCAGTTCCACCGCGAGCGAGCGGGTCAGGCTGGTGACGCCGCCTTTCGCCGCGGAGTAGGGGCTGTGCAGCGCGGTCGCGCCGAGCGCCTCGGTCGAGGCGATGTTGACGATGCGCGGCGAGCGCGACTTGCGCAGGTATGGCAGTGCCGCGCGGATGATGCGCGGATGCGCCGTCAGCATCACCGCGATGCCCTTGGCCCAGGCGTCTTCGTAAGCGGGATCGTCGATCGGCACCCGCACCGAGATGCCGGCATTGTTGACGATGATGTCGAGCCCGCCGAAATGCGCGGCGACATCGTTGACGACTTTGGTGATGGCGTCGCGATCGCTGACGTCGAGCGTCCAGGCCTTCGCCGAGCCGCCGCTTGCCGAAATCTCCTTCGCCACCGCTTGCGTGCCTTCTTCGGTGAGGTCGGTAACCGCGACATTGGCGCCTTCATCGGCGAACACCCGCGCGGTGGCGCGGCCCATGCCGCTGGCGGCGCCGGTGACGAGAACGGTGAGGCCCTTCACCGAACGGCTGAGCTGCTTGTATTCGGACATCACCGACCCCCCGTTGATTTTCTGCGTTGTAGGAGACGGCAACGCTGGCACCGATCGCAAGATACGTCAAACCACTGATCCGATATCGGCATGCGCGCAGCGCGTTAACGCAAGTTTCCCGGCTGGCTTTCCGAAAAGGATCATGCTCAATCAAGACAACAGCACGAGAGAGGAACGCGCGATGAACGAGCTCGATTTCGGCGGCAAGCAAATATTGGTGGTCGGCGGCTCCAGCGGCATCGGCAACGGCATCGCGCAGGCGTTCCGCGCCAAGGGCGCGCGCGTCGCGATCTGCGGCACCCGCGCGCAGGCGAGCGACTATTCCACCGAGGAAGGCTCGCATCTCGAAGGCCTCGCCTACGCGCAGCTCGATGTCAGCAACCCGCAGGCGATCGAGGCCTTCAGGCCGTCGTTCGATCGGCTCGACGTGCTGGTGCTGGCGCAGGGCGCGGTGATTTACCGCCGCGGGGAATTCGAAATGGAGGGTTTTCGCAAGGTGCTCGAGGTCAACCTGATGAGCCTGATGGCCTGCGCCACCAAATTCCAGCCGATGCTGAGCGCAGCTAAGGGCTCGCTGATCATCGTAAGCTCGACCGCGGCCTATCATTCCACCATGGGCAATCCGGCCTACAACGCCTCGAAGACCGGCGCCGTCGGGCTGACGCGCACGCTCGGCGAGGCCTGGGCGGAGAACGGCATCCGCGTCAACGGCATCGCGCCCGGCCTCGTCGACACCAAGATGACCAAGGCGACCACGGCAAATCCGAAGCGTCTCGAAGGCGCGCTCGAGCGCATTCCGCTGAAGCGTCTCGGCACGCCCGCCGACATGGCCGGCGCCGCGCTGTTCCTGGCCTCGCCGCTCGCCTCCTACATCGTCGGCCAGACCATCGTCGTCGACGGCGGGCTGATCCTGTAACCACAGGAACCTGCGCGCCGTTTCCCGGTTAGCTCCCGGACAGATCAGGGAGCGTGACGATGGACAAGGATCGGATTTTCGGAACGGCGAAGGAGTTCGCGGGCAAGGCCGAAGGCGCAGTCGGCGATGCGACCGGCGATGCGCAGACCCAAGCCTCGGGCCGCGTGCGCGAAGCCGCAGGCTCGGTGCAGGATCTCTACGGCCAGGCCAAGGACGCCGCCCGCGACGCCGCCGACACCGCGGTCAACTACGCCAAAGATACCTTCAAGGACGCCTATGAGCATCGCGGCGAGACCGTTCGCAGCGGACAAAAGGCAATTGCGCATGCGGTGCAGGAGAACCCGCTGGGATCGCTGCTGATCGCCGGCGGCATCGGCTTTGCGCTCGCGCTCCTGATGACGCGCCAGCCGCGCCGCCCGCCGCCCTCGCGCTGGCGCTATTACGGCTGAGCGAGCCATACGACGAAACCGCAGGTCGGATCGGCGACAGCGTAACCTGCCATCTCGCCGCGCAAGACATCGGCGGGTTACGGCTTCGCCCGACCCGCCCTCAAATTTCCAGTCATCGGTCAGCTGGTCGCGCGTGTGCGCGGCTTACTGCCACGGATTCCCCGGCACTGCGGCCCGCTGTCCGACACCGCGCGGCGGACGCGGCGGCGGAGCGACCAGCGGGCGCTGCTGCGGCGCGCCGAACCCGAAGAAATCGCGCAGCCAGGGCTGTGTCTGCGGCTGCTGTTGCGGCTGGGCCTGCGTCTGGGCCGGACGGAACAGACGCCTTGGCGGCTTCGGGGCGGTGATGATCGAGCCGTCGGGCGCGATCGCCGTGGTCGAGGGCGGCGGATTGGCCGGTCCGCCCGCCGGCGCGGCTGGCGTCGCCGCCGCAACCGGCACATCGCCCTTGGCCTGCTCGCGGCCGATCTCGCGGCGCGGCCAGGCGAAATCGTCGGCACGGCCGGCGGGTGGTGCCAGCGCCTCGCCCTTCACCAGCGTGCGCGCGGCGAGCGCATCGACGGCGGCGGGCCGCGAACCCGGTCCGCCGAGCAATTGATCGGTGCCGACCGTGGAGGCGACCAGCGGAAGCACCGGGCCTGCCAGCGGCCGCGGCGCGGGCTTGCCGGGCTCGGCGCTGGTGTCCGGCGTCGCCGGTTCGCTCGGCAGCGCGATCGGCCCGGAGCGTACCGCGAGCAGGCGCGTCACCTCGCGCTCGACATAATGCGCGAGCTTGCGCGCGCCGGCCTTGGTGAAGAACACGCCGTCATCGGTACGCAGCTTGCGGGGCTGGCCTTCGAAGTCCGGGCCCTTCTGCATGAAGCGGCCGGCCTCGTCGACGAAGCCGTCCCAGACGTCGACATAGGTGATGCCGGCCTTGCCGGCGCCGTCGCGATAGAGCGCGTCGAGGAACAACATGTCCGACGTGCCCTTCTGACCGCGGATCGCAGGCAGGCCGACCCACAGCACCGGCACGCCCTTGCTCTTCAGCACGTTGATCAGCTCCTCGATCTTCTTGCCGTAGAGCTCGACCCAGCGGTCGTCGCGGAATTCATAGAGGCCGTTGGGCGAGCGCGCTGTCTTTTCCGGCGCGGCCTGCTGATCGTTGTCGGCGTCGTCGGCCGGCGGCTCGGGATCGGCGGGCTTGCCATCATTCTTGGCGGCGGCATCGGGCTTGTCGCCGGGCTTGGCCTCCGGCTTGCCGCGCGCGTCCTTCTTCTCGTCCTTCTTGTCGACCTTCTTCTCCACGACGGGTTCGCGGATCGCGGTGCGATCGTTGAGGCCGAGCATCACGACGATGGCGTCGGGGTTCTCGGTGGCGAGAATGCCCTTCGCGGCCGCGGCCCAATCCGCCGGATCGCCCTTGGGCTGATAGCGGATCAGGCCGGAGACCGTCTTGTGCTTGCGGATCACGCCCATGTCGGGCTGGTCGGAATAGGCATCCTCCAAGCCGTAGCCGAGCCAGTCGGCCATGGCATCACCGATGACCAGCACGTTGCGCTCGGCGGCGGCCTCGCGCTTGGCCGGTGCCGGGGCACGCGAGAAATCCTCGCGCGGCCGCTGCGGCTGCGATGATTGCGGCTGCTGCTGCTGGAACGGCGCGAAGAAATCACCGCCGAACCAGCCGCCACCGCCGTGCTGCGGCGGAGCGCGGCGCTGCGGTTGCGGCGGTCCGCCGCCGAAGCCGGGGAAGCCGAAGAACTGCGCCGAGGCGGGCTGGGCGATGCCGATCAACAGCGCAAGCGCCACCGTCAGCGCGACCAGCGGGCCGGCTTCGGTGAATATGCGCAAAAAGGACTTTGGCTCTCGCATCGCGTTCGGTCGCAAATGATCTGGAAGTACGTGAGCATACTAGCGGAATCGGGCCGCAAGCGGGCAGCTTTTCCACCATAAATCGGGTGCCTTCGGCCGCCGTCAAGGCAGCCGGCAAATATCGGATTTCACGGTTACTTTTGGGGGGGGGAGGGGGCGGATGTCGCGGCGACGGAACCGGGGCACCTCCCCCGCAAGCGGGAGAGGTACAGGGAGCTTGTGGCCGCGAATGGCCCGTAGCCCGGATGGAGCGAAGCGTAATCCGGGACCAGACGAACCGCATGCGAAAACCCCGGATCTCGCTGCGCTCCATCCGGGCTACGGGCTGGGCCAGCCTGCGGCTTCAGCCCTACCGCCCCCGCAGCCGCTCCAGCACCTCTGATGTGGCAAAGCCGTCGGCCGGCGCCCCGATCGACACCTGGAAGCCGCGCAGCGCCTCGCGGGTCTGGCCGCCGAACTGGCCGTCGGGCGTGCCCTTGTAGAAGCCACGCTGGGCGAGCAGCTGCTGCAGTTCCAGCCGTTCGGCGCGCGACAGCACCCGCTCCTGGCGCGGCCAGGGCTGCGCGAAGGGCTGGCCGCCGCGCAGGCGGTCGGCGAAATGGCCGATGGCGAGCGCATAGGCTTCCGCCGGGTTGTACTTCATGATCACCCGGAAGTTCTGCAGCATCAGGAAGCCGGGCCCCTCGGCGCCGGCCGGCGCCAGCAGATAGGCCTTGTCGGACGGCCGCGGGAACGGCTGGCCGTTCGGCCGCTTGAGGCCGAGATGCTCCCATTGCGACAGCGGCATCGCCTTGGCGCGGTCGGCCAGCATGTAATTGAGGCCCTGCGGCAGCACGACCTCGTAGCCCCAGCTCGCGCCGGTCTGCCAGCCGTCCTTTTTCAGATTGTTGGCGGTCGAGGCGATCAGGTCGCTCGGATTGTCGACGACGTCGCGGCGGCCGTCGCCATCGCCGTCGACGGCATAGCGCTTGAACGCGGTCGGCATGAACTGGGTCGGGCCGAACGCGCCGGCCCAGGAGCCGCGCATCTGCTCGGGCCTGAGGTCGCCGCGGTTGAGGATTTCCAGCGCCGACAGGAACTCGTCCTTGAAATAGGCCTGACGGCGGCCGATGCAGGCGAGCGTCGCGGTCGACTGCACCACGTTGCGATCGCCCATCTGGGTCGAGTAGTTCGACTCGATGCCCCAGATCGCCGCGATGATGTAGCGGTCGACGCCATAGGCCTTCTCGGTGGCATCGAACTGCGGCTTGTATTTCGCAAGGATCTCGCGGCCCTTGGCGAGCCTGGTGTCGCTGACCAGGATGTCGAGATAATCCCAGATCGCCTTGGTGAATTCCGGCTGCGAATCCATCAGGTCCATGATGCGCAGATCGGGCGTGAGGCCGGCGGTGAAGCGCTCGAAATTCTCTTGGCTGATGTTGCGCCGTGCGGCATCTGGCCACATCGCTGCGACGCAGTTCGGGAAGTCCGACGCGGCCTGGCGGATCGCCGCAGCCGTCATCAGCGGATGGCCGGAGGCGCCGTCTTCACCGCTCCACGGCGGCGCTGCGCCATCCTGTCCTGTCGCGGCCTGCGGCGGCGTCGCATTCGGTCCGGAAAAGATGCTGTCGATCAGGTTGGTCAGGCCGTTGCCCGCCGACTGGGCTTGCGTGCTGCCGGGCAGCAGCAGGCCCAGAGCGATCAGGCTCGCGCTGAAAAGCTTGATCCTTGATGTTCCCATCGCGCGCATTTGTCGTGTGCCTGTCAAAATCGTGCTGTTCCAGAAGGCCCCGGCACGGTTTCCAATAACTTAACAAGGGCGAGATTTTGTTGCGGCCCGCATTGGCTGACGGGAACGGCGGAATTAAGCCGCACCACACATCCGCCTTTGTTGGCGGCTGCAAAACGGGGTACCAAAGGCATGATTCATTTCGTGCCGCCGTCCCACCCATTTCAAGGCTTCCGATAATCCCATGAAGATCCGCAAAGCCGTATTCCCCGTCGCCGGTCTCGGTACCCGCGTGCTGCCCGCCACCAAGGCGATGCCGAAGGAGATGCTGACGATCGTCGACAAGCCGCTGATCCAGTACGTGGTCGACGAGGCCCGGGAAGCCGGCATCGAGCATTTCGTGTTCGTCACCGGCCGCAACAAGGGTGTCATCGAGGATCACTTCGACCGCATGTTCGAGCTCGACACCACGCTGGCGCAGCGCGGCAAGAAGACCGAGCAGGATATCCTGGCGCAGAACCAGCCTGAGGCCGGCGCGATGAGTTTCACCCGGCAGCAGGCGCCGCTCGGGCTCGGCCACGCGGTGTGGTGCGCGCGCGATATCGTCGGCAACGAGCCGTTCGCGGTGGTGCTGCCGGACGAATTGGTGCTGAACACGCCGGGCTGCCTCAAGCAGATGATCGACGCCGCGAGCAGGCTTGGTGACAAGTCGAACCTGATCGCGGTCGAGGCGGTGCCCGACGAACTCACCCATCAATACGGCATCTGCAGCGTCGGCAAACGCACCGGCAACATCTTCGAGGTCGATCGCATGGTCGAGAAGCCGCCGCAGGGCACCGCGCCGTCCAACCTGTCGATCACCGGCCGTTACATCCTGCAGCCGGAGATCTTCAACATCCTGGCGACGCAGGAGCGCGGCGCCGGCGGCGAGATCCAGCTCACCGATGCGATGATCGGTCTTGCCAAGACGCAGAAGTTCTACGGCGTGGAGTTCGAGGGCGAGCGTCACGATTGCGGCTCCAAGCCCGGCTTCCTCCGCGCCAACATCGCCTTCGGCCTCAAGCGCCCCGAACTGCGCGACGGCCTGATCGCCGAGATGAAGAAGTATCTGGAGAAGTAGGGCGCCGCCGCCTCATCTCGTCATTCGCCGCGAGAATGCGGACGTATGATTCCCAGACCACGCAACATGTTCGATGTCGTCCCTGCGAAAGCAGGGACGACTGCTGTAAGCGTGGCGCGCTTGGTGCGTTAAACACCGACGGCATCGTCTCCGCTACACAGCCGAGATCACGCCACCTTCCTTCGCCCCGCACGTTTCGCCGGCTCCTTGGCGCCGTCCTGCTTCGGCGCGCGCAGGGCGCGGGCGGCGAGGCTGACGACCTCGGAGATCTGCTGGAGCTGCGCGGCGAGCGGAGAGGTTTTGCGCCAGACCATGCCGATGGTGCGCGACGGCTGCGGGTGCTTGAAGCGCGAGACCGTGACCGGCGCCGAGCGCGTCTCCACCGTCACCGCCATCTCGGGGATCAGGGTGACGCCGATGCCGGCGCCGACCATCTGCACCAGCGTCGACAGCGAGCTCGCGTCCAGCACCTCGCGCGGCGGCGAGGACTGCATGTTGCAGAACGACAGCGCCTGGTCGCGGAAGCAGTGGCCCTCCTCGAGCAGCAAGAGCCGCATCTCGCGCAGCATCTCGGCACTCGGCACCGGCGTCTTGGCATCCTCGCCCGGCCGCACCAGCAGGAAGTTTTCCGAGAACAGCGCGACCTCGGTCAGCGACGGTTCCGATACCGGCAGCGCCACGATCGCGGTGTCGAGCCGGCCCTCGGCGACCTCCTTGATCAGCTTCGGCGTCAGCGTCTCGCGGACATGGATGTCGAGCTCGGGATGCAGCCGCGCCAGGTTCTCGATCACCTTCGGCAGCAGATATGGCGCGACGGTCGGGATCATGCCGACGCGCAGCCGTCCGGCAAGCTTGTCGCGCGAGGCGCGCGCGAAGTCGCCGAGCTCGTCGACCGAGCGCAGGATGTCGCGCACGCGGCGCAGCAGGTCCTCGCCGAATGTCGTCAGCGTCACCTGCCGCGCATTGCGCTCGATCAGCACGCCGCCGACGGCCTGTTCCATCTCGCGGATCTGCATCGACAGCGCCGGCTGCGAGATCGCGCAGGCATCCGCGGCGCGCCCGAAATGGCGGTGGTGGGCCAGAGCATCAAAATACCTGAGTTGCCGGAGTGTGACATTTATCATCAGATAATCTTATCGACACGATCATTAAAGTCAATTTCCTCTGATGGATTGCGGCGCGTAGAATCGCTCTTGGAAGAGCTCCAGCACATTCCAGAATCCACTACCTCGGAGAAGAAACATGGACGCAAAAACCGACGAAGGCGCGGGCAAATGCCCATTCACGGGCGGGCCCCGCGGGCACACGAATCGTGACTGGTGGCCGGAGACGCTCGACGTTCAGGTGCTGCATCAGAACTCCAGCCTGTCCGATCCGATGGGCAAGGGCTTCGACTACGCCAAGGAATTCAAGTCCCTCGATCTCAATGCCGTGATCAAGGACCTCACGGCCCTGATGACGACGTCGCAAGAGTGGTGGCCGGCCGACTTCGGCCATTACGGCGGCCTGATGATCCGCATGGCCTGGCACTCGGCAGGCACCTATCGCATCACCGACGGCCGCGGCGGCGCCGGTGCCGGTCAGCAGCGTTTCGCCCCGCTCAACAGCTGGCCGGACAACGCCAACCTCGACAAGGCGCGCCGGCTGCTGTGGCCGATCAAGCAGAAGTACGGCCGCAAGATCTCGTGGGCCGACCTGATGATCCTCGCCGGCAACGTCGCGCTGGAATCGATGGGCTTCAAGACGTTCGGTTTTGCGGGTGGCCGCGCCGACGTGTGGGAGCCGGAAGAGCTGTACTGGGGTCCGGAAGGCACCTGGCTCGGTGACGAGCGCTACAGCGGCGAGCGCCAGCTCTCCGAGCCGCTCGGCGCGGTGCAGATGGGCCTGATCTACGTCAACCCGGAAGGCCCGAACGGCAATCCGGACCCGGTCGCCGCCGCGAAGGACATCCGCGAGACGTTCTTCCGCATGGCGATGAACGACGAGGAGACGGTTGCGCTGATCGCCGGTGGCCACACCTTCGGCAAGACCCACGGTGCGGGCGATCCGTCGCTGATCGGTCCGGAGCCGGAAGGTGGCGCGATCGAGGAACAGGGTCTCGGCTGGAAGAGCAAGTTCGGCACCGGCGTCGGCGCTGACGCGATCACTGGCGGTCCCGAGGTCACCTGGACCCAGACCCCGACCAAGTGGAGCAACCACTTCTTCGAGAACCTGTTCAAGTACGAATGGGAGCTGACGAAGAGCCCGGCGGGTGCGAAGCAGTGGAAGGCAAAGGGCGCGGACGCCGTCATTCCGGACGCGTTCGATCCGTCGAAGAAGCATGTCCCGACGATGCTGACCACCGACCTGTCGCTGCGCTACGACCCGGCCTATGAGAAGATCTCGCGCCGGTTCTACGAGCATCCGGATCAGTTCGCGGACGCCTTCGCCCGCGCCTGGTTCAAGCTCACGCATCGCGACATGGGTCCGATCCAGCGCTACCTCGGCCCGCTGGTGCCGAAGGAGACGCTGATCTGGCAGGATCCGGTACCGGCGCTCGACCATGCCGTGATCGACGACAAGGATATCGAGGCGCTCAAGGCGAAGATCCTCGCCTCGGGCCTGTCGGTGTCCGAACTGGTGTCGACCGCCTGGGCCTCGGCCTCCACGTTCCGCGGCTCCGACAAGCGCGGCGGTGCCAATGGTGCACGCATCCGCCTTGCGCCGCAGAAGGACTGGGATGTCAACGAGCCGGCGCAGCTCAAGACTGTGCTGAGCAAGCTCGAAGCCATCCAGAAGGAGTTCGGCAAGAAGGTCTCGCTGGCCGATCTGATCGTGCTCGGCGGCGCGGCTGCGATCGAGAAGGCGGCCAAGGACGGCGGAACCAATGTGAAGGTCCCCTTCACGCCGGGCCGCACCGATGCGACGCAGGACCAGACCGACGTCGAATCGTTCGCTCCGCTCGAGCCGCGGGCTGACGGCTTCCGCAACTATATCGGCGGCAAGCATCAGTTCCTGCAGCCCGAGGAAGCGTTGGTCGACCGTGCACAGCTCCTGCGGCTGACCGGACCGGAATTGACGGTCCTCGTCGGCGGCCTGCGCGTGCTCGGCGCCAATGCCAAGAAGTCGAAGCACGGCGTGTTCACCAGCAAGCCGGGGACGCTCACCAACGACTTCTTCCTCAACCTGCTCGACATGGGCACGGTGTGGAGCGATGCCGGTCAGGGCGTCTATGAGGGCCGCGACCGCAAGACCAAGGCGGTGAAGTGGACCGGCACCCGCGTCGACCTGATCTTCGGCTCGCACTCGCAGCTGCGCGCGTTCGCCGAGGTCTACGGCTCGTCCGATGCCAAGGAGCAGTTCGTGAACGACTTCGTCGCGGCCTGGGCCAAGGTGATGAACGCCGACCGCTTCGATCTCGCGAAGTAAGCGGCGAGCAAACGGCAATCAGAGCAGGGCGGCGCTTCGGCGCCGCCCTGTTTCATTTGGGGGACGACGAGGAAGGATTTTCGCGGTTTGCCGATCCCGTTCAATCATGCAGCTTCATGTCGCGGATCATCTCCTCAATCTCCGCTTGCGTCAGGGTCGCCAGTGAGACTTGCGGCGCGCTGCTTGTTGCGGTGGGCACGTCGCACTGCGAGGCACCGCGCCGAGGCTCGAAGATTGCGGTCAGGCTCGCCCAGCAGACGAGGAGGGCCACGATCCAGTCCAGTACATTGGCTGCCGTCATTGCAGCACCAGCATCAGCATTTCCATGTCCTGATGCTGCAGCCGAGTCGGGCTCCG
>NZ_SMYJ01000048.1:0-210115 GCF_009720285.1 Bradyrhizobium sp. BR2003
CCAAGAACAAGAAGCCCGGCCTGATCCTCGCCGACATCCAGCTCGCCGACGGCTCGTCGGGCCTCGATGCCGTCAACGAGCTGCTGCGGACCTTCGAGGTGCCGGTGGTGTTCATCACCGCCTATCCCGAGCGCTTCCTGACCGGCGAGCGGCCGGAGCCGGCGTTCCTGATCTCAAAGCCGTTCCAGCCGGCGATGGTGTCGGCGGTGGCGAGCCAGGCGCTGTTCTTCCAGCGCAACTCGCGCAACCGCACGCCGCGCGCGGCATCGGCATGAGCTGAACTTACGCAAGCGGCAAAATCCAGACCGGCGTGCCGAAAGGTACGCCGGTTTTTTTTGAGCAGACCTTCGCTAGCGACGTTACTTCGGCATCACGCGGACCGGCATTGTGCCGAGCGCCCGCAGGCCCGAGCTGTCGCGGAAGGCGGTGGGGCCTGCAATCTCGAACTGCTTGACGCGGCCGGCGAGCGCCGTGATCACGGCCTCGGCCTCCAGCCGCGCCACCATCTGCCCGACACAGCCGTGGATGCCGACGCCGAAGCCCATGTGTCCGGAGAGCCGCCGTCTGACGTCGAATTGGTCGGCGTGCTCCCAGCGCGTCTCGTCGCGGTTGGCGGAGGCGAGCAACAGCAGCACCTTCTCATGCTTGCCGATCCTGACGCCTGCGATCTCGGTGTCATGCGGCGTGGTGCGGAACACGAACGGCGCCGGTGAATCGAAGCGCAGGGTCTCGTCGAATGCCGCGCGCGACAACGACGGATCGGCAGCAAGCAGCGACCATTGCTCGGGATGGCGCGCAAGCGTGTACAGCGCCATGCCGATCGCGCTGATCGTGGTGTCGAGCCCGGCCGAGAGCAGCGAACGCACCAGCAATGGCGCTTCCTCCGCGCTGATCTCCCCAGCGTCGGCCGCCTCGTAGACCTGCGCGCCAAAACTGCCCGGGCGCAGCGCCTCGCGCTGGCAGCGCGCCGCGACCCAGGGCAGCACGCGGGGCGCCTGCTGCATCAAATCGCGGAAATAGTCGTTCTCGGGCCCGAAGCCGGCGAACACCATCGCGCCATAGGTCAGGAAGTTCTCGCGGCCCTCCTGGTCGATGCCGAGCGCGTCGGGAAACACGCTGACCGGAAACACCTCGGCGATATCCTTGATGGCGTCAAACGATCCGCGCTCGACCAGCCCGTCGACCAGCCGCATCGCCATCGCCTTGAAATCATCGGCAAGCCGCCGCATCGCGCCGGGCGAGAGGATCCGCGCCAGCACCGCGCGGGTTCGGGTGTGCAGCGGCGGATCGGCTTCCAGCACGATGCTCGGCGGCCGCCACGGCTTTTCCTTGAAGTGGTTCGCAAGTCCCGCGCCGCCGGCGTTGCTGAAATTGACATGGTCTCCGAAGATCGTCTTGACCTCGGCAAAGCGCGGCACCGCCCAGATGTCATATCTGGTCAGGCGGACGACCGGCGCCGCGGCGCGCAGCTCCGCATAGGTGCCGTAGGGATCGGCCCGCGTCGACGGGCTGAACGGATCGAAATCGCTGCGGACAATTTCGCCTGCAAGGGAGCTCGCAGGGGGACTCACATGGGTGCTCATCGGATCCTCCCATCTTGTCACAAGTTAATTGACCATAGTCAATTAACTTGCATATTGCAAGGGCGGGGGTTGCCATCGGGGCGGGTGCGCGGCATGGAGGCGCAAGGCAGATGGGGATGTTGATCGTGGAGCGAGCCAAAGGCGCACGGCGCTTTCAGCGCAGGGCGCGCCAGGAGGCCGACAAGGCGGCGCTGAAGGCGCTGATCCTCGAGACCGCGCGCAAGGAGTTCGCCGCCGGCACGCTGGAGACCGTGTCGATCCAGAAGATCGCCGACGCGATCGGCTACTCGAAGGGCACCGTCCTCAAATATTACCCGACCAAGCTGCTGCTGCTGCTCGCGGTGAAGCAGCAGAACCTCGAGGCGGTCGCCGAACGCCTCGAGCGGGTCCGCGCGGAGACGGCCGACCGCGATCTGCGGCTGCGGCGCGTGATGGAAACCTATCTCGATTACTGGGCCGACAATCCCGATCACTTCCGCTCACTGTTCTCGATGTCCGGTACGATCGAGGACCGCCGTTTTCCCGACGGCGTCTATTTCGGCGAGACCGAGATCGCGCGCCGCAGCTACGACTTGTTCGTGATCTCGGTGCGGGAATTTCTGGCGGCACATGGCGCCGAGCCGGCGCCCGGCCTGTCGCAGCGGCTCGCGACCGCGCTGCTGGCGGCGACCCACGGCGTGGTCGCGCTGACGCTCGGCACGCCGACCATGAAACTGCCCGACATGCGCGGCACCGGCCGCCTGCTCATCGCAAGCCTGATCGATGCCTGGACGGCGAGGCTTGCCGCCGCGCGGAAAAGCGACGGCTGGCCGCGGGTCACGATCGGCACCTTCGCCTGACGGCGCGGTGTCCGAAGGTCCACGCCCGGTTATTCGCGCATGCCACGCGCCCCTGCATACGCGAGGTGCCCCTCATCCGCGAAGCGATGTGGAATCCCGCGCCTTCGCCTGCTAAGCGCGGCCCATGGATACGACGCAGCGCGATAGAACGGTGGGCTTTCTCTGCCTGGTGGTGACGGCGTTCGGCTGGGCCCTGAACTGGCCGCTGATGAAGCTGTTGCTGCAGCAATGGCCGCCGCTGTTCGCCCGCGGGCTTGCCGGCACCTGCGCGGCGGTGATCCTGGGCACGCTGGCGCTGGCCCGCGGCCAGTCGCTCGCCGTGCCGCGCGAGGCGATCCCGCGGTTGCTGTTCGCTTCCTTCACCAATGTCTTTGCCTGGATGGGCTTTGGCACCATCGCAATGAAATTCGTCACGGTCGGCGAGGGCGCGCTGCTCGCCTACACGATGCCGATCTGGGCGATGCTGTTCGCCTGGCCGGTGCTGCACTGCCGCCCGACGCTGCGGGATCTTGCGGCGCTGGTGCTGGGCGTCGCCGGCGTTGCGCTGTTGCTCGGCGGCAACGGCTTTGTGTTCAGCGCCGACAAGCTGACCGGTATCGCGCTGGCGCTCGCCTGCGCCATCCTGTTCGCGCTCGGCAATGTGCTGAATCGCAAGCCGCTGCCGATGTCGCCGCTCGCGGTGGTGGCCTGGCAGGTCGGCATAGGCTGTCTCGTGATGCTCCTGCTCGGCATTCTCTTCGAGCACCCGAACTATGCCGCGATCACGCCGCTCGGCCTCGGCTGCTTTGCCTACATGACGCTGATGCCGATGGGCATCTGTTATCTCACCTGGTTCGAGACGCTGCGCCGCCTGCCGCCGACATCGGCGTCAACGGGTATGCTGCTGGTGCCGGTCATCGGCGTGGTATCGGCCGCGATCATTCTCGGTGAGCCGCTGGGCCTGCGCGAGATCGGCGCCATGGCGCTGACGCTCGGCGGCGTGACGCTGGCGCTGCAGCGGACCTGACGCAAGAGAGGGAACGGACATCGGCGCATCGCGTTCTCCCGAAAAAGGGAGCTTGGCCATGCGCAAAGCGATCGCGCGGCTTGACGCGGAGCAGAGGGCGCAACTGCTTTATCTCGCAGATCTCGGTACGGCGATGTTCGCGTCGGCCCTCGTGGTGTGCATCCTGAAGTCGATTGTGGACCTGTTCGCCGCGGGCTGAACCGCCACATCAACGCCAACGCGTCGTCAATCCTCCGGCGACGCGTCGCTCTGGGTGTGCCCATCGGGCCCCCGGTTGAACACCCCATAATCGCTCGATTTCACCCCTGCCGCCCCATCGGTGCCGACGCCGGCCAGACCGAGCTTGAGCAGTTCGCGGACCGCCGCAGCGCGGGTCGGCATGCGGTGCTTGAAGCGGAAGTCGTCGAGGGCTGCCAACTCCTCCGGCGACAGCATGACCTGAAGACGTTCAGCGCGAAGCTCATTCATCGCAAAACACCCGGACTTAGCTTGTTGAGTAACTTGCTAAACCGCCCAACTCGCGTTGGGTTCCATCGGTTGAGGCAAAGACGCTGATTTAGTAGGATTATCAAATAAAATCAAAGGCTTATGTAAAAAAAAGGGAACGATCAGGCGGCTCGTCTCGTTATGATGCTGGAGAGATGCCATGGCCAACCAAGTCAAGCTTCCCCGCAAGCTATCCGAGGAGCCGGAAGCCCCGAAACCGCGGCGCCCGAGCCACGCGAAAGTCATCGAGCAACTGGACCGCTGGGCCAACAGCCCCGGTCTTCAACCGCCAAAGGTCGATAATGCAGAGGACGATTCAAAAGCGGAAGCGATCTGAACCCCACACATTCGAGCAGCGCCTCGAGGAACATCGCGTGCGACTTGAACGCCGGCTCGCTGAATTGCCGCGCGGAGCTGAGCGCGAGCAGGTTGTCGCGCGCATCGAGCAGCTTCGGACAGCCGTCGAGCTGAACGCGATGCTGTCGACCACCAGCTAAGCCGAGAAGCGAAACGGCGGGCGCCCACTTGCTCCTGCCGCTCCGCTCCCTTACCATCGCCATGTTGATGGGGATGGAGTCCCCCCGATAACCGCCGCGAGGCTGATGACTCCTACCGGGCGCGACAGCGTCGGTAGGAGCATGCGCCACCGCCGATCCGCCGTGTCCCGCGAATGAGAAGGGACAGCACATGACGGGTCTTCCTGGTTCACTCTCAATCGCATTGTCGCTGGTCGGGTCGATCTGGCTCGTCGGTGTCGCCGCCTTGCTGGTCGACGCGTCGGGCGAGCTGGTCGCCGCGACCTTCGTGCTTGGGTTGGTGGCGGGCTTCGTCGAATGGCGAGCCGGAAAGGCGGAGCATTGAACGTTCAGTTGTTGGCGGCGGTCGCGATCGGCGGTTCGCTGGGATCGGTCGCGCGCTATCTGGTGGCGATCGGCGCGGGGCGCCTGGTCGGCACGGAATTCCCTTGGGGCACGGTGGTGATCAATATCGTGGGTTCGTTCCTGATCGGCGTTTTTGCGGAGTCGTTCGCGCTGAGCTGGAATGCCGGCCAGGTGACGCGGGTGTTTCTTACCGTCGGCATTTGCGGCGGCTTCACCACCTTCTCGACCTTCTCGCTCGACGCGATCGTGCTGATACAGCGCGGCGAGCTATGGGCGGCCGGCGCCTATATCGCAGCCTCCGTCGCGCTCTCGATTCTCTCGCTGTTCGGCGGGCTGCTGCTGGTGCGGGCGTTCACAGCCTAGTCAGTTGAACGGCGGCCGGTGCGTGGATTGAGCGGCGCGGTCGGCGGCCGTCGCAGCGCTTCGGGCAGGAACGGTTCGTCCCGCCGAGGCGAGGGGTCGGCACGCACATCGGCGGCCCATTGCGCGCGTTCATGCGGCGTCTGGTTGTCGTCGAAGGTTCGCTTCACATCGACCCCGCCGACGGGATCGTTGACGCCGTTCCGGCTGGCGGGACGGTCGACGCCGCTGTGGATGTCACTGGAGTTGCCCATCGCGGCCTCCGTGCTCGGTTGATCAAGGTTCGATCTGGATGAACGTGGCCCGCGCAGGCGCCGTTCCAAACAAGCGCCGTTCCAAAAAAGTGAAGGGCCCGAGGTGCCGTCTGCCGCCCGGAATCCTTGGCGCGTCCGGGGCCAGCCGGTAGGATGGAACCCGGATGGTAGCCAGGGACCAAGGGAAAGACCGGGAATGAAGCACGTCGACGTCGCGGTGATTGCTGCCACGCTGTGGCTGCTGGCGTCGATGGTGCTGGACATCGTGACGCCGAAGTCGATCACCGCGCTGATGATCGCCGCCGCGCTCGCGCCGCCGTTCCTGATCGGGATCGGCATCCATTTCGCACGCCAATATTTCAAGGCGAAGCGGCGCAGCTACCCGTCACCGCGGTTGGACGAACACTTCGAGAACTAGCGCGTTTTCGAGCGAAGTGGGCACCGGTTCGCGTGAAGAAAACGCGTCAAAACCAAAATCAAGAGACCCCGTTCCGATCCAATTGGAACGGACGAGGCTCTGGCGGGGCAGGGCTGCGGGAGGGCCGCACCTGCTGCATTGAACTGCGCAGATGGCTTGCTAAACTTATGCCATGACCGAGCATCTTCCCGATACGATCAGCCGCCTCTACACCGACCCTGGCGAATATGTCGACAGCGACCATCCCGCCGTCGAGGCGTTCGCCCGCGCCGCCGTTCCGTCTGACGCCAGCGCGCGCGACAAGGCGCGCCGGCTCTATACCGCAGTGCGGGACGGCATCCGCTACAACCCCTATGTCAGCATGCGCACGCCCGAGAGCTACCGGGCCTCGAGCGTGCTCGCCGCCGGCAACGGCTACTGCGTCGGCAAGGCGGCGCTCTATGCCGCGGCCTGCCGGGTCCACGGCATCCCGGCGCGTGTCGGCTTCGCCGACGTGCGCAACCATCTCACCACCGAGAAGCTGCGCCAGAGCATGGGCTCGGACCTGTTCACCTGGCACGGCTTCACCGAAGTGTTCGTCGACGGCGCCTGGCGCAAGGCGACCCCGACCTTCAACGACACGCTGTGCGCCAAGCTCGGCGTCAAGCCGCTCGATTTCGACGGCCACGCCGACGCGCTGCTGCATCCCTTCGACGGCGAAGGGCGCGCCTACATGCAGTATGTCAACGATCACGGCAGCTATCACGACGTCCCCGCCAAATTCCTGATGCGCGAGATGGCGCGCGAATACGCCAACATGCAGGGCGAGGATCTCGCCGGCCGCGACATGGAGCGCGAGGCGGCCGAGCAATAGCGGACGTGTGAGCCGATCGCGCGCCGGCTGAGGGGGCGGTGTCATGGATGCGGAGCCGCCGAAAGCGCAGGTCAGCCGCCCCGCCAAAGGCTGGGAGGACGCGGTCGCGCTCACCGGATTCATCCTGGTCGCGGTCGGGCAGGCCTCCAACCAGGTTCTGGCGCGCGGGCTTGCCGGCTCGGTGCCGCCGTTTTCGCTGGCCTTCTTCCGCTGGAGCATCATCGCCATCGGCCTCGCGCCGTTTGCGATCGCAGCGATCCGCGACGGCAAGATCCCGCTGGCGCAGAACCTCTGGCCGATCCTCGCCGCCGGGTTCCTCGGCATGTTCCTGTGCGGCGCCCCGGTCTACATCGCCGGCATCACGACCACGGCGATCCACATCGCGCTGATCTTCGCGCTGTCGCCGATCATGGTGCTGCTGATCTCGGCGGCGCTCGGCATCGAGCATATCGGTCCGCTGCAATGGCTCGGCACGGCGCTGGCGCTCGGCGGCGCGCTCCTGATCGTCTCGGGCGGTCATCTGGAAACGCTGACGCAATCGAGCGCAGCCTGGGGCGATCTCCTCGTGGTGTGCGCGATGCTCGGCTGGTCCGGCTACACGCTGCTGCAGTCGCGCGTCGCGCCGCGCGCCTCGCTGCTGGCGCGGGTCAGCCTGTTCTCGGCGGCCGGCGCGCTGTGCTCGCTGCCGCCGGCGCTGCAGGAAATGTGGGCTGCGCCGGCGGAGGTGTTCAACACCCGGGCGTTCGAGGCCTACGTCTTCGCCGGCCTCGTGCCCGGCCTGATCGCCTATGCGGGCTTCGCCTGGCTCGGCGCGAGATTCGGCTCGGTGCGGAGCTCGCTGGTGCTCTACGTCGCACCGGTCGCAAGTGCGCTGCTGTCCTGGATCATCCTCGGCGAGCCGCCGAAGCTGATCCATTTGGTTGGCGGTCTTTTGATCCTCGGCGGCGTCTGGGCGAGCCTGCGCAAATAGACCCAGTTCCTTCCCAAGGTGCAACCTTTTCCGGCCTCGTGCGTTGAATCCAGCGTTGATTCAAGAGCTTAGTCGGAGGTCGTATGAATCTTACTCCCCAGCAGCGCAAGGACCGTGATGCGCAGCGTCAGCAAGACGCATCGCAGGCGATGAAGGAGCATCGCGCCAACGAGAAGGCGTTCTACGACAACTTCCAGCGCCTCAAGGCCGAGCGGCAGGCGCGCGAAGCCGCGGAGTCACGGAAGGCACAATCCGCTTCGAAATAAGCGCCAGGAGCCACACCAACCATCCGGACGGCCCGGATCTGACCGAACGAGAAGGAGCGGAAGCGAGGGGCGAGCACGGCGCAAACGAGCTCGCCCCGACGACGAGAAATCTCCAAGTTTATGGAGAATGTCAGATGTACTTTGCCGATCAGAAAACGATCACCTGCAAATGCGGTGAGCCCTTGAGCGAATTGATGCTCGTCGACGACCAGACCACCGGAATCAAGTTTCACGTCGGCCGTTGCCCGTCATGCCGTGAAGTGACGGTAGTTCGATCCCAGGACATACCATCGAACGACAATGCCTGACGTGGACGGTCAGGACCGGGCTTTTGGCTTCAGGTTTTCGATTGCGACCGGTGAGCGACAGGCCGGCTGACATATGTTCGCGGCATCCCAGAAAAAGAGCAGGGCGCGACCGGCATCACCACGGTCGCGCCCTACGTCGCCGGTCAATGGGGCAGGGGGAATAACCGGCTCTTCCAAAGACTCGCAGACCCCCTGAGTCGTTCCGGGCAAGTGAAAATATTTTCGTACACGGTTAAGTGATGGCTGGACGCGAGAACCCCGCGGGTTTCGTTCGCGTTGTGTCCGGGATCGCCAAGGGATCGTCGAGCGAATTTCCATGGGGCGAGGGACATCACCATGTCAAAGATTCAGATGGGAATTTTCGCTGCGCTGGCGGCTGGGCTAACGCTTGGCGCCGTCCAGCTGGCATCTGGCCACGATCTCATCGGCGGCCAGCAGGTCACCACCGCATTGGCGCCGGAGAGCGCCGTCAATCGCGCCGCCAAGACCGACCGTGCCACGGCTCAAGTCACCGGCCTGCCGAGCCGGACTGTTGCGCTGAAGGTCGAGCGGCTTCCCGATACGTCGGTGCTGGTTCGCGTCCCCATGGCCAGGGAAGAGGCGCGCCATCGCCCCGCAGCAGCGCCGGCTCGGGCCCGGCCCGGCGACACCCGCAAGGTGGCCTGCGAGCCCGTGGTCAGCGTGCTGACCGAAGTGGCCAAGCTGCTGCAGCCCGGCCGCTGCGTGACCTGAGACCCCTTGCACGATGTCATCGCCCGCTTGACCGGGCGATCCAGTATTCCAGAGACAGTTGTTGTTGGTTGATAGGCCGCGGCGTACTGGATCGCCGGGTCCAGCCGGGCGATGACAGCAGTGCGTGGTGATGGTCGGTCCTATTCCTCCTCGTCCGCCTCGCTGCTGCTGGCGCTGCGGCTTGCCATCAGGCCGAGCGCGAGGCCGCCCACCGCCAGGAGCGGGATCAGCCGCTTCGCGCCGATGGCCCGCACGATCTGCAGGCCGGTCGCGACCACCACCGGATCGGCGAACACATTGGCCGCAGCGGCCTTTGCCGCCTTCTCGGCGCGGCGGCGCATTTCGCGCTTGCGCACGACGTAGACGCTGGCGACGATCAACGTAACGACAAGAAACAGCGCGGCGCCGGCGAGGCACGCTTCGACCGGCCCGTAATGCTGCAGCACGTAGACGAAGGCGGCCGCGCACAGAAAGGCGATGGTGATGAACAGCGCGATCGCGGCGGCCGCGGCCAGCGACGTCAGCCGCAGCGCGTTGCCGGTGGAATCCTTGACGTCATTGATCAGCCGCTGAAGCATCGACCAGCCCTGCCTTGATTCTAGCCTTGAATCTTGCGTTGAATCTTGCCCTGAAGAGCGCATCGACAAACGCGGCGGCGGCGCGCCAGCGCCGCCATCGCATCCAGAACGGTGGTTTTCGCATGATCGCCACCATGGGCCTCATCCCCCCGGAGACCGCAATTTGCCTAGCGGCGCCAGGTGACGCCGATCAGGAAGCCGAGACCGAGCGCAAGGCCGACCGTCGCCAGCGGCCGCTGCGTGATCATATCTTCCAGCGATTCCTCGATCGAGGATGCGGCATCCTGCGCCGCGCCCATCATCGCGCTGCCGCGCTCCGACATGTCGTCGAGCGTATCTTCCGCACTTGCGCGCGCATCCTTGTAGCGGCGGCGGGCCTGCTTGCCCGCGTTGTTGGCAAACGAGTTCAGCGCGTCGGTGATCTGTTCGGTGAGGGCGGCGATATCGTTTTTCACGGCGGTGACATCCTTTTCAAGGCGTTCGTAGGTCGCTTTGTCCGTCATGTTCTTGATCCCAAATGCGCTGTCCGTGCTCGACATCGAAAAGCTCCCGGAGAACTTGCGTGCTGGAACAAAAACGCGCCGCGCTGTGCATGGTTCCCGATACGAAACCAAGGCTAGTCTTCCGGCAGCTGCGGCGAATTGACCGGCATCAAATGCTCCTTGACGATCAGCGCCACGATCAAGAGCGGCGACGACAGGAAGGCGCCCATCGGACCCCACAGCCAGGTCCAGAACGCCAGCGCCAGAAAGACCGCGAGCGCGTTCAGCGACAGCCTGCGGCCGACGATCGTCGGCGTCACGAAATGTCCTTCCAGGAAGGTCACGACCGCGAAACATGCCGGCGCGATCAGCCCGGCGCCGATGGTCGGAGCGGAGATGATGCCGACCGCGACCAGCACGACGAACATTGCGACCGGCCCGATGATCGGAACGAAGTTCAGCGTCGCGGCGAGCGCACCGAGCCCGGCCGGATTTGGCATGCCCGTTGCCGCGCAGATCGCGCCGGTGACGATGCCGACGCCGACATTGATCATGGTCACCGTCAACAGATAATTGCCGAGATGGGTCTCGACCTCGTTGAGGATGCGCAGCGTACGCAGCCGCGCCGTGCGTTCGCTGAAGGCCATCACCAGTGCGCGGCGCAGGTCCTTCCAGCTTGCGATGAACAGGATCAGGGTCGCGATGAACAGCAGGAATTCGGCGAAGGTCGGCGACAGGAATTCCAGCGTCGGCTGCACCCACTCGAATTTCGGCAGCTGGAGCGTGGCCAGCGTATCGGAGCCGCCGACCATGGTCTGCAATTCCTGCCACAGCGCGAGCGGCCGGTCGAACACATGCAGCTTCTCCTTCAGGATCGCGCCGAGCTCGGGCAGCCGCGTGCTCCACTCCATCACCGGCGAGGCGATCAGCCCGACCATGAAGCTGACGGCGGCGCCGACCGCGATCACGATGACGACCGCGCCGAGCGCGCGCGGGATCCGATAGCGTTCGAGCATGCTCGCCGCCGGCGACAGCATGGTGCCGACGATGAAAGCCATGGTGATCGGGAGGAAGAAGGCGCGTGCGAAATAGAGCACCGCCACAACGACAATGACCAGCAGGGCGATCAATGCGAAGGCGACGGCCTCGGCGCGGCTGACAACCGGCGGCAGTTCGATTTTGCTGTCGGGGACGGGCGTGCCTTCGGGCGCATTGCCAAGCAGGTCTTCACTCGGAAAGGCGCGCACCGAACTCCTCCCGCGTGAGGACGAACAAACCCGTCGCGTGGTCGCCCCGCGCGCCGAATTGCGCGATGACAACTGATCGCTGCGGAAAAAGTTCCATCGCGGCTTCGTGAGACGTGACGGGTTGACAATCGCGGTCTCGCGACGATTCGCGGCGGAACTGACTCGCGGCCATGCGCGTTGGCCCGGCATCGCATCACCACGATGCGCATCCCGTCCAGGGGCAGCACATGACACAGCAGTCTGTTTCCAGCCGCCGGCTTGCGTCGCGCGCCGCGCGCACCCTTGCCCACACTCTTGCCATCGGCAGCGTCCTGTTGGTGACGCCGCTTGTCGTCAGCACGTCGGCCAGCGCCCAGGTCCGCTCTTCCGCGCTCGGCTATGCGTCGACGCAACCGGGCGCATTTCCCGCCGACGAGGTGATGAACGACCCTTCGAGTGGGGTCGGCGAGGACGGCGCGCTGCCGGAGCGGCTGCGCCGGACCACCGTCGCCCTCAACACGACTGAGGCGCCCGGCACCATCATCATCGATACCGGCAACACCGCACTTTATTACGTGCTCGGCGGCGGCCGGGCGATCCGCTACGGCGTCGGCGTCGGCCGCGAAGGCTTCACCTGGGCCGGCGTGCAAAGCATCAGCCGCAAGGCGGAATGGCCGGACTGGCATCCGCCGGCCGAGATGATCAGGCGCCAGCCCTATCTGCCGCGCTTCATGGCCGGTGGCCCGGGCAACCCGCTGGGTGCGCGCGCGATGTATCTCGGCTCCAGTGAATACCGCATCCACGGCACCAACGATCCGTCGACGATCGGCAAGTTCGTCTCGTCCGGCTGCATCCGCCTGACCAATGAAGACGTTTCCGACCTGTTCAGCCGGGTCGATGTCGGCACCAGGGTCGTGGTGCTGCCGAAGAACGCGCCGCACCTCGCTGCGCGCGAGATCGGCCCGACCACGACGCAGATTTCGGTCCGCCCGGCCGCGGCGCGGCCGCGCCCCGCAGCGATGACGCTGCCTTCCGGGCGTCAGGCGATGAACATCCCGACGGCTTCCTCGTTGTACTGAGCATGATCCGGAAAAGTGCGAGGCGGTTTTTCGAAAAGATCATGCACGAACAACAAGCTGAAGCGCGACGATGATCCAATCTCGTCGTGCTTCAGGGATCGGCATTGTACCGGGGTCGGTGATGGTGAGACGGCACGTGAGGCGCTGGGCGTTCGGGACGGCGGCATTGCTCGGCCTGTCCCTTGCGCCTGCGGCGCAAGCTCAGGATTTCTTCTCGCAACTGTTCGGCGGCTTCATGCATGGCCGCCCGCCGGTGATCCGGATGCCGTTCGACGACGGCCCGGCGCCGATGGCGCCGCGGATCGAGCGCCGTCCGCGCTATGACGTCGGCCAGGCCTATTGCGTGCGGACCTGCGACGGCCGCTATTTCCCGCTTGCGGCGACCGGCAACCAGAGCAAGGCGGAAAGCTGCAACAGCTTCTGCCCGGCGAGCGCGACCGAAGTGGTCTATGGCGGCAGTATCGACAACGCCGCGACGGAAGACGGCAAGCCGTATTCCGAGCTGCCGAACGCGTTCCGCTATCGCGACGAGATGGTCTCGGGCTGCACCTGCAACGGCAAGGACTCGGTCGGCTTGGCGGCGATCAAGATTGAAGACGACCCAACCTTGCGCAAGGGCGACATCGTCGCCGGCAAGGATGGTCTGATGTCGGTGAGCCGTCCGGACCGGCGCGGTGCGCAGCTCAACTTCACGCCGGCGCCGGATCGCATCCGCGCCAAATATGGCCGGCCGGCGGTGGTGGCACGCGAGTAGCGTCGATCACACGCGGCCGGCCGCTTTCGGTTCCCGGCGCGGAACCGGCCCGCCTCCTGCACGTTAGCAACGGACGAACAGCACATTCACCGATGCCATCAGGGGGCTCTCCATGCTCGTCGGCGTACTCGTCACCTTCCTTGTCGTTATTCTCGTTCTCTATCTCATCAACATGCTGCCGCTCGACGGCCGCGCCAAGCAGATTGCACGCGCCGTCGTCATCATCATCGGCATCGTCTCGCTGCTGAAATATTTGGCGGTGTTCTAGCTTCGTCGCTTCGCTCCTCGCACTGACGTGGATACACCGCTGTCATCGCCCGGCCTGTGCGCAATTGCGCACATGGACCGGGCGATCCAGTACGCCGCGGCCTCTCGGCTCAAGCTCTGCGGCCTCTGGAATACTGGATCACCCGCATGCGCGGCACCGAGCAAGCTGCGCAATCACCTCGTCATCCCAAGAGCCGCCAATGGCGGGGCGTCTCGAAGGATGGCCACAAGGCCGCACAATTTCGGAATAGTAGAATAATACCGCAAATGTCAAGTTGCCATGTCCGCCGGCTCCTTTGCATGGGGTTGTTTTCGATATTTTGGCAGTGCGCCCTGCGACGGCGGGCTCGCGGTGCCAACAAAAAAGCCCCGGCTCGCACCGGGGCTTTGCTTAGTCGTTGCGATCGCTTGCGGATCAGCCCGGGGCCTTGGCCTCGCGGCGGCGCGCGGTGAGGATGTATTCGGTATAGCCGTTCGGTTGCGTGCGGCCCTCGAAGATCAGGTCGCAGGCCGCCTTGAAGGCAACGCCATCAAATGAAGGCGCCATCGGCTTGTAGAGGGCATCGCCGGCGTTCTGCTTGTCGACGACGACGGCCATGCGCTTCAGCGACTCCATCACCTGGTCCCTGGTGATGACGCCCTGATGCAGCCAGTTCGCGAGGTGCTGGCTCGAGATACGGAGCGTGGCGCGGTCCTCCATCAGGCCGACATCGTGGATGTCGGGGACCTTGGAGCAGCCGACGCCCTGGTCGATCCAGCGCACGACGTAGCCGAGGATGCCCTGGCAGTTGTTGTCGATCTCCTGCTTCACATCGTCGGGCGCCCAGTTCGACTGCGACACCGGAATGGTGAGGATGTCGGAGAGCTTTGCGCGCGGGCCGCCCTTGGCGAGCTCCTGCTGCCGGGCGATCACGTTGACCTGGTGATAGTGCAGCGCATGCAGCGTGGCCGCGGTCGGCGACGGCACCCAGGCGGTGGTGGCGCCGGCCTGCGGATGGCCGATCTTCTGCGCCAGCATGTCGGCCATCTTGTCGGGGGCGGCCCACATGCCCTTGCCGATCTGGGCATGGCCGGGCAGGCCGTCGATCAGGCCGTTGTCGACGTTCCAGTCTTCATAGGCCTTGATCCAAGGCTGCGCCTTCATGTCGTTCTTGCGGATCATCGGACCCGCTTCCATCGAGGTGTGGATCTCGTCGCCGGTACGGTCGAGGAAGCCGGTGTTGATGAACATGATGCGCTTGGAGGCGCGCTGGATGCAGGCCTTGAGGTTGACCGTGGTGCGGCGCTCCTCGTCCATGATGCCGACCTTCAGCGTGTTCTCCGGCAGGCCGAGCATCTTCTCGACCTCGGCGAACAGGTCGCAGGTCAGCGTCACCTCGTCGGGGCCGTGCATCTTCGGCTTGACGATATAGGCCGAGCCGGTGCGGCTGTTCTTGACCTTGGAATTGCCCTTGAGGTCGTGGATCGCGAGCAGGCCGGCGACCGCGGCATCCAGGATGCCTTCCGGGATCTCCTCACCCTTGGCGTCGAGCACGGCGTCGGTGAACATGTGGTGGCCGACGTTGCGCATCAGGAGCAGGCTGCGGCCGTGCAGCTTCAGCTCGCTGCCGTCGGGCTTCTTGTAGACGCGGTCGGCATTGAGCGAGCGGGTCAGCGTCTTGCCGCCCTTCTCGAAATCGGCCGACAGCGTGCCGTTCATCAGGCCGAGCGTGTTGCGATAGACCAGCACCTTGTCCTCGGCGTCGACGGCCGCGACCGAGTCTTCCATGTCGAGAATGGTGGAGACCGCCGATTCCAGGATCATGTCGGCGACGCCGGCCGGGTCATCCTTGCCGATCACGTTGCTGCGGTCGATCTTGACCTCGACATGCATGCCGTTGTTGACGAGCAGGATCGCAGAAGGCTGGGCGGCGTCGCCCTGATAGCCGGCGAACTGGGCGGCGTTCTTCAGCGCGGTCGAATTGCCGCTCTTCAGCTTGACCGAGAGCTGGCCCGCGATCACGGCGTAGGAGGTGACGTCGGTGTGGCTTCCGGTCGCAAGCGGCACGGCGGCATCGAGGAACGCCTTCGCCTTGGCGATCACCTTGTCACCGCGGGCCTTGTTGTAGCCACGGCCAGCCTCGCTCGGATCGTGCGGGATCGCGTCGGTGCCGTAGAACGCGTCGTACAGCGAACCCCAGCGCGCGTTGGCGGCGTTCAGCGCGTAGCGAGCGTTGGTGAGCGGCACCACCAGCTGCGGGCCGCAGATCTTGCCGATTTCCTCGTCGACATTTGCGGTCTCGACCTTGTGGGTCGCGGGCTCGGGCAGCAGGTAGCCGATGTCCTTGAGGAACGCGGTGTAGGCGTTGATGTCGAACGCCTTGCCCTTGTTGGCGCGATGCCAGTCGTCGATCTTGGCCTGCAGCGCGTCGCGGACCGCGAGCAGCTCGCGGTTCTTCGGTCCGAGCTTCTGGATGATGGCGGCTAGTCCTGCCCAGAACGCGTCGGGCGCGATCCCGGTTTTCGGCGTCGCCTCCTTAGCGATGAAATCGAACAGGACAGGGGCGATCTTCAATCCATGGGCATCGACACGAGTCATGATGGGCTTTCTCAAAGAAATGGGGCGTTTAGGGGCTGTTTTCAGAAGAAATCAGCAAAAAACGCGCCAAAGGGCCGCGTTCACGGCCCTTTTAGCCCTAAAGCCACGGCTCTGAGAAGGCCCCCCAGAGGAGGAGGCCATGCCGCCTAGATATTCGCCGCGAGGTCGGTCAGTTCGTCGAACAGGATGCCGGTCGCGGCCAGCATCCGCTCGATCTCGTCGGTGGCATCGCTGACCGAGCGGTTCGAGGTGTCGATGGTCAGTTCATTGCCGGTCGGCGGCTGGTAGTCATTGGTGATGCCGGTGAAAGACGGCAATCCGCCGGAGCGGGCCTTGGCGTAATGGCCCTTGGGGTCGCGGGTCTCGCAGACCTCGGCCGGCGTCGCGACATATATCTCGCGGAACGCGCTGTCGGCGATACGGCGAGCTGCCGCACGGTCGGCGGCCGATGGCGAGACCGCGGCGACGATGGCGATATGGCCGTTGCGCGCCAGATGGGTCGCGACTTCGGCGAGGCGGCGGATGTTTTCAGCGCGGTCCTGCGGCGAGAAGCCGAGATCGCCGTTCAGCCCGGCACGCAGCGTGTCGCCATCGAGCAGGATCGGCGAGCCGCCATTGCCGAACAGGCGTCGCTCCAGCGCCCGCGCCAGGGTCGACTTGCCCGAGCCGGGCAGGCCGGTCAGCCAGATCACCGCGCCGTTGTGGTGGTAGCGCGCCGAGCGCTCGTCCGGCCGCAGCGCGGACCCCACCGGCACGATATCGACCGGCACCGCGGGCCGGCCGGCGTCGACCGACAGCACGAGGCCGCCGCCGGCGATACGGCCGTTGACCTCGATGACGAGGCGGCCGGTGCGCGGATTGTCGGTGTAGGGATCGGTAGCAACCGGCTGCGCCAGCGAGATGTCGATCTCGCCGACATGGTTGCGCGCGATCGCGGTGTTCTCCTCGTTGGACAGCGCGCCGGGATCGACCGCCTTTTCGATCGCGACCACGGTGGCGCGGCTTTCCTTGGTGCCGAGCCGGATCAGGATCTGCTCGCCCTTGGTCAGCGGCTTGTCGTGCAGCCAGAAGATCCGGGCGCGGATGCGGCGCGTGTCGCGCGGGCTCTGCCCGGAATGTCCGATGATGTCGCCGCGCTCGAGGAACAGCTCGCGGTCGAGCGTGATGCCGACCGAGCGCCCGGCGCCCTGCGGCGTGCCCACCGGCGTCACCGGCCAGCTCTCGACGGTCTTGACCTGCGCGATCTTGCCGGTCGGCATGATCACGATCTCGTCGCCGGCCTTCAGGCTGCCGGACTCGATGCGGCCTGCCACGATGCGGCGGTCGTCGAACTTGTAGATCGCCTGCACCGGCAGCCGCAGCGGCAGCTCGGCCAGCGGGCGTGCCGGCTCGAGCGCATCGAGCGCCTCGACCACGGTCGGTCCCTGGTACCAGTCGATCCGAGCCGTGCGCTCGGCGACGCCGTCGCCGTCGCGCGCCGAGATCGGGATCACCGCCGTGGGCGTCACGCCGAGGCCGATCAGATGCGCGGAAATCTCGTCGCTGATCTCCTTGAAGCGGTCGGCACTGAACTCGACGCGGTCCATCTTGTTGACCACGACCGCGACCTGCTTCACGCCGAGCAGATGCAGGAGATAGCCGTGCCGCCTGGTCTGGTCGCGCACGCCTTCGAGCGCATCGATGATCAGCACCGCGCCGTCGGCCTGCGAGGCGCCGGTGATCATGTTGCGCAAGAACTCTGCGTGACCGGGCGCGTCGATCAGCACGACGTCGCGCGAACGGGTGCGGAACCGGATCTGCGTGGTGTCGATGGTGATGCCCTGGTCGCGCTCGGTCTGCAGCGCATCGAGCAGGAACGACCACTCGAACGGCATGCCGCGCCGCGCGCTCACCGCCTTCAGCATTTCCAGCTTGCCGTCCGGCAGGCTGCCGGTCTCATGCAGCAGGCGCCCGACCAGCGTCGACTTGCCGTGATCGACATGGCCGACGATGACGATGCGCACCTGCGGCCGCGTCGTGCCGTTGGGCGTTGCCGAGATCGAGGCGGTGGGAAGGATCATGTTCATCGGAACGCTCGCACGAAGTGGGAAGCCAAGTTGCTTGGAGTCAGGTGTTGCTTCGAGTGTCGATCAGAGATAGCCGGCGACGCGCAGCCGCTCGAACGCATCCTCGGTCTCGTGGTCGAGCGCGCGGCCGGCGCGCTCCGGGACCTTGGTGCCGTCGAGCTCGGTGAGGATCTCGTCGATGTTGGCGGCGGTGGAGGCGACCGGGAAGGTGATGTCGGCATCGCCCAGCGAGCGGTAGCGCTTGCCGTCCTTGGCGAGATAGAGCGGGATGATCGGAATGCCTTCGCGCTTGGTGTAGGCCCAGATGTCGGCCTCGGTCCAATGCAGGATCGGATGGATGCGCAAATGCGCGCCCTGCGGCGGCGAGGCGTTGAACTGGTCCCAGAACTCCGGCGGCTGGTCGCGGACGTCCCATTCGCCCTCGAGGCCGCGCGGCGAGAACACACGCTCCTTGGCGCGCGTCGCCTCTTCGTCGCGGCGGATGCCGGCGATCAATCCGTCAAAGCCGAATTTGTTGAGCGCGAGCTTCAGCCCCTCGGTCTTGCGCGCGGCGGAGCGCGCGGCCGGCGGCAAAGTCGGGTCGACGCTGTCGATCGGCGGGCAGGGCTCAACGCGCAGGTCGAGGTCCCATTCCTTTCCGAAGCGATCGCGGAACGCGTACATCTCCGGAAATTTCTTGCCGGTGTCGACATGCAGCGCGGGGAACGGGACGCGGCCGAAGAACGCCTTGCGCGCCAGCCAGATCATCACGTTGGAATCCTTGCCGAGCGACCACAGCAGCGCGAGCTTCTTCAGCCGGGCGAACGCCTCGCGCAAAATGTAGATGCTCTGGGCCTCCAGCTCGTCGAGATGATCCATCGACGGAGAGTCCTGATTGGCAGGAATCCCCGGCACGGAAGATGCATTGCTAAGGGCTGCGGACCGCGTCCTGGCGGCGACGGATTCGTTGTCGAGAAGATGCATCTCTTGGCCTTGGCCTGTGGAGTTGAAAATTCTAAAGTTGCGCTGCAATAGAGAAGAAATAATTTTCTCTTTGCTGGGCTTGATCGAGAGATAAATAGAAAATAATTTCAGTCAACCCCCAAATTGGGGAAGCGAGCGTCTGATGCGATATCTGCCGGTGTTTCTGGATCTGCAAAGCGGCAAGGTGCTGCTCGTTGGAGCGGGCGACCTCGCGCGCGCCAAGCTGCGGCTGCTTGCAGCCGCCGGCGCCGCAGTGCGCTGGTACGCGACCGACGGCGACCATGACATTGCCGGTCTCACGGCGGAGGACGCCGCGCGGATCGAGCGCGCCGAAGGCGATCCGCTCACCGCCGATCTCTCCGATGTCATCGCCGTCCTCTGTGCCGGCGCAGGCGAGATCGGTGTTGCGATGTCGGTGCGCGCCAAAGCGATCGGCCTGCCGGTCAACGTGATGGACGACCTCGTACACTCCACCTTCATCATGCCGGCGATCGTCGATCGCGGCGATGTCGTGGTCGCGGTCGGCACCGGCGGCACGTCGCCGGTGGTGGCGCGCCGCATCCGCGAGAAGATCGAGGCGGTGCTGCCGGCGCGGATCGGCGATCTCGCCGGCTTCATCGGCGGCGTCCGCAAATCGATCCACGCCCGCATCGAAGAGTTTCCGCTGCGCCGCCGCTTCTGGGAGCGCATCGTCGACGGCCCGATCGCTGCGCTGGTGCTGGCCGGCCGCAAGGACGAGGCCGAGCAGGCGCTGCACGCGATCTCCGATCCCGCCGCATTCGCCGGCGCGAGCGCGGAAGGCAAAGCCATTGGTCACGTGACGCTGGTCGGCGCCGGTCCCGGCGATCCGGATCTGCTCACGGTGAAAGCGTTGCGCGCGCTGCAGGATGCCGACGTCGTGTTCTATGATGAATTGGTGTCGCCTGAAATTCTCGACCGCATCCGGCGCGATGCCACGCGGATCCCGGTCGGCCGCCGCGTCGGCAAGCCCGGCATCGGCCAGGACGCCATCAACGCATTGATGATCGAGGCCGCGCAGTCGGGCCAGCGCGCGGTGCGGCTGAAGGGCGGCGATCCCTTTATCTTTGGCCGCGGCGGCGAGGAAATCGAGGCGCTGCGCGACGCCGGCGTCGCTTACTCCATCATTCCGGGCGTCTCCGCCGGTCTGGGCGCGGCCGCGCAGTTCGAGGTGCCGCTGACCTTCAGGCACGAGGCGCTGCGCATCACCTTCCTCACCGCGCACAAGGCGCGCGATGCCGAGGTCGTCGACTGGTCGGTGCTGACAGACAAGAAGATGACCGTCGTCGTCTATATGGGCATGACCGCGGCGCCCTCGATCCGCGAAGGCATGCTTGCCGCGGGCCGCTCGCCGGAGACGCCGGTCGGCGTGTTCGCGCGCGTCACGCGGCCGGATGCCAAGGCCGCGGTCGGCACGCTGGCGCGGCTGCCCGAGCTCGTCAAACAGGTCGATGGCGGTCCCGCCATTCTCATCATCGGCGACGTGGTCGCGCATTCCGCGCCGTGGAGCCGGTCCAACGTCACCCAACTCTTCTCCAACCAGATGTTCTCCGAACTGCTGAAAGCTGCCGAATGACCTCTCCGCTTGAACAGAAGAAAATCAGGATCACGGGCCCCTCCGTGGTGACCGCCAACCGCACTTGGGATGGTGCCGTGGTGTATCGAACCGCCAAGCAAGGCTGGTCCACCGAACTGTCCGATTCTGCTGTCGTCAGCACCTCCGACGATGCGCGCGCATTGCTGGCCGAAGCCACCGCCGACGATGTCGGTGCGGTCGGCCCCTACATCGCGCCGGTCGAGCTCAAGGACGGCGGCAAGCTCAAGCCGGGCAATCTTCGCGAACACATCCGCGCCAAGGGCGTCACGATCGATCTCCAGGTGCCGGCGTAAGGCTCATCCATCATGTATGCATATGACGAACTCGACCGCACGCTGATCAACGAGCGTGTTTCGGAATTCCGCGACCAGGTGAAGCGCCGCCTTTCCGGCGAGCTCACCGAGGACGAATTCAAGATCCTGCGCTTGCAGAACGGCGTGTACCTGCAGCTGCACGCCTACATGTTCCGCGTCGCGATTCCCTACGGCACGCTGTCGTCGAAGCAGCTGCGCCGGCTCGCCCATGTGGCGCGCCGCTACGATCGCGGCTATGGCCACTTCACCACGCGGCAGAACATCCAGTTCAACTGGATCAAGCTCGCCGAGCTGCCCGACGCGCTGGCCGATCTCGCGGAAGTCGGCATCCATGCGATGCAGACCTCCGGCAACAACATGCGCAACGTCACGTCGGACCAGTGGGCCGGCGTCGCGCCCGGCGAGATCGAGGATCCGCGGATCTGGTCGGAGATCCTGCGCCAGCACACCACGCTGCATCCGGAATTCTCGTTCCTGCCGCGCAAGTTCAAGATCGCGATCACGGCCTCCGAGCACGATCGCGCCGCGATCAAGATCCATGACATCGGGTTGCGGCTGCACAAGAACGCCGACGGCGAGACCGGTTTCGAGGTGCTGGTCGGCGGCGGCCTCGGCCGCACGCCGTTCATCGCCAAGACCATCAAGCCGTTCGTGCACGGCCGCGACATCCTGAGCTATGTCGAGGCGATCCTGCGCGTCTACAACCAGTATGGCCGCCGCGACAACATCTACAAGGCGCGCATCAAGATCCTGGTGCACGAGCTCGGCATCGAGAAGTTCGCTAGGGAAGTCGAGGAGGAGTGGAAGGCGATGGGCGATGTCGGGCTGACGCTCGATCACGCCGCCATCGAGGAGGTCCGCTCGCGCTTCTCCTATCCGCCTTACGAGAAGCTGCCGCACATGCCGGACGAGTTGAAGCAGGCCGCGCATGATCCGCTGTTCGAGCGCTGGCGCAAGAACTCGGTCGCGCCGCACAAGGTGCAGGGCTATTCGATCGTGACGCTGTCGCTGAAGCCGGTCGGTGGCCCTCCGGGCGATGCCACCGCCGAGCAGATGGACGCGGTCGCCGATCTCGCCGACAAATATTCGTTCGGCGAGATCCGCGTCGGCCACGAGCAGAACCTGGCGCTGCCGCACGTCGCCAAGCGCGACCTGCCGCAGCTGTTCAAGGCACTCGACCGCCTCGGCCTCGCGACGCCGAACGTCAACCTCCTCACCGACATCATCGCGTGCCCCGGGCTGGATTACTGCTCGCTGGCGAACGCACGCTCGATCCCGATCGCGCAGGAGCTGACGCGGCGTTTCGCCAACCACGACACCGCCGACCTGATCGGGCGGCTGCACATCAACATCTCCGGCTGCATCAATGCCTGCGGCCATCACCATGTCGGCCACATCGGCATTCTCGGCGTCGAGAAGAACGGCGAGGAGTTCTACCAGATCACGATCGGCGGCCGCGCCGACGAGAACGCGCAGTTGGGAACGCTGATCGGCCCGGCCGTTCCCTATGCGGAAGTCGCCGACGTGATCGAAGACATTGTCGAAGCCTATCTCGCGCTGCGCGACCGTCCCGAGGAATTGTTCGTCGATACGGTGAAGCGTCTGGGCGTCGAGCCTATCAGGGAGCGGGTCTATGCCACTCGTTAAGCAGGGAAGAATCACCACCGATCTGTTCGTGCATGTCGCCGACGGCGCCGAGTTGCCGGGCGACGGCGCGGTCCTGGTGAGCGCCGAGCGCTTTCTCGCCGATCCGGAGGCGCTGCTGCGTCGTCCCGGCAAAACCGGCGTGATCTGGCCGAACAACCGCAATCTCGACGATCTCGTGCCGCATCTTGATCGGCTGGCCTCGGTCGCGCTGGTGTTTCCGACCTTCCGCGACGGTCGCGCCTACAGCCAGGCGCGCCTGCTGCGGGAGCGTTACGGCTATGACGGCGAGCTGCGCGCCACCGGCCAGATCCTGCGCGACCAGTTCGTGTTCATGACGCGCGCCGGCTTCGATGCCTTCGAGGTGAAGAAGGATGCCGACGCGGACGCGTTCGCCGCGACCATGAAGCGCTATTCGGTGTTCTACCAGCCGACCGGCGACGGCCGCGTCACCGCACTCAACCGCCGCATGCAGCTGCGTCACTCGGAGAGCGCCGGCCAGTGAGCACGCTTGCACCAGAGCTCGCAGTGGAGCCGACCGCATTGCCCGCGGCCGATGCGCTCGATCGTGCGCTGCGCACGGCCTCGCCAGCCGAGGTGATCGCAGCCGCGGTCAAGACGCTCGGCCGCGAGAAGGTGGCGCTGGTGTCGTCGTTCGGCACCGAGTCCGCCGCGCTGCTCAAGGTGATGGCGGATGTCGATCCGGCGATCCCGGTGGTGTTTCTCGATACCGGCTGGCTGTTCGAGGAGACGCTGGCTTATCGCGACACGCTGATCAAAACGCTCGGCCTCACCGACGTGCGCTCGATCAGGCCCGATGAGGAAGCGCTGTCGCGCCAGGATCCGGACCGCGAATTGTGGTTCACCGATCCCGACGCCTGCTGCCGCATCCGCAAAGTCGAGCCGCTGGCGCGCGCGCTGAAGCCGTTCGCCGGCTGGATCAACGGCCGCAAGCGTTTTCAGGGCGGTGCCCGTGCCGACATCCCGGTTGTCGAGGATGACGGCGTCAGGCTGAAATTCAATCCGTTCGCCAACGTCTCCCGCGAGGAGATCGAGGCGATCTACACGCTCGGCAAGCTGCCGCCGCATCCACTTGTCGCATCGGGATATCAGTCGGTCGGGTGTATGCCTTGCAGCAGCCGGTCCGCTGCCGGCGAAGATGCGCGCGACGGCCGCTGGCGCGGCCGGGCCAAGACGGAATGCGGCATCCATACGATGAAGATGTCATAGGGCATGGAGCGGGGCGCTCGATCGCGATGACGGTTCATCGTGATTTGGCGACGCGACAAAGCCTTCGCAGTGCGGCGACTTCGTAGCACAAGCGCGCTGCGCCGCCGAAAACAAAGAAAACCGGTTTCGTTGACTTAAGACCACTTCGCCGTGAGTTATGTCTTGCGTGTTCCCTGACATTTCTCAGGTTGAATGGAGACAGAAATGATCCGTCGTATCCTGCCGCTGGTCGCGGGACTGTTGTGGGCGAGCTCGGCCTTTGCGGCCGACTATTCGCTGCTGAACGTGTCGTACGATCCGACGCGCGAGCTCTATGTCGATTTCAACAAGGCGTTCGCCGCGGCCTATCAGAAGGAAACCGGCAAGAGCGTCGAGATCAAGCAGTCGCATGGTGGCTCGGGCTCGCAGGCGCGCTCGGTGATCGACGGATTGCAGGCCGATGTCGTCACGCTGGCGCTTGCCTATGACATCGATGCGATCGCGGGCAAGGGCCTGATCGCGGCCGACTGGCAGAAGCGGCTGCCGCTCAATGCCTCGCCCTACACCTCGACCATCGTGTTCCTGGTGCGCAAGGGCAATCCCAAGGGCATCAAGGATTGGGACGATCTGATCAAGCCCGGTGTCAGCGTCATCACGCCGAACCCGAAGACCTCGGGCGGCGCGCGCTGGAATTATCTCGCCGCCTGGGGCTATGCTCAGAAGAAGTTCGGATCAGTCGACAAGGCGAAGAAGTTCGTCGCCGACCTCTATCAGAACGTCCCGGTGCTCGACACCGGCGCGCGCGGCTCGACCGTCACCTTCGTCGAGCGCGGCGTCGGCGACGTGCTGCTGGCGTGGGAGAACGAAGCCTTTCTGGCGCTTCGCGAATTCGGCCAGGACAAGTTCGAGATCGTGGCGCCGGCGCAATCGATCCTGGCCGAGCCGCCGGTGGCCGTCGTCGACAAGGTCGCCGACAAGAAAGGCACCCGCGGCGTCGTCGAAGCCTATCTGAAGTACTGGTACACCAAGGAGGGCCAGGAGATCGCCGCGCGCAACTCCTACCGGCCGCGCGATCCCGAGATCGCCAAGGAGTACGAAAAATCCTTCGCCAAGGTTGAACTTTTCACCATCGACGACGTTTTCGGTGGTTGGACCAAGGCGCAGAAGGAGCACTTCGCCGAGGGTGGCATCTTCGATCAGATTTACAAGAACTGATCGGATTATCAGGGGGATATGTGAGCACAGCGGTTGCACGGCGCAGTACCCTGCCGGGGTTCGGTCTCACCATGGGACTGACCCTGACATGGCTCTCCGTTATCATCCTGATTCCGCTGGCCGCGCTGTTCCTCAAGACGTTCGAGCTCAGCCTCGACCAGTTCTGGGGCATCATCACCAGCCGCCGCACCCTGAACGCCCTGAAGATTTCGTTTGGGCTTTCGTTTGCGGCCGCCTGCGTCAACCTGGTGATGGGCACCATCATCGTCTGGGCGCTGGTGCGCTACCGTTTTCCGGGCCGGCGGCTGTTCGACGCCATCGTCGATATTCCCTTTGCCTTGCCGACGGCGGTCGCCGGCGTCGCGCTGACGCAGCTGTTCGCCCAGAAGGGCTGGCTCGGCGCGCCGCTCGCCGAGCTCGGCATCAAGGTCGCATTCACGCCGATCGGCATCTTCATCGCGATGATCTTCATCGGCATTCCGTTCGTGGTGCGTACGGTGCAGCCGGTGCTGATCGATCTCGATCCCGAGATCGAGGAGGCGGCGGCGAGCCTGGGCGCCAATCGGTGGCACACGGTGTTTCGCGTCATCCTGCCGAGTTTGATTCCGGCGCTGCTCACCGGCTTCGCGCTGGCCTTCGCCCGCGCCATCGGTGAATACGGCTCGGTGATCTTCATCGCGGGCAATCTGCCCAATGTCTCCGAGATCGCGCCGCTGTTGATCGTGATCCGGCTGTCCGAATTCCGCTATGCTGATGCCACCGCGATCGCGGTCGTGATGCTGGTGGCCTCGTTCCTGATCATCTTCCTGATCAACCGGCTGCAGCGCTGGGCGCAAGCCCGCATCCCCGTGCATTGAGGTCTCAAGATGTCGATGCAGACGGGATTGGTGACCTCGACCACGCAACTGCGGACTTACGCACCCGCGACCGATGTCAGCGTGGCGGCGCCGGCGCCGCGGCTCGAGATCGCGCGCGCGGAGCCGGGGACGGCGCAGCGCAATCTGCGCACCGAGCCCGGCCCGATCCGCTTCATCATCATCGCGCTGGCGATCGCCTTCCTTAGCATCTTCGTCGTGCTGCCGCTGGTCGTGGTGTTTGCGTCGGCCTTCTCGAAGGGGATCGGCGCGTATCTCGCGGCGCTGGCGGAGCCCGAGGCGCTCGCCGCCATCAAGCTGACGCTGCTGATTGCCGCGATCTCGGTCACGCTCAATCTCGTGTTCGGCGTGATCGCGGCCTGGGCGATCTCGAAGTTCGAGTTCACCGGCAAGACCTTCCTGATCACGTTGATCGACCTGCCGTTCTCGGTCTCGCCGGTGATTTCGGGCCTGGTCTTCGTGCTGCTGTTCGGCGCGCAGGGCTATTTCGGGCCGTGGCTGCAGGCCCACAACGTCCACATCCTGTTCGCGGTCCCCGGCATCGCGCTGGCGACGATCTTCGTCACTTTCCCCTTCGTGGCGCGCGCGCTGATCCCGCTGATGCAGGAGCAGGGCACCCAGGAAGAGGAGGCGGCGATCTCGCTCGGCGCCTCCGGCCTGCAGACCTTCTTCCGCGTCACGCTGCCCAACATCAAATGGGGCCTGCTGTACGGCGTCCTGCTCTGCAACGCGCGCGCGATGGGCGAGTTCGGCGCGGTGTCGGTCGTCTCCGGCCACATCCGCGGCGAGACCAACACGATGCCGCTCTTGGTCGAAATTCTCTATAACGAATACCAGTTCGTCGCCTCGTTCGCGATCGCGTCGCTGCTCGCGATGCTGGCGCTGATCACCCTGGTGGCGAAGACCGTTCTCGAGCGGCGGCTCGACGAGGCAGAGGTGCCCGATGGCGATTGACGTCAAGAATATCGTAAAGACGTTCGGCAGCTTTGCCGCGCTCGACAATGTCGATCTCAAGGTCGCCGACGGCGAGTTGCTGGCCCTGCTCGGTCCGTCGGGTTCCGGCAAGACGACGCTGCTGCGCATCATCGCGGGCCTGGACTGGCCTGACTCGGGCGAGGTCGCGATCGACGGCGAGAATGCGCTCTCGCGCGGCGCCAGCGAGCGCCAGGTCGGCTTCGTGTTCCAGCACTACGCGCTGTTCCGGCACATGACGGTATTCGAGAACGTCGCCTTCGGCCTGCGCGTGCAACCGCGCGCGATCCGCAAGGACGAGGCGACGATCCGCGCCCGCGTCAAGAACCTGCTCGACCTGGTGCAGCTCGATTGGCTGGCCAGCCGCTATCCCAGCCAATTGTCCGGCGGCCAACGCCAGCGCATCGCGCTGGCGCGCGCGCTCGCGATCGAGCCGCGGATCCTCCTGCTCGACGAGCCGTTCGGCGCGCTCGATGCCAAGGTGCGCAAGGAGCTCAGGCAATGGCTGCGCTCGCTGCACAACGAGATCCACGTCACCTCGATCTTCGTTACCCATGACCAGGAAGAAGCGCTCGAAGTCGCCAACCGCGTCGTGGTGATGGACAAGGGCAAGATCGAGCAGATCGGCTCGCCCGGCGAGGTCTATGACAATCCGGCGACCGCCTTCGTGCACGGCTTCATTGGCGAATCTATCGTGCTGCCGGTCGACGTCGCCGGCGATGCGGTGCGGCTGGACGGCCGTCCCCTGAACATTCCGGCGCTCGGCGCGGCATCGGGCGCGGCAAAACTGTTCGTCCGCCGCCACGACATGGCGGTCGGCCCGGCCGGAACGGGCGCCCTGGAAGGCGCCATCCGGCATGTCCGTTCGTTCGGCCCGATCCAGCGCGCCGAGGTGGCGCTGTCGGGGAGCGAGGGCAAGACCGTGATCGAGATCGACGCCCCCCGCGACCGAGAGCTCCAGGCCGGCGAAATCGTCTCCCTGCAGCCCCGCCGCTACCGGATCTTTGCCGCCCAGGAGTAGAGCCGTAGCCCCCTCGCTCCGCCGATGGGCTGTCCCGGATTGCGCTCCGCTGCCTCCGGGCTACCGGGCCAACGATCTCACCCGTCATTCCGGGGCGGTCCGCAGGACCGAACCCGGAATCTCGAGATTCCGGGTTCGATGCAACCGCAGCGCCCCGGAATGACGGCGTTTTGTGTGGCCAAAAGTTAGCCGCTGTTCACCATTCAGCCACGGTTGGTATGCAACAACGGCAGGCCAACCTTGGGGGTTCTCAAAAGTGAAACGGACGACGGTCGCCCTGTTCGGGCTTCTGGTGCTTGCCGGCTGCGCCGCCGACACCAAACTCCCGGAAGAACCGGCCATGTATCTCAACATGGCACAGCCCGGCGCGGTGCTGGACAGCCAGGCCGCCGCGATCATGTTCTCGCAGTACCGCCAGAACAATGGTCTCGGCACCGTCGCGGTGGATCCGGACCTGACCAAGCTCGCCGAGCAGCAGTCGCAGGCGATGGCCGCCCGCAACAAGATGGACCACGACGTGAAGGCCCCGCTCGGCAAGCGGCTGCAGGCCGGGGGGTATCCAGCGGCGGTGGCGGTCGAGAACATCTCGGCCGGCTATCACACGCTGGCCGAAGCCTTTTCGGGCTGGCGCGATTCACCGCCGCACAAGGCCAATATGCTGAAGAGCGGTGTCACAAAAATGGGCATCGCGGCGGTCTATGCTCCAAACACCAAGTACAAGGTGTTCTGGACGCTCATTTTGGCGGCAACCTGATCTCGATAAATTCCGCGTGATCTGGCGCATGATCCGGAAAAGTGTGAGGCGGTTTTCCGGGAAGGTCATGCTCAAGCAAAGAGCTCCGAATCTCGTTGATTGACGCCGCGGCGAACAGCCGCCACGGTGCGTCTCAAGTCATTTCCTGACCCAACGGTTACGAATGGATACTTCGGATTCCGCGCCGGCCTCGACGCCTGCGCAAGCGCAGCGCGTGCTGGTTCTTCAGGGCGGCGGCGCGCTCGGCTCCTATCAGGCCGGCGCCTTTCAGGCGCTCTGTCACGCCGGCTTCGAGCCGGAATGGATCGCCGGCATCTCGATCGGCGCCATCAACGCCGCGATCATCGCCGGCAACGAGCCGGCCAAGCGCGTGCCGCGGCTGAAGGAATTCTGGGAGATGGTGTCGGCGCCGGTGCCGTGGAATCCGGTCTCGAAGCATGAACGCGCCCGCTCGCTGTTCAACGAGACCAGCGCCGCCATCATCGCGACCTTCGGCGTGCCCGGCTTCTTCACGCCGCGGATCCCGCCGGCGCCGCTGTGGCCGCCCGGCAGCTCGCAGTCGCTGAGCTATTACGACACCGCGCCCCTGAAGAAGACGCTGGAGGGCCTCGTTGATTTCGACCGCATCAACGATCTGAAGATGCGCCTGTCGGTCGGCGCGGTCAGCGTCACCTCGGGCAATTTCCGCTATTTCGACAATTACGAGTTCAGGAAGCTCGGCAAGAAGATAGGCCCCGAGCACATCATGGCCTCGGGCGCGCTGCCGCCGGGCTTTCCGTCCGTCGTCATCGAGGGCGAGCACTACTGGGACGGCGGCATCGCCTCGAACACCCCGCTCGACTTCGTGCTCGACGAGGAGATCAGCCGTGATCTCCTGATCTTCCAGGTCGATCTGTTCAGCGCGCGCGGGCCGTTGCCGGAGACGCTGCTGGAGGCCGCCGAGCGCGAAAAGGACATCCGCTACTCCAGCCGGACGCGGATGAACACCGACAAGAACAGGCAGATCCACAACGCCCGCATGGCGGTGCGCGACCTGATCGGCAAGCTGCCCGATTATCTGAAGAACGATCCGTCGGTGGAGCTGCTGCGCAAGGCGTCCAAGGAGAACACCGTCACGGTGGTTCACCTGATCTACAAGAGCAAGAACTACGAGAGCTCCTCGAAGGACTACGACTTCTCCCATGTTGCGATGGTCGAGCACTGGGGCGCGGGCGTCCGCGACGTGCATTTGTCGATGCGTCACAAAGAATGGCTAGAACGGCCGCAGTCCGGGGAAACCATGGTGACTTACGACCTCACGGGGGATGAACCCACACCCCCCGCAAGCAAATAGGAGCGACCGATAATGGGTACGTTGACAGGCAAGACCGCCGTTGTGACCGGCTCGACCAGCGGCATCGGATTGGCGATCGCGCGCGCCTTCGCGGGTGCCGGCGCCAATATCGTTCTCAACGGCATGGGCGTTCCGGCCGATATCGAGAAGGAGCGTTCGGGCATCGAGACCGACTTCAAGGTCAAGGCCGTGCATTCGCCGGCCGACATGACCAAGCCGGCCGAGATCGCCGATATGATTGCGCTCGGCGAGAAGACTTTCGGTTCGGTCGATATCCTCGTCAACAATGCCGGCATCCAGTTCGTTGCGCCGATCGAGGAATTCCCGCCGGAGAAGTGGGAAGCGATCATCGCGATCAATCTGTCGTCGGCGTTCTACGGCATCCGCGCCGCGGTGCCCGGCATGAAGAAGCGCGGCTGGGGCCGCATCATCAACACCGCCTCGGCGCACTCGCTGGTCGCATCGCCCTTCAAGTCGGCCTATGTCTCGGCCAAGCACGGCATCGCCGGTCTCACCAAGACGGTGGCGCTGGAGCTCGCGCAGCACAAGATCACCTGCAACTGCATCAGCCCGGGCTACGTCTGGACCCCGCTGGTCGAGCACCAGATCCCGGAGACCATGAAGGCGCGCAACATGACCAAGGAGCAGGTCATCAAGGACGTGCTGCTCGCCGCGCAGCCGACCAAGGAGTTCGTGACCTCCGATCAGGTCGCAGCGCTTGCGCTGTTCCTGTGCAGCGACGACGCCGCGCAGATCACCGGCTCCAACTACTCGATCGACGGCGGCTGGACCGCGGAGTAATTCTCCGGCGCGATTTGGCGGCCTCAGAACGAGCCGGCCCTGATTGGATCAGGGCCGGCTTTTGTTTTGGAGGCAGCGGGCCGGGGTGGACGACATCGCGAGCTGTGCGCAAGTGGGCGTCGTCGCCATCGCTTGGAGCCATCCCTTTTCGGCAAATTTTCGCAACTTTTTCCGATCGGATTCAGGACGATTTGGCACGCCGTGAGATGATGGCAAGGGCATTCGTGGCGAGGAGCAAATCGGATGGAGCAGCGGCAGCCATATGACGAGGTGATGGGCAAATCGCATTCCGAGCTTCGGCCCGCCTCCCAGCTACGGCTCAAGGGTCAGGTGGTCCTCGCCGGGAGCGCCGGTTACGACGAGGCGCGCAGGGTCTGGAACGGTGCCGTCGACAGGCGGCCGGCGATGATCGCCTACTGCGCGGATACCCGGGACGTGGTCGAGGCGGTGACGTTCGCGCGGACCCGCACGTTCCCGGTGGCCGTTCGCAGCGGAGGCCACAATGTCGCTGGCCTCTCGGTTTGTGACGGCGGCATCGTCATCGACCTGTCGCGGATGAAACGCATCGATGTCGATCCGGTCCGGCGCACCGCGCGCGCGGAGGCCGGCCTCGATCTCGGCGAATTCGATCGTGCTACGCAGGCGCACGGTCTGGCGACCACCATGGGGGTCAACAGCGACACCGGCATCGCCGGGCTGACGCTTGGCGGCGGCTTCGGCAAGCTCGGGCGAAAATACGGGTTGACCTGCGACAACCTGATTGCCGCCGAAGTGGTGACAGCCGAGGGACAGGTCTTGAGGGTCAGCGCGACCGAACACCCCGACCTGCTGTGGGGCTTGAGAGGCGGCGGCGGCAATTTCGGCATCGTGACTGCGTTCGAATACCGGTTGCATCCGATCGGCACGTCGTTGCCGGTCGCGTCAACGCTTTATCCTTACGATCAGGCGCGCGAGGCCATGCGGTTCTACGACGAGTTCGCGCGAAACGCTGCCGATGAGGTCAACGTCGATGCGGCCCTTGTGACGCTGCCGTCGGGCGACCGGTTCTTCAACATCTCCGGTTGCTACGTCGGCTCGCATCGTGACGGGGAGCGCGCGCTTTCGCCGATCGTCAAGTTCGGCTCGCCCGTCGAGACGCGCCTCGCAACCGTCCCCTATCTCGAGATCCAATCGGGTGGCGATGCCCTGTTTCCGCGGGGACGTCGCTATTACTGGAAGGCGCAGTTCCTGCGCGAGATCGGTGCGGGCGCGATCGACGCGCTGCTCGACGCCTATGCGAGAGCCCCCAACACCTCGTCCTTGCTGGTCCTCCAGCATGTCGGCGGCGCAATTGCACGGGTTCCGGTATCGAGCTCGCCCTACGCAAACCGGGATGCGGCGTTCGACTGCTTTCCGGTCGCGATCTGGGACGATCCGGCCGGCGACGAGGCGAACATGCATTGGGCGCGCGAGCTGTGGAGTGCCGTCAGGCCCTATTCGACCGGCGGTGTCTATGCCAACAATCTGGGGGATGAGGGCGAAGACCGGGTGCGCGACGCCTATGGCGAAAATTACGCGCGCCTTGTCGCGCTCAAGAACAAATATGATCCGACGAATTTCTTCCGCCTGAACCAGAATATCAAGCCGACGACATAGTTCAGGGCATCGGAGAAAATCCAAATGCGAAGCCGTTGGACCATTCTTGCTGCTCTGTTCGCCGCTCGTGCCACCATCGCCTTTCAGTTTCAGAGCGTCGCGGCCATCGCGCCGCAGCTCAGCCAGGGTCTGGGCGCGAGCCTGGCCGATATCGGCGTTCTGATCGGGCTCTACTTCGCGCCGGGCGCCCTGCTTGCCTTGCCTGGCGGCGCGATCGGCCGCCGCTATGGCGACAAGGTGGTGGTCGTTGCCGGCCTCCTGATGATGCTGGCAGGCGAACTGCTGATGACCGCGTCAACGTCGTGGAGCGCGCAGATCGCGGGCCGACTGACTGCCGGCATCGGCGGCGTCCTCCTGAACGTTCTGATGACCAAGATGGTCGCGGACTGGTTTGCCGGCCGGGAAATCGCCACCGCGATGGCCATTTTCATCAACTCATGGCCGGCCGGCATCGCAGTCGCTCTCATGCTGTTGCCGGCAATCGGAGCCACGCTCGGCCTCCATGCCGTCAATCTTGCCGTCGCCGGGGTGATCCTGATCGGTCTTGGCCTCATTGCTCTGGTTTATCGCGCGCCGGATGCGGCGGTCGCGGTTGAAAGCGGGCGCCGCAGCCTGACCGCCGATACGATCTGCGCCGTGACTGCCGCCGGCCTGATCTGGTGTCTCTACAACATCGGTTTTGCGATGATCTTCAGTTTCGGTCCGTCGATGCTTGTCGAGCAGGGCTGGTCCGGCGCCGCAGCCGGATCAACCATCAGTATCGTGCTCTGGCTCGCAGCCCTTTCGGTGCCGTTGGGCGGCTTCCTCGCCGATCGGACCAGGCGCGGCGAGGTCATCCTGGCCACGGGCTGCGTCGCCTTCGCGCTCCTGACACTGCTCCTGTCGCGCAGCGGCACTGTGCTTCCCGTCGTCATCGCTCTTGGAATCCTCTGCGGCCTGCCTGCCGGTCCGATCATGAGCCTGCCTGCGTGTGTGCTTGAGCAGAAGACGCGGCCGATCGGAATGGGAATATTCTACACCGTCTACTACGCCGGCATGCTGGCGGGACCGGCGATCGGAGGAAGGCTCTCCACCGCGGTCGGCTCCGCCAGCGCGGCGCTCGACTTCGGCGCCGCGGTGCTCCTGGCCTGCCCGGCCGTGCTGTGGTTCTTCCGCCGCATGGTTGCCGGCCACGATTGGGGGCAGGCGGACATCAGGCGCGCCTGACCGGCGCAAGGCTGAACGCGGTCAGGCAGGTGTTCCAGTCCGGCGGCGGGCATGCCATCGCATTAGGCCGCGCCCGGCGGAATGCTATGACGCCGGCCGCCGCCTGCCGAACGCCAGCACGTGCAGCCCGAGGCGTGAGCGCACCACATAGAACAAGAGGATCGTCTCGAAGGTCAGCGACAGCGAGGTCGAGGCGGCGGCGCCCATGCCGCCGTAGCGCGGGACGAGGGCGATGCAGAGCCCGACATTCATCAGGAACGACACCGCATAGGCGGTGGCGCAGATGCTCTGGTGGCCGAGCATGTTCAACAGCCGCTCCACCGGCCCGATCGCCGAGCGCACCACGAGTCCGATCGCGGCGACGAACATGATGCTGTAGCCGTCGACGAATTTCGGGCCGAACAGCCACAGCAGCGGCTTGCCGAACGCCAGCAGGGCGACGGTCGCGAACAGCGAGGGCCAGAACGTCCAGCTGATGGCGTGCGCGACATAGGCCGACAGCCGGTCCTTGTCGCCGAGCGCATTGTATTCGGCGAAGCGGTGCGCGGTGGTCGCCGCCATTGCGTAGTGCACGAACGACACCAGCGCCAGCGTCTTCACCACGGCGAAATAGATGCCGACCTCCTCGGACGAGCGGAACTGCTGCAGCATCAGCACGTCGGTGTAGCCGAGCAGGAGATAGAAGCTCTCGACCAGCATGATCGGCAGCGAGATCGCGAACCAGCCCTTGACGTCGTAGGTCTTCTCGCCCCGCCCGAGATGGGCGGCGAGGCGGCGGTTGAGCACGACCATCTGGCCGATCGCCGCGATGTACGCCGCGGCCGCGCTCGCGATCATCGCTGCGGTGGCGCCGAGATTGAGGCCGAGCGCCAGCGCGCCGGCGGTCAGGGCGATGATCAGCCCCTGCCGCACGATGAACTGCGGCATCAGGCCGAGCTGCATCCAGTCATGCGCGCGGGAGATGCCGTCCTGGGTGTTGGCGACGACGAAGGGCGGCAAGGTCAGGCAGCCGATATAGAGCGGCACGATTGCGTTGGGATCGATCCAGGGCGAAGCGAGGTGGATCACGCCGGCGAGCAGCAACGCGACCATGCTGGACGTCGCCAGCACCACCCAGCGGCCGCCGGAGAGGAAGCCGCGCAGCGCCGCGAGGTCGCCGCGGGCGCGGTATTCCGGAATGATCTTCTGCGCGGAGGGCGCGATGCCGAAATCCATGGTGCTGCCGAGCAGCAGCACCCAGGTCCAGACATAGACATAGATACCGTAGTCCGAGCCGCTCATCCAGCGCGCCAGCAGGATCTGCGCGAGATAGGCGATGGCGGCGCTGACGACGCGGATGGCGAAGATCATGCCGGCGAGGCGCTTGGTGACCGACGCCTCCTTGGTGCCGCCGAGCGCGCGCGCGGCGAGGTCACGCAGGCGTGCGACCCGGCCCAATGGCGCAGAGGTTGCGGATTGTGTCTCCATCACAGCCAAGGCGGAAAATTCCTAAAGCGCCGCACGGCGGCAATGGCCTCCGATCTATCAACGAAACGTTAATATTGGGTTCGGCGACTGCACCCCCTCGGGGTCGTCCCGGGGCAGTGCGAAGCGCTGAACCTCAGGTGCGCAATTGCGCACCGGGGGACCTCGAGATTCCCTCGGGCGCAATTGCGCCCTTGAGGTTCGATGCGCTGCATCGCCCCGGAATGACCCTGCGGCTCAATTCAAATTGATATTGAATTCGTAGCTTTTGTCGCCGCCGACCAGCGTCAGCTTCAGTGCGGCGCCGTCGGCCTTGGCGCCGGGCGGCAGGCCGTCGAGCTCGAAGGAGAAGCGCTTCACGCCCGGCGGCGCGTGTTCGACGAGCTTGGGCACCGGCAGCGCCCAGTCGGGCGTCGGCCCCTCGACGAACAGGCTGAGGTCCTTGCTCTCGGGCGCGCTGACATCGACCAGCACGTTGTTCTTGCCGTTGCGCTTGACGTCGCGGATCGAAAACGGGATGGGGTCGCCGATATTGGCGGGCTTCGGCACCGCGTTGAGCGCTTCCGACAGCGCGGCGTCCTCGGTCGATGCGACGCTCGCGAACGCCAGCTCGGCCTTCGCCTCTACCGGCACGCACAGCTTCTCGCACACCGCGTAGTTGATGTCAGCGCGCAGCACCAGCGGCTTGTCGGGATTCTTCGCCACGATGCGCAGCGGCAGCACCACCTGGTGCTTGTAGCCGAGCGAGGTGCCGCCGGCGCCGTCGTCGAATTGCCGCGGCGCCGGCCACATCACGGTAACCGCCTCGACGTTATCCGACCTGGAGAAATCGAACCGGGGCGGCACGCCGGAATCGCCAGGCGTCCGCCAATAGGTCTTCCAGCCGTCCTGCAACCGGAACGCAATGCCGCCAAGCAGCACCGCGCCGCTCCGCGATCCGGCGAGCAGCCGCACCGCCGAATGCGTGTCCTGTTGCCACGGCGAGGCGTCGTCGGCGCGCACCTCCGTTGCCATACATGCGACGGAAAACAGGGCGGCGACGCCAAATGCGGCCCGCAAGGGAACTATGACGATCATGAGACGTCTTTACCTGCAACTTTCGGTGCAAACCATTGAATTGCTTGTGATGCATCGCCGCACGGCGGTCGATGGTTGATTGACAGAACCGCCACCCGATATCAGGATGCCAAATCAGCAGGAAAGGCCTTTGCGGATGCGCCCTGAAGGCAAACCAGGCAAGACTCGCAAGACCGCCGCCGGCAGAAGCCCGGCCGTCGGTGCCCATGCCGCCGAAGGCGGCTATCTCGACGGCCAGATGCTGATCGCGATGCCTGTCATGGACGACCCGCGCTTCGAACGCTCCGTGATCTACATGTGCGCGCATTCCTCCGAGGGCGCGATGGGCATCATCGTCAACCGTCCGGCCGGCAGCATCGATTTCCCCGGGCTCCTGGTGCAACTCGACATCATCGAGAAGTCGGACCAGATCCAGCTGCCCGAGAATGCCGAGATGATGAAGGTGATGAAGGGCGGCCCGGTCGACACCGGCCGCGGCTTCGTGCTGCATTCCAGCGACTTCTACATTCAGGATGCGACGCTGAACATCGACGACGGCATCTCGCTCACCGCGACCGTCGATATTCTCAAGGCGATCGCCAAGGGCGCCGGGCCCAAGCACGCGATCCTCGCGCTCGGCTATGCCGGCTGGGCGCCGGGCCAGCTCGAGAACGAGATCCAGCACAATGGCTGGCTGCATTGCGACGCTGATCCGGAGTTGATCTTCGGTACCGACGTCGACGAGAAATACGCGCGCGCCTTGCGCAAGATCGGCATCGAGGCCGGCATGCTGTCGAACGACGCCGGCCACGCGTAGCGCGTTGCTTTTTTTGCGAGCGATGGTGCGTTCTCGGTGTCGTCCCGGCGAAAGCCGGACCCATAACCACCGCATGCGGTTGTGGCGCCTCGCTGGGGCCACAGCGTCGCGCAATCTCGCACATTTGTGGTTATGGGTCCCAGGTCGCGCGGAACCTGTCATCGGGCGGCGCTTCGCGCCGACCCGTTGGCTTGCCCGGGACGACGGCTGTTGGGTTGGCTACGACAGCGGTGAGTTGGGCTACGATGGCGGCGCCCGCTACTCCGCCGCTTCCTGCGCGACCGTCGGCTGGGTGCCCGCGACCGTGGCGCGTCGCATGTCGCGGGGCTGCGACTGGTCGTAGCGGCGGACGCGGTGCACGGTCTGGCGGTTGTCCCACATCACGAGGTCATGCACCGTCCATTTGTGCACATAGACGAACTCGGGCTGCGTCGCGTGCTCGGTGAGGTCGCGCAGCAGCAGCCGCGCCTCCGGCATGCTCATGCCCCTTATGGCGCCGGCGTGCGACGACAGATACAGCGACTTGCGGCCGTGCACCGGATGCGTCCGCACCAGGCGCTGCAGCACCGGCCTGAACATCTGCTTCTCTTCTTCGGTGTAGTCGAGGAAGCCGAGCGAGCCGCGCGAATACATCAGCGAGTGCTCGCAGATCATGTCCTCGATCTCGGCCTTGGTCTCGTCGTCGAGCGCGTCATAGGCGGCGCGCATGTCGGCGAATTCGGTGTTGCCGCCCTTCGGGTTCACCACGCGCGCCGACAGCAGCGAGAATTTCGCCGGGATCGGCCGGAACGAGCTGTCGGAGTGCCACAGGCAGTTGCCGAGGTTGAACAGATGGGTGCGGTGGTCCTTCGGTAGCGGCTTGCCGTCCTTGTCGAGATTGGAGACGTCGTTGAGCCCTGCGGAAAGACGATAGTCCTCCTTCTTCGCCACCGTGCCGCCGCGCGCATCTTCGCGCTCGCCGAAATTCAGCGCGAATGCCATCTGTTGTTCGTCGGAGATGTCCTGGCCGTGGAACACGAGCACGGCGTATTTGTCCATGCCGGCCTCGATGTCGATCGCTTCCTGCTGCGTCAGCGGCTTGCGCAGATCGACGCCGGAGACCTCGCCGACGAAATGCTTGTGAAGCTGCCGGATCAGGACCGTCATTGGCGTATCTCCCCGTCTGTCGCGGGCGGCTTTCCCGCTTCGTTTGACGGGAAGGCTACTCACCGCGCGCGCGCTGTCAACGCTTCGCGGCGGCGCGCGGATCAGGCATTCCGCGCCATCAACCCGCCGTCGACCGGAATCACGGCGCCGGTCAGGAACGATGCGGCGGGCAGGCACAGGCTCAGCGTCATGTGCGCGACCTCTTCCGGATCGCCGTAACGGGCGAGCGCGGTGCGGCGCTTGGCGTAGAGCGTCTTGTGCTCCTCGGAGATGCGGTCGGTGATCGCGGTGCGGATCGGACCCGGGCAGATGCAGTTCACGGTGATGCCTTCGCGTCCCAGTTCCACCGCGAGCGAGCGGGTCAGGCTGGTGACGCCGCCTTTCGCCGCGGAGTAGGGGCTGTGCAGCGCGGTCGCGCCGAGCGCCTCGGTCGAGGCGATGTTGACGATGCGCGGCGAGCGCGACTTGCGCAGGTATGGCAGTGCCGCGCGGATGATGCGCGGATGCGCCGTCAGCATCACCGCGATGCCCTTGGCCCAGGCGTCTTCGTAAGCGGGATCGTCGATCGGCACCCGCACCGAGATGCCGGCATTGTTGACGATGATGTCGAGCCCGCCGAAATGCGCGGCGACATCGTTGACGACTTTGGTGATGGCGTCGCGATCGCTGACGTCGAGCGTCCAGGCCTTCGCCGAGCCGCCGCTTGCCGAAATCTCCTTCGCCACCGCTTGCGTGCCTTCTTCGGTGAGGTCGGTAACCGCGACATTGGCGCCTTCATCGGCGAACACCCGCGCGGTGGCGCGGCCCATGCCGCTGGCGGCGCCGGTGACGAGAACGGTGAGGCCCTTCACCGAACGGCTGAGCTGCTTGTATTCGGACATCACCGACCCCCCGTTGATTTTCTGCGTTGTAGGAGACGGCAACGCTGGCACCGATCGCAAGATACGTCAAACCACTGATCCGATATCGGCATGCGCGCAGCGCGTTAACGCAAGTTTCCCGGCTGGCTTTCCGAAAAGGATCATGCTCAATCAAGACAACAGCACGAGAGAGGAACGCGCGATGAACGAGCTCGATTTCGGCGGCAAGCAAATATTGGTGGTCGGCGGCTCCAGCGGCATCGGCAACGGCATCGCGCAGGCGTTCCGCGCCAAGGGCGCGCGCGTCGCGATCTGCGGCACCCGCGCGCAGGCGAGCGACTATTCCACCGAGGAAGGCTCGCATCTCGAAGGCCTCGCCTACGCGCAGCTCGATGTCAGCAACCCGCAGGCGATCGAGGCCTTCAGGCCGTCGTTCGATCGGCTCGACGTGCTGGTGCTGGCGCAGGGCGCGGTGATTTACCGCCGCGGGGAATTCGAAATGGAGGGTTTTCGCAAGGTGCTCGAGGTCAACCTGATGAGCCTGATGGCCTGCGCCACCAAATTCCAGCCGATGCTGAGCGCAGCTAAGGGCTCGCTGATCATCGTAAGCTCGACCGCGGCCTATCATTCCACCATGGGCAATCCGGCCTACAACGCCTCGAAGACCGGCGCCGTCGGGCTGACGCGCACGCTCGGCGAGGCCTGGGCGGAGAACGGCATCCGCGTCAACGGCATCGCGCCCGGCCTCGTCGACACCAAGATGACCAAGGCGACCACGGCAAATCCGAAGCGTCTCGAAGGCGCGCTCGAGCGCATTCCGCTGAAGCGTCTCGGCACGCCCGCCGACATGGCCGGCGCCGCGCTGTTCCTGGCCTCGCCGCTCGCCTCCTACATCGTCGGCCAGACCATCGTCGTCGACGGCGGGCTGATCCTGTAACCACAGGAACCTGCGCGCCGTTTCCCGGTTAGCTCCCGGACAGATCAGGGAGCGTGACGATGGACAAGGATCGGATTTTCGGAACGGCGAAGGAGTTCGCGGGCAAGGCCGAAGGCGCAGTCGGCGATGCGACCGGCGATGCGCAGACCCAAGCCTCGGGCCGCGTGCGCGAAGCCGCAGGCTCGGTGCAGGATCTCTACGGCCAGGCCAAGGACGCCGCCCGCGACGCCGCCGACACCGCGGTCAACTACGCCAAAGATACCTTCAAGGACGCCTATGAGCATCGCGGCGAGACCGTTCGCAGCGGACAAAAGGCAATTGCGCATGCGGTGCAGGAGAACCCGCTGGGATCGCTGCTGATCGCCGGCGGCATCGGCTTTGCGCTCGCGCTCCTGATGACGCGCCAGCCGCGCCGCCCGCCGCCCTCGCGCTGGCGCTATTACGGCTGAGCGAGCCATACGACGAAACCGCAGGTCGGATCGGCGACAGCGTAACCTGCCATCTCGCCGCGCAAGACATCGGCGGGTTACGGCTTCGCCCGACCCGCCCTCAAATTTCCAGTCATCGGTCAGCTGGTCGCGCGTGTGCGCGGCTTACTGCCACGGATTCCCCGGCACTGCGGCCCGCTGTCCGACACCGCGCGGCGGACGCGGCGGCGGAGCGACCAGCGGGCGCTGCTGCGGCGCGCCGAACCCGAAGAAATCGCGCAGCCAGGGCTGTGTCTGCGGCTGCTGTTGCGGCTGGGCCTGCGTCTGGGCCGGACGGAACAGACGCCTTGGCGGCTTCGGGGCGGTGATGATCGAGCCGTCGGGCGCGATCGCCGTGGTCGAGGGCGGCGGATTGGCCGGTCCGCCCGCCGGCGCGGCTGGCGTCGCCGCCGCAACCGGCACATCGCCCTTGGCCTGCTCGCGGCCGATCTCGCGGCGCGGCCAGGCGAAATCGTCGGCACGGCCGGCGGGTGGTGCCAGCGCCTCGCCCTTCACCAGCGTGCGCGCGGCGAGCGCATCGACGGCGGCGGGCCGCGAACCCGGTCCGCCGAGCAATTGATCGGTGCCGACCGTGGAGGCGACCAGCGGAAGCACCGGGCCTGCCAGCGGCCGCGGCGCGGGCTTGCCGGGCTCGGCGCTGGTGTCCGGCGTCGCCGGTTCGCTCGGCAGCGCGATCGGCCCGGAGCGTACCGCGAGCAGGCGCGTCACCTCGCGCTCGACATAATGCGCGAGCTTGCGCGCGCCGGCCTTGGTGAAGAACACGCCGTCATCGGTACGCAGCTTGCGGGGCTGGCCTTCGAAGTCCGGGCCCTTCTGCATGAAGCGGCCGGCCTCGTCGACGAAGCCGTCCCAGACGTCGACATAGGTGATGCCGGCCTTGCCGGCGCCGTCGCGATAGAGCGCGTCGAGGAACAACATGTCCGACGTGCCCTTCTGACCGCGGATCGCAGGCAGGCCGACCCACAGCACCGGCACGCCCTTGCTCTTCAGCACGTTGATCAGCTCCTCGATCTTCTTGCCGTAGAGCTCGACCCAGCGGTCGTCGCGGAATTCATAGAGGCCGTTGGGCGAGCGCGCTGTCTTTTCCGGCGCGGCCTGCTGATCGTTGTCGGCGTCGTCGGCCGGCGGCTCGGGATCGGCGGGCTTGCCATCATTCTTGGCGGCGGCATCGGGCTTGTCGCCGGGCTTGGCCTCCGGCTTGCCGCGCGCGTCCTTCTTCTCGTCCTTCTTGTCGACCTTCTTCTCCACGACGGGTTCGCGGATCGCGGTGCGATCGTTGAGGCCGAGCATCACGACGATGGCGTCGGGGTTCTCGGTGGCGAGAATGCCCTTCGCGGCCGCGGCCCAATCCGCCGGATCGCCCTTGGGCTGATAGCGGATCAGGCCGGAGACCGTCTTGTGCTTGCGGATCACGCCCATGTCGGGCTGGTCGGAATAGGCATCCTCCAAGCCGTAGCCGAGCCAGTCGGCCATGGCATCACCGATGACCAGCACGTTGCGCTCGGCGGCGGCCTCGCGCTTGGCCGGTGCCGGGGCACGCGAGAAATCCTCGCGCGGCCGCTGCGGCTGCGATGATTGCGGCTGCTGCTGCTGGAACGGCGCGAAGAAATCACCGCCGAACCAGCCGCCACCGCCGTGCTGCGGCGGAGCGCGGCGCTGCGGTTGCGGCGGTCCGCCGCCGAAGCCGGGGAAGCCGAAGAACTGCGCCGAGGCGGGCTGGGCGATGCCGATCAACAGCGCAAGCGCCACCGTCAGCGCGACCAGCGGGCCGGCTTCGGTGAATATGCGCAAAAAGGACTTTGGCTCTCGCATCGCGTTCGGTCGCAAATGATCTGGAAGTACGTGAGCATACTAGCGGAATCGGGCCGCAAGCGGGCAGCTTTTCCACCATAAATCGGGTGCCTTCGGCCGCCGTCAAGGCAGCCGGCAAATATCGGATTTCACGGTTACTTTTGGGGGGGGGAGGGGGCGGATGTCGCGGCGACGGAACCGGGGCACCTCCCCCGCAAGCGGGAGAGGTACAGGGAGCTTGTGGCCGCGAATGGCCCGTAGCCCGGATGGAGCGAAGCGTAATCCGGGACCAGACGAACCGCATGCGAAAACCCCGGATCTCGCTGCGCTCCATCCGGGCTACGGGCTGGGCCAGCCTGCGGCTTCAGCCCTACCGCCCCCGCAGCCGCTCCAGCACCTCTGATGTGGCAAAGCCGTCGGCCGGCGCCCCGATCGACACCTGGAAGCCGCGCAGCGCCTCGCGGGTCTGGCCGCCGAACTGGCCGTCGGGCGTGCCCTTGTAGAAGCCACGCTGGGCGAGCAGCTGCTGCAGTTCCAGCCGTTCGGCGCGCGACAGCACCCGCTCCTGGCGCGGCCAGGGCTGCGCGAAGGGCTGGCCGCCGCGCAGGCGGTCGGCGAAATGGCCGATGGCGAGCGCATAGGCTTCCGCCGGGTTGTACTTCATGATCACCCGGAAGTTCTGCAGCATCAGGAAGCCGGGCCCCTCGGCGCCGGCCGGCGCCAGCAGATAGGCCTTGTCGGACGGCCGCGGGAACGGCTGGCCGTTCGGCCGCTTGAGGCCGAGATGCTCCCATTGCGACAGCGGCATCGCCTTGGCGCGGTCGGCCAGCATGTAATTGAGGCCCTGCGGCAGCACGACCTCGTAGCCCCAGCTCGCGCCGGTCTGCCAGCCGTCCTTTTTCAGATTGTTGGCGGTCGAGGCGATCAGGTCGCTCGGATTGTCGACGACGTCGCGGCGGCCGTCGCCATCGCCGTCGACGGCATAGCGCTTGAACGCGGTCGGCATGAACTGGGTCGGGCCGAACGCGCCGGCCCAGGAGCCGCGCATCTGCTCGGGCCTGAGGTCGCCGCGGTTGAGGATTTCCAGCGCCGACAGGAACTCGTCCTTGAAATAGGCCTGACGGCGGCCGATGCAGGCGAGCGTCGCGGTCGACTGCACCACGTTGCGATCGCCCATCTGGGTCGAGTAGTTCGACTCGATGCCCCAGATCGCCGCGATGATGTAGCGGTCGACGCCATAGGCCTTCTCGGTGGCATCGAACTGCGGCTTGTATTTCGCAAGGATCTCGCGGCCCTTGGCGAGCCTGGTGTCGCTGACCAGGATGTCGAGATAATCCCAGATCGCCTTGGTGAATTCCGGCTGCGAATCCATCAGGTCCATGATGCGCAGATCGGGCGTGAGGCCGGCGGTGAAGCGCTCGAAATTCTCTTGGCTGATGTTGCGCCGTGCGGCATCTGGCCACATCGCTGCGACGCAGTTCGGGAAGTCCGACGCGGCCTGGCGGATCGCCGCAGCCGTCATCAGCGGATGGCCGGAGGCGCCGTCTTCACCGCTCCACGGCGGCGCTGCGCCATCCTGTCCTGTCGCGGCCTGCGGCGGCGTCGCATTCGGTCCGGAAAAGATGCTGTCGATCAGGTTGGTCAGGCCGTTGCCCGCCGACTGGGCTTGCGTGCTGCCGGGCAGCAGCAGGCCCAGAGCGATCAGGCTCGCGCTGAAAAGCTTGATCCTTGATGTTCCCATCGCGCGCATTTGTCGTGTGCCTGTCAAAATCGTGCTGTTCCAGAAGGCCCCGGCACGGTTTCCAATAACTTAACAAGGGCGAGATTTTGTTGCGGCCCGCATTGGCTGACGGGAACGGCGGAATTAAGCCGCACCACACATCCGCCTTTGTTGGCGGCTGCAAAACGGGGTACCAAAGGCATGATTCATTTCGTGCCGCCGTCCCACCCATTTCAAGGCTTCCGATAATCCCATGAAGATCCGCAAAGCCGTATTCCCCGTCGCCGGTCTCGGTACCCGCGTGCTGCCCGCCACCAAGGCGATGCCGAAGGAGATGCTGACGATCGTCGACAAGCCGCTGATCCAGTACGTGGTCGACGAGGCCCGGGAAGCCGGCATCGAGCATTTCGTGTTCGTCACCGGCCGCAACAAGGGTGTCATCGAGGATCACTTCGACCGCATGTTCGAGCTCGACACCACGCTGGCGCAGCGCGGCAAGAAGACCGAGCAGGATATCCTGGCGCAGAACCAGCCTGAGGCCGGCGCGATGAGTTTCACCCGGCAGCAGGCGCCGCTCGGGCTCGGCCACGCGGTGTGGTGCGCGCGCGATATCGTCGGCAACGAGCCGTTCGCGGTGGTGCTGCCGGACGAATTGGTGCTGAACACGCCGGGCTGCCTCAAGCAGATGATCGACGCCGCGAGCAGGCTTGGTGACAAGTCGAACCTGATCGCGGTCGAGGCGGTGCCCGACGAACTCACCCATCAATACGGCATCTGCAGCGTCGGCAAACGCACCGGCAACATCTTCGAGGTCGATCGCATGGTCGAGAAGCCGCCGCAGGGCACCGCGCCGTCCAACCTGTCGATCACCGGCCGTTACATCCTGCAGCCGGAGATCTTCAACATCCTGGCGACGCAGGAGCGCGGCGCCGGCGGCGAGATCCAGCTCACCGATGCGATGATCGGTCTTGCCAAGACGCAGAAGTTCTACGGCGTGGAGTTCGAGGGCGAGCGTCACGATTGCGGCTCCAAGCCCGGCTTCCTCCGCGCCAACATCGCCTTCGGCCTCAAGCGCCCCGAACTGCGCGACGGCCTGATCGCCGAGATGAAGAAGTATCTGGAGAAGTAGGGCGCCGCCGCCTCATCTCGTCATTCGCCGCGAGAATGCGGACGTATGATTCCCAGACCACGCAACATGTTCGATGTCGTCCCTGCGAAAGCAGGGACGACTGCTGTAAGCGTGGCGCGCTTGGTGCGTTAAACACCGACGGCATCGTCTCCGCTACACAGCCGAGATCACGCCACCTTCCTTCGCCCCGCACGTTTCGCCGGCTCCTTGGCGCCGTCCTGCTTCGGCGCGCGCAGGGCGCGGGCGGCGAGGCTGACGACCTCGGAGATCTGCTGGAGCTGCGCGGCGAGCGGAGAGGTTTTGCGCCAGACCATGCCGATGGTGCGCGACGGCTGCGGGTGCTTGAAGCGCGAGACCGTGACCGGCGCCGAGCGCGTCTCCACCGTCACCGCCATCTCGGGGATCAGGGTGACGCCGATGCCGGCGCCGACCATCTGCACCAGCGTCGACAGCGAGCTCGCGTCCAGCACCTCGCGCGGCGGCGAGGACTGCATGTTGCAGAACGACAGCGCCTGGTCGCGGAAGCAGTGGCCCTCCTCGAGCAGCAAGAGCCGCATCTCGCGCAGCATCTCGGCACTCGGCACCGGCGTCTTGGCATCCTCGCCCGGCCGCACCAGCAGGAAGTTTTCCGAGAACAGCGCGACCTCGGTCAGCGACGGTTCCGATACCGGCAGCGCCACGATCGCGGTGTCGAGCCGGCCCTCGGCGACCTCCTTGATCAGCTTCGGCGTCAGCGTCTCGCGGACATGGATGTCGAGCTCGGGATGCAGCCGCGCCAGGTTCTCGATCACCTTCGGCAGCAGATATGGCGCGACGGTCGGGATCATGCCGACGCGCAGCCGTCCGGCAAGCTTGTCGCGCGAGGCGCGCGCGAAGTCGCCGAGCTCGTCGACCGAGCGCAGGATGTCGCGCACGCGGCGCAGCAGGTCCTCGCCGAATGTCGTCAGCGTCACCTGCCGCGCATTGCGCTCGATCAGCACGCCGCCGACGGCCTGTTCCATCTCGCGGATCTGCATCGACAGCGCCGGCTGCGAGATCGCGCAGGCATCCGCGGCGCGCCCGAAATGGCGGTGGTGGGCCAGAGCATCAAAATACCTGAGTTGCCGGAGTGTGACATTTATCATCAGATAATCTTATCGACACGATCATTAAAGTCAATTTCCTCTGATGGATTGCGGCGCGTAGAATCGCTCTTGGAAGAGCTCCAGCACATTCCAGAATCCACTACCTCGGAGAAGAAACATGGACGCAAAAACCGACGAAGGCGCGGGCAAATGCCCATTCACGGGCGGGCCCCGCGGGCACACGAATCGTGACTGGTGGCCGGAGACGCTCGACGTTCAGGTGCTGCATCAGAACTCCAGCCTGTCCGATCCGATGGGCAAGGGCTTCGACTACGCCAAGGAATTCAAGTCCCTCGATCTCAATGCCGTGATCAAGGACCTCACGGCCCTGATGACGACGTCGCAAGAGTGGTGGCCGGCCGACTTCGGCCATTACGGCGGCCTGATGATCCGCATGGCCTGGCACTCGGCAGGCACCTATCGCATCACCGACGGCCGCGGCGGCGCCGGTGCCGGTCAGCAGCGTTTCGCCCCGCTCAACAGCTGGCCGGACAACGCCAACCTCGACAAGGCGCGCCGGCTGCTGTGGCCGATCAAGCAGAAGTACGGCCGCAAGATCTCGTGGGCCGACCTGATGATCCTCGCCGGCAACGTCGCGCTGGAATCGATGGGCTTCAAGACGTTCGGTTTTGCGGGTGGCCGCGCCGACGTGTGGGAGCCGGAAGAGCTGTACTGGGGTCCGGAAGGCACCTGGCTCGGTGACGAGCGCTACAGCGGCGAGCGCCAGCTCTCCGAGCCGCTCGGCGCGGTGCAGATGGGCCTGATCTACGTCAACCCGGAAGGCCCGAACGGCAATCCGGACCCGGTCGCCGCCGCGAAGGACATCCGCGAGACGTTCTTCCGCATGGCGATGAACGACGAGGAGACGGTTGCGCTGATCGCCGGTGGCCACACCTTCGGCAAGACCCACGGTGCGGGCGATCCGTCGCTGATCGGTCCGGAGCCGGAAGGTGGCGCGATCGAGGAACAGGGTCTCGGCTGGAAGAGCAAGTTCGGCACCGGCGTCGGCGCTGACGCGATCACTGGCGGTCCCGAGGTCACCTGGACCCAGACCCCGACCAAGTGGAGCAACCACTTCTTCGAGAACCTGTTCAAGTACGAATGGGAGCTGACGAAGAGCCCGGCGGGTGCGAAGCAGTGGAAGGCAAAGGGCGCGGACGCCGTCATTCCGGACGCGTTCGATCCGTCGAAGAAGCATGTCCCGACGATGCTGACCACCGACCTGTCGCTGCGCTACGACCCGGCCTATGAGAAGATCTCGCGCCGGTTCTACGAGCATCCGGATCAGTTCGCGGACGCCTTCGCCCGCGCCTGGTTCAAGCTCACGCATCGCGACATGGGTCCGATCCAGCGCTACCTCGGCCCGCTGGTGCCGAAGGAGACGCTGATCTGGCAGGATCCGGTACCGGCGCTCGACCATGCCGTGATCGACGACAAGGATATCGAGGCGCTCAAGGCGAAGATCCTCGCCTCGGGCCTGTCGGTGTCCGAACTGGTGTCGACCGCCTGGGCCTCGGCCTCCACGTTCCGCGGCTCCGACAAGCGCGGCGGTGCCAATGGTGCACGCATCCGCCTTGCGCCGCAGAAGGACTGGGATGTCAACGAGCCGGCGCAGCTCAAGACTGTGCTGAGCAAGCTCGAAGCCATCCAGAAGGAGTTCGGCAAGAAGGTCTCGCTGGCCGATCTGATCGTGCTCGGCGGCGCGGCTGCGATCGAGAAGGCGGCCAAGGACGGCGGAACCAATGTGAAGGTCCCCTTCACGCCGGGCCGCACCGATGCGACGCAGGACCAGACCGACGTCGAATCGTTCGCTCCGCTCGAGCCGCGGGCTGACGGCTTCCGCAACTATATCGGCGGCAAGCATCAGTTCCTGCAGCCCGAGGAAGCGTTGGTCGACCGTGCACAGCTCCTGCGGCTGACCGGACCGGAATTGACGGTCCTCGTCGGCGGCCTGCGCGTGCTCGGCGCCAATGCCAAGAAGTCGAAGCACGGCGTGTTCACCAGCAAGCCGGGGACGCTCACCAACGACTTCTTCCTCAACCTGCTCGACATGGGCACGGTGTGGAGCGATGCCGGTCAGGGCGTCTATGAGGGCCGCGACCGCAAGACCAAGGCGGTGAAGTGGACCGGCACCCGCGTCGACCTGATCTTCGGCTCGCACTCGCAGCTGCGCGCGTTCGCCGAGGTCTACGGCTCGTCCGATGCCAAGGAGCAGTTCGTGAACGACTTCGTCGCGGCCTGGGCCAAGGTGATGAACGCCGACCGCTTCGATCTCGCGAAGTAAGCGGCGAGCAAACGGCAATCAGAGCAGGGCGGCGCTTCGGCGCCGCCCTGTTTCATTTGGGGGACGACGAGGAAGGATTTTCGCGGTTTGCCGATCCCGTTCAATCATGCAGCTTCATGTCGCGGATCATCTCCTCAATCTCCGCTTGCGTCAGGGTCGCCAGTGAGACTTGCGGCGCGCTGCTTGTTGCGGTGGGCACGTCGCACTGCGAGGCACCGCGCCGAGGCTCGAAGATTGCGGTCAGGCTCGCCCAGCAGACGAGGAGGGCCACGATCCAGTCCAGTACATTGGCTGCCGTCATTGCAGCACCAGCATCAGCATTTCCATGTCCTGATGCTGCAGCCGAGTCGGGCTCCGCGCAATTCGGAAGCTACGAAACGTAACTTCGGCGCTGCCGAGACGAGCGCCGAGGCCTGGGCGCTACTCGGTCCGCGCCCGGCGCCCCTCGATCGGATAGGCGGGGTCGTTGAAGCCGGGCGTCGAGGGATGGCCGGTGACGACGAGGCGGTCGATCAGGGCTTCGTCCTCGGCGGTGAAGCGGTAGTCGAGCGCGCGGATGTAGTCGTCCCATTGCGCTTCGGTGCGCGGGCCCGCGATGACCGCGCTGACGAACGACGAGTTCAGCACCCAGGACACCGCGAACTGCCCGGCGGTGATACCGCGGCTCTCGGCGTGGCGCTTGATCTGTTGCGCGAGCTGAAGCGATTCCGGCCGCCACTCGGTCTGCATCATGCGCTTGTCGTTGCGCCCCGCACGCGTGTCCGCGGGCGGCGCCGCGTCGGGCGCATATTTGCCGGTGAGCACGCCGCGCGCCAGCGGGCTATAGGGCACGATGCCGAGGCCGTAATAGGCACAGGCCGGAAAATGCTCGACTTCGGGCATCCGGTTCATCGCATTGTAGTAGGGCTGGCTCGCGACCGGACGGTCGATGCCGAGCCGGTCGCAGATGTTGCAGATCTCGGCGACCCGCCAGGCGCGGTAGTTGGAGACGCCGAAGTAGCGCACCTTGCCGGCGCGGATCAGGTCGCCCATCGCGCGCACCGTCTCGTCGAGCGGCGTCGTGTGATCTTCCTTGTGCAGATAATAGACGTCGATGTAGTCGGTGCCGAGCCGCTTCAGGCTCTCGTCGGCGGCCTGGAACACCCAGCGCCGCGACAGTCCGCCATGATTGGGGTCGTCGCCGATCGGGTTGGCGAGCTTGGTCGCGAGCACCCAGTTCGACCTTCTGTTCGAGATCGCGCGTCCGACGACCTCCTCGGACTTGCCGCCATTATAGGCATCCGCGCTGTCGATGAAGTTGATGCCGGCCTCGCGCGCCTTCGCCACGATCCGCGCCGAGGTCGCCTCGTCGGTCGGTCCGCCGAACATCATGGTGCCGAGGCAGATCGGCGAAACCTTCAGGCCGCTGCGGCCGAGCTGGCGATATTGCATCGATCGTTCCTTTTCTGCTGTCATTCCGGGATGGTCCGAAGGACCAGACCCGGAATCTCGAGATTCCGGGCTCGATGCTGCGCATCGCCCCGGAATGACCAAAGGATCAACTCTCGTTCTTCAGGATCTTGAACACGCCGTTGGCCATCGCGATACAGCGCTTGTCGACGGTCACCTCGGCCGTGATGAAGATCAGGCTGCGGGTCGAGCGTACCACGCGCGGCCGCGTCGTCAGGATCTCGCCGATCTTGCCGGCCTCGACGAAATGGGTGTCGAGCTGCACCGTCGCAAGCGTCGGCTTGCCCGAGACGAAGCGTGCGGCCATGCCGCAGGCGCGATCGGCGAAGGTCATGATCACACCACCCTGCACGAGGCCGCGGCGATTGTGGTGCTTGTCCTCGGTGATCAGCGCGAGCTCGAGCGCGCCGTCCTTCAACCGTTCCCACAGCGGGCCGATCAGCGTCAGGAATCCCGTGGTTTCGGCGATCTTCCAGCCGTCGGATTTGAGTTTGTCCGCGGCCTTGGCCGTCATGAGGTGGGGTCCGTTGCTTGCTGATGATTGATCGCAGGAGGCATGTGGTAGCAGTCATTTCATCAGACGCTGTTGTGTTGTAGTCAAGGTCAATGGCCCGCACATTTGACGATGCCACCCGGCGGAATATCGCAGAGCTCTGTGCCGCATTCGCGCGCCTGGCGCCGGCGGACGCCGCGCCGATGCTGAAGCGTGCCGCGGTCGCGATCGCGCTGACCGAAGCCGACGGCGGCAGCGGCACGGCCTTCCTGCTGACCCGCCGCAGCGCGCGCCTGCGTGCCCACAGCGCGCAATGGGCGCTGCCGGGCGGGCGCTGCGATGCCGGCGAGACGCAGGCCGAGGCCGCGCTGCGCGAATTGCATGAGGAGCTCGGGCTCGCACTGTCGGAGCGCGACGTGCTCGGCATGCTCGACGATTATCCGACGCGGTCCGGCTATCTGATCACGCCGGTCGTGGTCTGGGCCGGCGCGCATGCGGCGATCACGCCGAACCCCGACGAGGTCGCCTCCGTGCACCGCATCGGCCTCGATGCGATCGAGCTGGAAGACGCGTTCAGCTTCGCCACGATTCCGGAAAGCTCGCGGCGCGTGATCCGCTTCCGCCTCGGTGGCCAGCAGATCCATGCTCCGACTGCTGCGCTGATCTATCAATTCCGCGAGGTACTGGCCGGTCGCAGCACCCGCGTCGCCGAACTGGAGCAGCCGGTATTCGCATGGAAGTAGCGACGATGACGCTATTTGTGACGCCGCTTGCGGGCGTTCATCTTCATTGATTTCCCGTGCGCACCAGGCGAATGCGTCGCGGCCTCGGGTTCCGGAGGCGCCCGCGACACATTCTCGTAACAGGTGAGGCGTGAACGCGTGTCCGGAAACGACCCGCAGTCCGGACGCTCGGCGCGCGCCGGTGCAGCGAGCGTCAATGCGCAGGCGGTAACCAGCCAGACGGTCATCCTCATGGCAGTCTCTCCACTGCTGCGTTCGGAAAACACCGCATTGTGGCGAATATTCTGCATCGATCGCGGCATCCGGCCGCTGCGATCCGGACAATTCCGGGCTGACTTCGCAGCCGTGCTTGATACAACGAGGCCATGCGCCCGCAATTGATTCGCCTGTGCCCTGGATTTGTCGCGCTCGCGCTCGCCGCCAGCGCGCCGTCCGTCCTTGCCGGCGAGGCCGGTGCGTTGCCGCCTTCCGTCTCCAATGCGATGGCGCAGGCATCGCCGCAGGCGATCATGGAATATCGCCGCAAGCTGCAGGAATATCAGGAGGCGCGCGCCGCCTTCGAGCAGGACGCGAGCGCCTACTGGAACGCGATCGCCGAGAAGAGGCGCGGCCGCAACGCCAAGCGGCGCGACCGCGTGCAGATATCGCTGGACGATTACGTGCTGCAGCAGCCGCCGGTCTATGAGGGTCCGAAGCGGCCGGTCAATCCGGCTCCGGAAGAGGAGGAAGGCAAGCCGCCGCGTCCGCCCAAAACGCTTCCGGTGGCCTCCGACCTGGTCAGGGCGGCGGCCGAGCAATTCCAGTTCACGCCGCAGCGGCCGGCCAGCGAGATCGAGTTCAAGCGCGCCTATGCCCGCTACGCGCGCGCCGCGGGGCTGACGCCGGAGCAGGCGGTGCGGGTCTATTCGTTCGAGACCGGCGGCACCGGCACCTACGACGTGCAGGCGGGCATCGAGCACGGCGGCAAGCGCGCCATCTCCACCGCGATGGGCTACAACCAGCTGCTCACCACCAACACCGTCGAGCTATTGGCCGAGCAGGGCCATGAATTCGTGCGGGATCTGACCGAGCGGGTTGCGAGGACGCAGGGGCCCGCGCGCAAGGCGATGGAGCACAAGCTCGCGGTGCTGAAGAAGATGGTCGCGTTCACGCGCACCGTGCCCGACGACTGGTCCGCGCATCAGCGCCTCGCCGACACGCCGCAAGGCTGGGCGTGCCATGCCATGGTGCTCGACATCGATGTCGGCCCGATGCTGCAGACCCACAAGCTGCTGACCTCGGTGATCTTCGCCCGCAACAAAGGCTACAGCCGGCCGTTGACCGCGGCCGAACTCGAGATGATGAACCTGACCGGCGACGGCACCGGGCTCGACATGGTGACCATGCCGCAGGCGATGCGCGAGCAGGTGCCGACCTCGAACTTCTTCCAGCGCTCCGGCTACGAGCGCAACCCGGTCGCCATCCGCCACAACACGGTGGCCAGGCTGCTTGCCGTCACCAACGAGCGGATGGACTTCAACAGCAACAAGCCGGGCGCGAAGGAATTGGCCGCAGCGTTCTGATGCTGCCGAAAACCGCTAGCTAGAGCTCCGGTTCTGATCGAATCAGAACCGGAGCTCCAGACCCTTCACGCGTTTTCTTCACGCGAACCGGCGTCCACTTCGCTCGAAAACGCGCTAATTCGAGCCGAACTTGAACTTGCCGTCGCCCTCGAGATAGGGCCCGGAGCGCATGTAGAGCTGGCCGTTCTGGCCGATGAAGAACAGCGTCCCCTTCGGCACCTTCTTGGCGCCCTTCAGCAGCGTGCCGGCGTTGTTGGTGCCCATCTTGTAGGACCAGGTTTTGCCGTCCTTGTCATAGGCATAGCCCATGTCGGACTTCAGCTCCCAGGGCGCAGCCTCCTGCGCGAAAGCGCAGGTCGTCAGCGCGGCAAACGCCGCAGTCGCAAAAAAAGTCTTGGTCAAAAAATGCGTCATGATCCACCTCCGGCCGAGAAAACGGCGTCGTCCCCACGCTTTTGAACAAATCACGAACGATATTCGCACGTCAATACGACAATCGGCGTGACCGCTCGCGCAGACCAGCGAGGTTGTGATTTCCCGCATCAAGCTGGGCGACTATTTTCGCGTTACCGTTTACAAACGCTTTGATTGGCGGAAACACTACCTGGGGATGATCGCGATGAACCACGTCATGAAGATCGGTATCGGTGTCGCTCTGTCGTTCATGACGCTGGCGTCAGTCGCGCAGGCGGACGAGTTCAAGCTCTCCAACAATCAGCGGATCTCCTGCAGCCGCGGCCTGTCGGCCGGCAAGCTCAACACCGCGACCTGCAAGTCCTACGCCTATCTGTTCAACGCCAAGACCTCGGAATACTTCCGCTGCCAGGTCTCGCTGGCGCTGACGCGGGACAACAAGGAGGTCATCAACGTACAAGCCGACGGCGGCTGCACCAAGAAGCCGCGCATCTTCGAGACCGACGGCAACTACACGTTCGACGCCACCGAGACCGAGCCGCCGAACACCAACTCGTTCTTCGGTCCGGGCGGCTATGCGATCTGGGCGAGCGACGTCAACACCCAGAAGATTCGCGGCTGCATCACCATCTCGTCCGGCCTCGGCTCCGACATCTCGAAATGCCTCGACATGACGTTCCAGTGACGGCGGCGCGGGCCGCGTGATGCGCAAGCTGCGTCCGGCTCCGCTGTGCCGCTCCTGGCTGTTTCTCGAAGGCGCCAACGAGGACGTGCTGCAGCACGCGGCCGCCAGCGGCGCCGACGTGCTGATCCACGAGCTCGAGGATTTTACCCCGCCGCGGCTGCGCCCGAAGGCGCGGGCCCTGGCGGGCGAGCTCTACCCGGCCTGGCGCGGCCGAGGCGTGGTCGTCGCGGTCCGCGTCAATCCGCTCGACCAGGACGGCATGGACGATCTCGCCGCCGTGATGCGCGGACGTCCCGATATCGTCGCGCTGCCGAAGGTCGCCGAGCCGCACCATGTCGTCAGGCTTGACGAGGCGGTGACGCGGTTCGAGCGCGACTACGGTATCGCCGAAGGATCGACGTCGCTGCTGCCGAATATCGAGTTCGCGCGCGGTCTGGTGCAGACCGGCGCGATCGCCACGGCGAGCCGGCGCACGATCGGCTGCCTGATGGCCTCCGAGGATCTCGCCGCCGATCTTGGTGCCGAGCGCGGCAGCGATGGGCTGGAGCTGGCTTACGCGCGGCAGCGCTTCATCGTCGAATGTCGTGCCGCCGGCGTCGTCGCGGTCGATTGTCCCTACACCTGGAGCGACGCCGAAGGCGTCGAACGCGACACGATCTGGGCGCGACGGCTGGGCTACACCGCAAAGAGCCTGGTCGATCCCGCGCATGCCTCGATCGTCAACGGCGTCCTGACGCCGGGCGAGGAGGAGTTGCGCCGGGCGCGCAGGATCGTCGCGGCGTTCGAAGCGGCGCGAACGCAGGGCTTTGGGCGCGTCGAACTCGACGGCTCGTTGCTGGAGGTCCCGACCTATTCCAATGCAAAACGCCTGATCGCGCGCGGCGAAGCGCTGCGCGCGATCGATCGCGACGCATGAGCCTGACCAGAGAGCCCGCCTCAGGACGCCGGCTCTTTCTCCGAGAAATGCATGCGCGAGCGGGCGAACTTCTTGACGCCCATCGGCTTGCCGAACAGGTAGCCCTGGACCTGATCGAAATCCATTTCGTGCGCGGCGAGAAAGTCCGCGCGGGTCTCGACCCCCTGGGCCACGACCTGCGCGCTATTGTCGTGGGCCAGCTCCACGACACGCCGGCATACCGTCTGCTTCAGGCGCTGATCCGCGCAGCCGGTGACGAATTGATGGTCGACCTTGAGCTGGACGAACGGAAAGTTCGGCAGTCCCAGCAAAGACGGCCAGTTCGCGCCGACATTGTCGATCGAGATGCCGATATTGTGCAGCCGAACGCGCCGGGCGACATCGATTGCCAGATCCAGATTATCGATCACCTCGGTACTGTCGATCTCGATCAGCAGGCCCGCGAAGGCTGCATGATCCGGCATCCGGTAACAGAGCTCGCGCACGGCACGATCGTCGGCGAGGAAGGAGATCGGCAGATTGATCGAGAGATTGACCGGGCCGATCTGCTCGATGAGATAGCGCCAATCCTCGATGGCACGCTCGATCACGAACTCGGACAGCGCATGAAAATGCGGATCGCTTTCGTCTGGGATGAAGTAGGCCGGCGGCACGACACCCCAGGCCGGATGGCGCATCCGGATCAGCGCCTCGGCGCCGCTTGGCACCAGCGTCCGGAGATGAATTTTCTGCTGATACCACAGCTCGAGCCAGCCGGCCTTCAGCGCTTCGGGCACGTCCACCGCCGGGCTCGGCGCGGGTTCAAGCGGCATCAGCGACGCAAGACTGTCGCGAAGGGTTCCGGCGCTGAACGGCGTCGACAGCGCCGGCAGCATGGCAATGCCGTACTCATCGCCGATTTGCCGGACCGCCTTGACGATGATCGAGTCCGGCTGCCCGATGACGAGGACCTTGCCGCCATAGTCCTTTCTCACCAAAGTCTCGAGAATTTTACTGACTTCGATGCCGTCCACGGACACGCCGAGCACCAGGAGATCGGGCCGTTCCGCGTCCAGAACGGTGTCGAGTTCCAAAGCCTGGCTGCATTCACTGGTGATGAAGCCGAGATCTTCCAGCGCCTCGGCGAGGAAGGTGCGAAGGTGTTTTTTGCTGTCCGCAATGCATGCGCGTGGGGTCAGCTTGCGATGTCCGAACCAGCCGGCTCGCGTGCGTTCGATGTGACTGATGTGATTCATGCCCCGCCTTGTCCGTAGTTACCCCGGCTTGACTCGTACATCCTAGAGCGGCGGCAATCATGGAAATTTCTGGTTCATACATTGATTGCCTCGCTAACCTTAAAGGATTCAATTCGATTCAAATTACGCTGGAATCGCGACGTCTCACCGCTGTTACACGTGCAACAAATGCGTCATCTGACGTTCATGAGCGCGATCGCGTGCGACTTTGCACATCGGCAGCAACGCCGTGCGCGTGTGTCATCGAGAGACGGCGTTAATGACTGTGTTGTCGCGTCGATGCACGAGCGGAACTGCGTCATTGTCGGACATTGGATCGAGTTGCCGCCGAGCATTAACGGCGAATCGGATCATCCGTTCTGCGATGCCAATGCAGTCGTGCGTGACGTTGCCGTTGCCGATCGCAACGTCTCCGGCATCAACGCGCAGTAGCCGATCAGCCCGGCGCAGGCGACGGCTGCGAGGAAGAGAAATGCGGCGCTGTAACCGGCGTGGACAATAATGAATCCGGCGACGGCCGTGCTCAGCGCTGCGCCGAGGCCGGTTGCGGTGGCGATCGCGCCCTGGCTGATGTTGAAATGCCCGGTACCGTGCGTGAGATCGGCAACCACGAGCGGGAACAGCGCGCCGAAGATCCCGGCGCCGATGCCGTCGAGCAATTGTACCGACACCAGCCAATACGGGTTGTCCGACAACGGATAGAGCGCGCCACGGATCGCCAGCACCGCGAGTGCCACAGCAAAGATCGGCTTGCGGCCCCAGACGTCGGCCTTGCGTCCGACCAGCATCGCGACCGGCACCATCACGATCTGCGCCGCGATGATGCAGATCGACATCAGCGACGTCCCGAGGTTGCGGTTGACCAATGCGAGCTTCTGTCCGACCAGCGGCAGCATTGCCGCATTGGCGAAATGAAAGATCACCGTCGAGACCGCGAAGATCAGCAGCGGCCTGCAGGTCAGCAGCACGCGAAAGCCGGATGGCCGGTCATGCGACGCGCCGTGCTCCTCCATATCGTCGAGCCCGCGTGCGATCTGGTGATCGATGGCGGCGGCCGGGATCGACAGCGTCACGGCGATGCTGGCGAGCGCCATCGCCGCGAGCAGCCAGAACACCACAACTGGACCGAACCAGTAGGCGGTGCCGCCGGCGATCGCGGCGGCTACGGCATTGCCGGCGTGATTGAACGCCTCGTTGCGGCCGGTCCGTGCCGCGAACGCCTTGGGTCCGACAATGCCGAGCGTCACCGCGGCGATCGCCGGCGCGAACACCGAGCCGGCGGCCGCCGCCAGCGCCTGGGTCGCGGCGACCAGCTCGAACCGGTCGAGCAGCGGCAGCAGCAGGCATACGGCGGTCACGGCAATGGCCGCAGCGATCACCAGTCCGCGCTTGGCACGGCTGCGGTCGATCAGGGCGCCGGCCGGGGTCTGGGCCATGATTCCGGCGATGGCCGCGATCGACATCACTGACCCGATCGAGGCCTCGTCGCACTTCCGTTCGGTGAGGAGATAGATCGCAAGATAGGGGCCGAGCCCGTCCCGCACGTCGGCGAGGAAGAAGTTCAGCGCGTCAAGCGCGCGCCCAACGGTCGTCCCGGACGGCTGCAAGTCATACCCCGCGGCGAGATTGCGCATCTTAACCCGCTTGCAGGCGCCGGGTTCCCGCGCAGGTAAAGTGGTGTTGCTATCAGGGATTTCCGCAGCGCATGCGTCATTTGGATGGGTTGACCCGGCGGGGGTGTCCGGCCAATTTCCGGCCGGCTTAAGGGGAGAATAATACTCATGAATTCCAAGTTGATGGCTGCTGCGATCGTGGCAGCCAGCGTTTTGTCCGCGCCTGTCGCACAGGCCGAGCAGTTCATTAACGTGCTCACCGGCGGCACCTCCGGCGTCATTATCCGCTCGGCGTCGCGATGGGGAAGATCTACGGCGACAAGATCCCCGGCGTGAAAACCCAGGTGCAGGCGACCAAGGCCTCGGTCGAGAACCTGGTGCTGCTGCAGCAGGGCCGCGGCGAGATCGCCTTCACGCTCGGCGATTCGCTGAAGGCGGCCTGGGAAGGCGACGCCGAAGCCGGCTTCAAGAACAAGCTCGACAAGCTGCGCACCATCGGCGCGATCTATCCGAACTACATCCAGATCGTCGCGACCGCCGAGAGCGGCATCAAGACGCTGGCCGATCTCAAGGGCAAGAGCCTGTCGGTCGGCGCGCCGAAATCCGGCACCGAGCTCAATTCGCGCGCGATCCTCGCGGCCGCCGGCATGAGCTACAAGGATCTCGGCAAGGTCGAGTACCTGCCGTTCGCCGAATCGGTGGATCTGATGAAGAACCGCCAGCTCAACGCCACGCTGCAGTCCGCCGGCCTCGGCGTCGCCTCGCTGAAGGACCTCTCGACCTCGAGCGAGATCACCGTGGTCGCCGTGCCGAAGGAGACCGTCGACAAGATCGGTCCGCCCTTCGTCTCCGTGATCATCCCGGCCAACACCTATACCGGCCAGGACAAGGACGTGCCGACCGCCGCGGTCGTGAACTACCTCGTGACCTCGAGCGCGGTGTCGGACGATCTCGCCTATCAGATGACCAAGCTGGTCTACGAATCGCTGCCGGAACTCGCCAACGCCCACGCCGCGGGCAAGGAGATCAAGCTCGAGGCCGCCGCGACCGGCAGCCCGGTGCCGCTGCATCCCGGCGCGATCCGCTATTACAAGGAGAAGGGCCTGATCAAGTAGGGCCGGTTGCTTCGAGGATGGTGTGGCCGGGCGCCCGTCCCCGACTTGATCGGGGATGACCCGGCCATCCATCTTTCTAGAGACGGTGATTTTTCGATGGATGCGCGGGTCGAGCCCGCGCATGACGTGCGATGGGGCGCTACAAGCGCCGTAAGCATGGCGGGGGACTTAATTCGATGCAGCAGCAGGCTGAGGGCGAGCAGCCCATCAAGGTTGAATTCGACAATTTCGAGCATGGCTTTCCGGAAGGCTTCGGCCCGGGCGCCTGGGGACACCTGGCCTATGCCATCGGTCTCGCCTTTGCGGTGTTCCAGCTCTATGTCGCGGCCTTCAACTACCTGCCGAGCCAGGTGGTGCGCGGCGTCCATGTCGGCTTCCTGATCCTGCTGACCTTCGGCCTGATCGGCAATTTCACCGCCAAGACCGATTTCGGCCGCGCGGTGAGCTGGATCGTCGGCGCCGCCGGGTTCCTCTGCGGGCTCTACCAGTGGGTCTTCTATGCCGACCTGATCGCCCGCGACGGCGATCCGACCAACATGGACCTCGCCGTCGGCACACTGCTCGCGGTCCTGATCTTCGAGGGCACGCGGCGGCTGATGGGGGCGGCGCTGCCGCTGATGTGCGGCGCCTGTCTGCTCTACTGGTTCTTCGGCCAATATCTGCCGTCGCCGTTCAATCACCGCGGCTATGACTTCGACCAGATCGTCACCCATCTCTCGTTCGGCACCGAAGGCTTCTACGGCGTGCCGATCTACGTCTCGGCGACCTACATCTTCCTGTTCATCCTGTTCGGCTCGTTCCTGGAACGCGCCGGCATGATCCAGCTGTTCACCGACGTCTCGCTCGGCCTGTTCGGCCGCACCCGCGGCGGGCCCGCCAAGGTCGCGGTGTTCGCTTCGGGCATGATGGGCACGATCTCGGGGTCGGGCGTCGCCAACGTCGTTACCGTCGGCCAGTTCACGATCCCCTTGATGATCAAGTTCGGCTATCGCCGCGCCTTCGCCGCGGGCGTCGAGGCCACCGCTTCGATGGGCGGCCAGATCATGCCGCCCGTGATGGGCGCGGTCGCCTTCATCATGGCCGAGACGCTCGGCGTGCCCTATTCGGAGGTCGTCAAGGCCGCGGTGATCCCGGCGGTCCTCTACTTCGCCTCGGCGTTCTGGATGGTGCATCTGGAAGCCGGCAAGCATGGCCTCGTCGGCATGAAGCGCGCAGAGATCCCGAGCGCCTGGAAGGCGCTGGTGGCGCGCTGGTATCTCGTGCTGCCGCTCGCGGCGCTGGTCTACATGCTGTTCGAGGGCTTCACGCCGCTCTATGCCGGCAGCATGGGACTTGCGCTCACGGTTGCATTGATCCTCGGCGCCAGCATCACGCTCGGCCTCTCCAACACCATCGTGCGCTACATCTTCTGGATCGGCCTCGCGCTGGTGGTCGCCGCGGTCTCGCGCCACGGCATCGAGATCGTTCCGGTCGCCGGCGTCGTCGCCGGGCTGATCGTGATCGCGGCGATCACCCGCGGCGGCCGCGCCACGCTGAAAGCCTGCCGCGACTCGCTCGCCGACAGCGCCAAGTCCGCGCTGACCGTCGGCATGGCCTGCGCCATCGTCGGCACCATCATCGGCATGATGACGCAGACCGGCGTCGGCACCATCTTCGGCAGCTGGATCATCGGACTCGGCGCCAAGAGCCTGTTCCTGGCGCTGATCATGACCATGCTGCTGTCGATCCTGCTCGGCACCGGCATCCCGACGATCCCGACCTACATCATCACCGCGGCGCTGGCCGCGCCGGCGCTCGCCAAGCTCGGCGTGCCGCTGATCGCAAGCCACATGTTTGCGTTCTACTACGGCATCATGGCCGACCTCTCGCCGCCGGTCGCGCTCGCCGCCCTGGCCGCGGCGCCGATCGCCAAGGAGAATCCGGACAAGATCGGCTGGGAGGCGATGCGGATCGCGCTCGCCGGCTACGTCATTCCCTTCATCTTCGTCTATTCGCCGGCGCTGATGCTGCAGGCGGGAGACCCGATGCAGGCACAGCTCGGCTTCTACGGCGCGGTGGCGCTGGCGGCCTTCAAGGCGCTGGTGGCGATCGGATTGTTCGGCATCGTCGCGATCGGCTTCCTGTTCGCGCGGCTGACCTTCATCGAGATCCTGGTCGCGTTCGGCGCCGCGCTCTGCCTGCTCGGCGATTTCCCGTTCTCGGATACGGCGGGCTTCATGCTCGCCGCTGCTGTCGTGCTGTGGCAATGGCGGCAGCGTCCGCGCAATGCGGTGGCGGCGGCTTGAGCCTCTGCCTCGCTTCCGCGGGAGTCGTGAAGGCGCTGTCGATCGCGGCCTTCACGCTCGCCTGGACGCATTCGATCGAGAAGAGCGCCTGGCAGGAGGACTGGCTGGTCACGCCGGCCGGGCTCACGCTGCAACAGGCGCGCGTCAAGGGCACGGGCGCTGGCATGGAGCCGCCGCCGGAGGCGCGCCTTGTCGATGGCTGGTTTCAATGGTCGCCGCCGCCGGTGCCACGGCCGGAGGTCGTGCTCGGCAATTCCGGCGCCGCGGGTGAATGGCACCTGTGCCAGGAGGGACACTGCCAGACGCTATCGGAGATTTTCGGCCATCCGATCGGTGCTAATGTTACCACGATGAGTGTTTGCAAAAATCCGTAGCCCGGATGGAGCGAAGCGTAATCCGGGAACAGTGGCCCCGGATTTCGCTGCGCTTCATCCGGGCTACAAGAACCGCAAGAACAACAAGGGAGAACAGGCGATGGATCGGCTCAAGGGCAAGGTTGCGATGGTGGTCGGGGCGGGCTCGATCGGGCCCGGCTGGGGCAATGGCAAGGCGACCGCCGTCACCTTTGCGCGCGAGGGCGCCAGCGTCTTCTGCGTCGATCGCAACGGCGCCGCGGCGGAGGAGACCGTCGGCATCATCACCGGCGAAGGCGGCAAGGCCGTCGCATTCACCGCCGATGTCTCGCGCGCCGGTGAGGTCGAGGCGATGGTCGCGGCCTGCCTCAAGGCCTATGGCCGCATCGACGTGCTCGACAACAATGTCGGCATCGCCGAGGTCGGCAGCGTGGTGGAAGTGGGGGAAGCCGAATGGGATCGCGTCTTCGCGGTCAACCTCAAGAGCGCCTATCTGTCGATGAAGCACGTCATTCCGGTCATGATCAAGCAGGGCGGCGGCTCGATCATCAACATCTCCTCGATCGCCTCGATCCGCCATGTCGGCATTTCCTATGTCAGCTACAACGCGAGCAAGGCGGCGATGAATCAGATGACGCGCTCGACCGCGGTCGAGTTCGCCTCGAAGCATGTCCGCGTCAACGCAATCCTGCCCGGACTGATGAAGACGCCGATGGTCGCGCATTCCGCGGGCCTCGCGCAGAGCTACGCCAAGGGCGATGTCGAGGCGATGTGGCGCGCCCGCGACGCGCAGGTGCCGATGGGGCATATGGGCGACGCATGGGACGTCGCCAACGCCGCGCTGTTCCTGGCGTCGGATGAATCGAAATATGTCACCGGCATCGAACTCGTGGTCGACGGCGGCATCACCTCCAAGTCGGGTGCGTGAAGGGCGATCATGATGCGATCGGACGGGACCGCATCATAATCTTGCATTCTTGGTCGAGCATGATTTCTTCGGAAAACCGGTTCCCACTTTTCCGGATCATGCGACTATTGCGCCAGCGCCAGGATGCCGCCGGCCAGCGAATGCCACGTCGTCGAGCTGCTGATCGGCCAGTTCAAGAGCTTCACCGCGACCAGTGTCAGCCCGCCATAGACGTAGACCGGGTGTGGGCGGCCGCGGGTGCGCCAGTCGAACACGATCGCGACGACCAGCAGCAGATAGGCGACGAGCGCCGGTGCGATCGTGACCGGGACCGGCGGTGGGCCGGGCGGTCCCGGCGGCGCGAGGAAGGTCAGGAACCAGCGCGCGACCGCTGCATCGAGGATCGAGATCGACGCCAGCAGCATCAGCCGCTTGTGGGTTTCGCGGTCGCGCAGGCAGATGATCGCGAGCGCGAACACGACGGCAAAGAACAGGATGCCGCTGAGCGGAACGATGGCAAAGGCGAGGCCCTCATTGAGCTGTCCGATCGCCGCCGAGCGCTTCATGACGCTGATCGAGGCCACGATGCCCATCATGGTCATCGCGGTCGCCAGCGAGATGCCGATCAATCCGACGCTGCGATGCCGGCTGATACGTCCCGAGGCGGCGAGCCAGCTCTGGAACACGAAATAGAGCGTCCAGGCGAAGAACAGCAGCCCATGCAGGTGCACCACGGGAGGCGATGACAGCGAGCCTCTCGCCATCGGCATCCAGTAGGTCGGGGCAAAACCGAGAAAGGCGACCGCCATGCAGGACAGCGCCATATAGAAATAGAAGAACTTCGCCTCGACTTTCGCCGAGGCGCGCGGGGAATTGCGATCAATGAGGATTGTCATGATGTTAGGTCTGACAAACCCTGTGATGGTTCAAAAGATATTGCGGCGCGGCGCTACGCCTCCACGCTGAGCTCGGCGCGGTCGAGCTCTTCCTCGACCAGATGGAATGCATCGTCGCCGATCGCCTCGGTGCGGCGCAGATTGAGCAAGGCCTGACGCGCCGCGGCAATGGCGCGGCGGCGCAGCGGATCCGACGGCAGCTCGCGTGAGGTCAGGCCGCCGTCGGGATCATTCTCGGCGCGCAGCAGCACGGCGCGATATTCGAGCCGCAGAATCTCGGCCTCTTCCGACGGGTCGGCGTCGATTTCGTCGAGCGCGGCGCGAAACACCACGCCGCGGGCATGGGCCGCCTCGCGTCCGACCGGATCGTCGTCGGCGAAATTCAACGCCAGGATCAACGGCCGCAGCGTCAGCCCCTGGATCACGAGCGAACCGAGCACCACGGCGAACGCCGTCAGCAGGATCAGATCGCGATACGGAAACCATTCCGGCAACGCAAACGCCGCCGCCAGCGTGACGATGCCGCGCATTCCGCACCAGGACACGATGAAGCCGCGCTTCAAGGTCGGCACGGCGTCCACCACATGGGCGGGCAGCAGGTTGCGCGCCTTCAGCGTGCGCAGCAGCGCGCCGTAAGGCATCACCCAGAGGATGCGGGCGAGGATCACGACGGCGAGGATCGCGGCGGCAAAGCTGCAATATTTCCACCGCACCTCGTCGTCGAGCCCGGACCAGATCGGGCGCAACTGCAGGCCGATCAGCATGAAGGCGAGCACGTTGAGCACGAACACCACGGTTTCCCACACCGCGTAGGACGACACGCGCAGCCGCGCCGATGTGCGGGCCGGCGCGGTGCGCGAGATGGTGATCGCATAGGCGATGATGGTGAGGATACCGGACAGCCCGAGATGCTCGGCAATGATCCACACCATGAAGGTACCGCCGAACTGCGTGATGATCGCGCTCGGCGCCTCGGTGATGCGGCGCGTGATCATCATCCAGACTTGCGCGAACAGGAAGCCGGCGGCGAGGCTGCCGACCAGCGCAATCGTGATGGACGGCACGAACTCGCGGATTTTCATGTGCTCGGCGGCGACCAGGCCGACCGCCACACGATAGATGAGCAGCGCGCTGGCATCGTTGAGCAGGCTTTCGCCTTCGAGAATTTTCTGGATCCGGTAGGGCAGGTTGACCTGGCGCAGGATCGCGGTGGCTGCGGCCGCATCCGGCGGCGCCACGATGGCGCCGAGCGCGATCGCAACCGCCCACGGCATGTCCGGGCGCAGCCAATGCGCGACCACCGCGACCGCCGCCGTCGTGACGCCGACCGCGACCACCACCAGCGTCGAGACCGGCAGCCAGTTGTTGCGGAGATCGCGCAGCGAGGTGTCGAACGCGGCATCGAGCAGCACCGGCGCGACGAACAGCGCCAGCGCCAGTTTCGGTTCCAGCGCCCAGGTCGGGGCCCACGGCAGCAGCGTCAGCAGCACGCCGCCGAGCGCCAGGAAGGTCGGGTAGGGCACCTTGATCCGCCGCGCCAGCGCCGACAGGGCCACCGCTGCGAGCAACAGGCCGATGATCCATTCGAATGTGAGCAAGCCGAACCCCCGATGCAGCCGATCGTCGCAATTGACGTATAATCCAGCGTGTGGTTTTGCGGCAAATGGCGCGCTGCCGGGCATCAGAGGCCGGTGGTTCGGGGGCAAGAGAGGAATGACTTGTCGGCGATCGGGATGCGACACAAACGCGCAAATCTGGCCGTGATGCTGATCTGCGTTGGCCTGTCGGGCGGGCTGATGTCGGGCGTTGCGCGCGCCACCGGCAGCGAGCCGGGCGAGGATGTGCAGGCCAATGCCGGCCCCTGCATCGCGGCGGCAGCGGCGGCCGATGATGACAAGATCATCGACGTCTGTGGCGCGCTGATCGACAATGAGAAGACGGCGCGGCCGGATCGCGTCAAGGCGCTGATGGCGCGGGCGGGCGCCTATGACCGCAAGCAGATGATCGAGCGCGCGATCGCGGACTACGACACCGCGCTCAAGCTCGATCCACAGCTTGCCGATGCGCATAATGCGCGCGGTGAGCTGTGGCGCCGCAAGGGCGACCGGCCGAAGGCGATCTTGGATTTCGGCGCGGCCGTCAAGCTCGACCCCAATCACGCCGCCGCCAAGGCCAATTACAAGTCGCTGTCGCTGGAGCTGGAGCGGATCGGCGCCATGATGGCGGTCGCCGGCAAGCCGAGCTTCGATTGCCGCAAGGCGCGCCGGCCGGTGGAGAAGGCGATCTGCGCCAATCCCACGCTTGCCGATCTCGATCGCGAGATCGTCGCATCGACCTTCCGCACGGTGCGCGAGGCGCAGAATCCGCGCCAGGCGCGCGAGCTGCAGCGCGAGCAGGATCAGTTCATCGCCCGCCGCAATGCCGACTTCGGCAAGCCGGGCTACGAGCTCGAAAAGGCGATGCGCGAGCGGCTGCAGCGGATCAATGGCGTCGACGGCTACTAGAGCATGATCCGGAAAAGTGGAAACCGGTTTTCCGAAAAGATCATGCTCAAACAGGGAGATGAGATCATGATGCGATTCCGTGCAAACGCATCATGATTTAGTGCTCCGTTCCGATCGAAGCGGAACGGGGCTCTAGATTCTTGTTTTGACGCGTTTTCTTCACGCGAACCGGTACCCACTTCGCTCGAAAACGCCTTGCTCCGACCCGGCCGAAGGTCGCGGTCATTTCGGCTTGAAACGGCGCCACTTCCCGTGACAATGGTCGGCAAATGACGCGCGACCGCGCGAGGGAGAAACGCGATGAATATCCAGCAGAGCCGGTATCATGAGGTGTATGCCCGCTCGCTTCGGGACCCCGAGGGCTTTTGGGCGGAAGCGGCGCGCGAGATCGACTGGATCGAGCCGACCAAGAAGATCCTCGATCCCTCCGTGGGCGCCTATGGCCGCTGGTTCGCCGGCGCCGTGGTCAACACCTGCCACAACGCGCTGGATCGCCATGTCGCCGGCGGCCGCGCCAGCCAGGTCGCGCTGATCCACGATTCGCCGCTCACCAACACGATCACCAAATTCACCTATTCCGAATTGCTGGAGGAGGTGCAGACGCTGGCCGCGGTGATGCAGGATTTCGGCGTGGCGAAGGGCGATCGCGTCATCCTCTATATGCCGATGGTGCCGGAGGCCGTCGTCGCGATGCTCGCCTGCGCGCGGATCGGCGCGGTGCACAGCGTGGTGTTCGGCGGCTTCGCGGCCAAGGAGCTTGCGACCCGCATCGATGATGCCAAGCCGAAGCTGATCTTCTCGGCGAGCTGCGGCATCGAGCCCGGGCGCATCGTGCAATACAAGCCGCTGCTCGACGAGGCGATCCGCCTCGCCGGCAGCAAGCCCGAGACCTGCATCATCCTGCAGCGGCCGCAGCAGGCTTGCGAACTCACCGCGGGCCGCGATCATGACTGGGCGACGCTGCGCCAGGCCGCGTTCGACGCCGGCAAGGCCGCGCCCTGCGTGCCGGTCGCCGCGACCGATCCGCTCTACATCCTGTACACGTCGGGCACGACCGGAGTCCCGAAGGGCGTGGTGCGCGACAATGGCGGCCATCTCGTCGCGCTGAAATGGTCGATGCACAATCTCTACGGCGTGAAGCCCGGTGAGATCTGGTGGTGCGGCTCCGACATCGGCTGGGTGGTCGGCCATTCCTACATCGTCTACGGCCCGCTGATCCACGGCGCGACCACCATCATGTACGAGGGCAAGCCGGTCGGCACGCCGGATGCCGGCGCGTTCTGGCGCGTGATCTCAGAGCACAAGGCGGTCGCCTTCTTCACCGCGCCGACCGCGTTCCGCGCGATCAAGAAGGAGGACCCCGAGGGCAAGTTCATCCGGAATTACGATCTCTCGAGCTTCCGCACCCTGTTCCTCGCCGGCGAGCGCGCCGATCCGCCGACGGTGGAGTGGGCCGAGCAGCAGCTGAAGGTGCCGGTCATCGATCACTGGTGGCAGACCGAGACCGGCTGGTGCATCGCGGGCAATCCGGTCGGGCTCGGCCAGCTGCCGGTCAAGCACGGTTCGCCGACGGTGCCGATGCCGGGCTATCAGGTCGACATCGTCGACGAGGCGGCAAAGCCGGTCGGGGCCGGCACGATGGGCTCGATCGTGATCAAGCTGCCGATGCCGCCGGGCTGCCTGCCGACGCTGTGGCAGCAGGACGACCGCTTCAAAGACGCCTACCTCTCGGAATTCCCCGGCTACTACAAGACCTCGGATGCCGGCTACAAGGACGAGGACGGCTATGTCTGGGTGATGGGCCGCACCGACGACATCATCAATGTCGCCGGCCACCGGCTGTCCACCGGCGGCATGGAGGAGATCCTCGCCTCGCATCCCGATGTCGCCGAATGCGCCGTGCTCGGCGTCAAGGACGCGATCAAGGGCGAGGTGCCCTGCGGCTTCCTGGTGCTGAAGGCCGGCGTGACCAAGGCGCCCGCCGAGGTCGAGAAGGACGTCGTGGCGCTGGTGCGCGACAAGCTCGGGCCGGTCGCCGCGTTCAAGCTCGCGATCACGGTGGCGCGGCTGCCGAAGACCCGTTCCGGCAAGATCCTGCGCGGCACCATCAAGAAGATCGCCGACGGCGAGTCCTGGACCATGCCGGCGACGATCGAGGACCCGAAGGTGCTCGACGAAATCGGCGAGGCGCTGAAGGGGAAGGCGTAGCTCGACGTCGTGTTGCTGGCTCGCTGTTGAGACAGCACGTCGTGTGGCACCCTCCTCCCTAACCCTCCCCCGCAAGGGGGGAGGGAACCCTTCCGCCGGTGGCTTCTTCACACAAGACGAGCTGAGGGTACGCAATCGATAATGCTGCATCTTGTGAGGTGAGCACGCTAGTCAGGCTCCCGCCCCCTTGCGGGGGAGGGTTGGGGAGAGGGGTAAGCCCCGGGGCGCGATGGACGATGAGGGCACCATCGCGCAATCCGGCCGCGCACCCTCGAAACCCATCGGAAGCAAAACGGCCTTGATTTTGATGGATTGCCGGGTCATCCCGGCCTTCGCTGTCATATGCCACGAGATACGGACTCAAGGATGCGATCCATTTCCGCACGCGCGCCTCTCGCCTTGCTGCTCGCCCTGCCGCTTCTGGCGGGCTGTCTCGAGCGCGGCCGATCTCCGATCGCGGAGAGCATGGGTGACGACGATCAGTATTGCCAGGCCGGCGGCAAGGTTGCGGTCGGCTCGCCTGATTACGTCGCCTGCCGCAAGAACCGCGACGTGCAGCGCCAGAACGCCGAAGCCCGCACCGATCGAAGGCAGCGCGATCTCGGCGAATACATGATGAACAATCCGGACCGGCACTGAGCCGCGCCGACGGTCTCCGTCACGTCCATCGCATGCGCTTCCAAACAAAAACGCGGCGGGTCGCCCTGCCGCGTTTCGGATTCTGCTTTTCGAGTTGCGCGGCCCGCGCTTACTCTTCCTCGTTGTCGGGCTTCTTGCCGCCGATCGTCTTCAGCTTGGCGAACACGGCATCGACGTTGAGATCGTCGTGGCGCTCGATCGGCTGGTCGTCGAGCTCGTCCTTGCGCGTGGTCTCGGAGGCCGGCAGCAGCGTGGCGCCGCCATAGACGGTGGTGGTCGGCTTCTCCTTGGCAGCGCGCTGCACCTCGAAATCGAGCTCGATCTGCGAGCACAGGCCGAGCGTCACCGGGTCCATCGGGGTCAGGGTCGAGGCGTTCCAGTGGGTGCGGTCGCGCACGCTGGCGATCGTGGTCTTGGTGGTGCCGACCAGACGCATAATCTGGGCGTCCTTCAACTCGGGGTGGTTGCGCACCAGCCAGAGGATCGCGCTCGGCCGCTCATGGCGGCGCGACACCGGCGTGTAGCGCGGGCCCTTCTTCTTGGCGGCGGACGGCAGCACCACCTTGCTCTCCTGCAGCTTGAGGCGGTAATTCTGGTCGCGCTCGCCGCGCTCGATCTCCTCGCGGGTCAGCTGGCCGTTGGAAATCGGGTCCATGCCCTTGATGCCCTGGGCGGCGTCGCCGTCGGCGATGGCGCGGACCTCGAGGGGGTGCATTTTGGTAAAATCGGCCACCTGATCGAAGGTCAGGGCGGTATTGTCGACCAACCACACGGCAGTCGCCTTCGGCATCAGCGGTGCGTTGCTCATGGCAAATCTCCTTTGTGCTTCGCCCACCTCTGTCGAGGCGAAGCTGGTAGTCATCGGCGATGACGGGAATTATGAGCTGTATATAAGCCCTGAGGGGGGAATGGCGCAATGGGCGAGTAAAATCGCCTTGACAGCGCCCGAAAGCAGTCCCAAGTCGTTACCACAACTGGCCGTTCCCCGCCCGCCTGGCGAGGGGTGATTCGGTCCGAAATTGCCCCGAGACAGCCCGATGTCAGCGAAAAAACCCGATCTTAAAATCGTGCTTTGTTCCCCCCGCGGCTTTTGCGCCGGGGTGGTCCGCGCCATCGACACGGTCGAACGCGCCCTCACCATTTACGGTGCCCCGGTCTATGTCCGGCACGAAATCGTCCATAACAAGTATGTGGTCGACAGCCTGAAGACCAAAGGCGCCATTTTTGTCGAGGAACTGGCCGAAATCCCCGACGATACCAACGCGCCGGTGGTGTTTTCGGCCCACGGCGTTCCCAAGTCGGTTCCCGCCGAGGCCAAATCCCGCAATTTCTTCTCGCTGGACGCGACCTGCCCGCTGGTGACCAAGGTCCACCGCGAGGCGGCGATCCATTTCAAGCGCGGCCGCGAGATCCTGCTGATCGGGCATTCCCATCACCCTGAGGTGGTCGGCACCTTGGGCCAGTTGCCGGCCGGTGCCGTGACCCTGATCGAGACCGCCGAGGACGCCAAGACCTTCGTCCCCAAGGACCCCGACAACCTCGCCTTCGTGACCCAGACCACGCTGTCGATCGACGACACCGCGGAGATCGTGGCGCTGCTCAAGCAGCGCTTCCCGAACGTCAACGGTCCGCACAAGGAAGACATCTGCTACGCGACCACCAACCGCCAGCTCGCGGTGAAGAAGGTGGCGCCGGTGGTCGATGCCCTGATCGTGGTCGGCGCGCCGAACTCGTCGAACTCGCAGCGCCTGCGCGAGGTCGCCGAGCGCGAGGGCTGTCCGATCGCCGTGCTCGCCCAGCGCGCCAGCGACATCGACTGGCAGCGCTTTGAAGGCATCACGAGCCTCGGCATCACCGCGGGCGCCTCTGCGCCGGAGGTGATCGTCGAGGAGATCATGGGCGCCTTCGCCGAGCGCTACGAACTGCACGTGGAGACGGTCTCGGCCGCGGAAGAGAACGAGTTCTTCCCGCTGCCGCGTTCGCTGCGGCCCGACGCTGCCGCGGCGGAATAGACCATATGGCGGTCTACACCGACGTTGCCGCCGAAGACCTCGCGGAATTCCTCAAGAGCTACGACATCGGCGAGCTGCTCTCCTACAAGGGCATCGCCGAGGGCGTCGAGAATTCGAACTTCCTGCTGCACACCAGCCAGGGCGCCTACATCCTCACGCTCTATGAGAAGCGCGTGGCGGAGGACGACCTGCCGTATTTCCTGTCGCTGATGGCGCATCTCGCCGAGCGCGGCGTGTCGTGTCCGCAGCCGGCGCGCAACCGCAAGGGCGAGGTCACCAGCCGGCTCGCCGGCCGGCCCGCGGCGATCATCAACTTCCTCGAGGGCGTGTGGCCGCGGCGGCCGAACGTGGCGCATTGCGCCGGCGTCGGCGGGGCGCTGGCCAAAATGCACGTTGCCGGCCGCGATTTCCCGCTGGTCCGCAACAATCCGCTGTCGGTCTCCGGCTGGCGGCCGCTGTTCGATCTCGCCGCCGCGCGGGCCGACAGCGTGCAGGCCGGCCTGCACGATTTCATCGTGCGCGAGCTCGATCATCTCGAAGCCGCCTGGCCGGCGGATCTGCCGGTCGGCGTCATCCACGCCGACCTGTTTCCCGACAATGTCTTTTTTCTGGGCGACAAGCTCTCGGGCCTGATCGACTTCCCGTTCGCCTGTAACGACATCCTGGCCTACGACGTCGCGATCTGCCTCAACGCCTGGTGCTTCGAGCCGGATCATTCCTTCAACGTCACCAAGGCGCGCGCATTGCTCAACGCCTACGGCCGCGAGCGCCCGCTGTCGGCGGCGGAAGAGGCCGCGCTGCCGCTGCTCGCGCGCGGTGCCGCGATGCGTTTCCTGCTGACGCGCCTGGTCGATTTCCTCAACGTGCCCGAAGGCGCGCTGGTGCAGCCGAAGGACCCGCTGGAATATGTCCGCAAGCTGCGCTTCCAGCAGAATGTCGCGAGCCTGCGCGATTATGGCATCACGCCGGCCGGGTGCGCGGCGTGAGCGACAAGCCGCATGTGATCGTCTTCACCGATGGTGCCTGCTCCGGAAATCCGGGGCCGGGCGGCTGGGGCGCGATCCTCAGATTCGGCGAGGTCGAGAAGGAATTGAAGGGCGGCGAGCCGCACACTACCAACAATCGCATGGAGCTGATGGCGGCGATCTCGGCGCTGGAAGCGCTGAAGAAGCCCTGTGTGGTCGATCTCACCACCGACAGCCAGTATGTCCGCCAGGGCATCACCGGCTGGATCCATGGCTGGAAGCGCAACGGCTGGCGCACCGCCGACAAGAAGCCGGTCAAGAATGTCGAGCTGTGGCAGCGGCTCGATGCCGCGCTGAAGCCGCATGAGGTGCGCTGGCACTGGATCAAGGGCCACGCCGGCCACGCCGAGAACGAACGCGCCGACGAGCTGGCGCGCGAGGGCGTGGCGATGGCGAGGTTGAAAAGTTAGGGCGCGCCGCTTTCTGCTATCGCCATTCCCACAACTGTCATCGCCCGCGAAAGCGGGCGATCCAGTATTCCAGAGACGGTGGTGATTGAAACGAGAGGCCGCGGCGTACCGGGTCGCCCGGTCGAGCCGGGCGACGACAGTTTAGTTTGCTGCGAAAGCGTCAGCTCAGAGCTGCCCGAGCAGCGTGTCGCCGCCGGAGACCTCGACCTTGCCCGGGGCGGGCTCGAGGTTGAGCTTCTTCACCACGCCGTCCTCGACCAGCATCGAGTAGCGCTTGGAGCGGATGCCGAGGCCGTTGCCGGAGGCGTCGAGCTCCATGCCGATCGCCTTGGCGAAGTCGGCATTGCCGTCGGCGAGGAATACGGCTTCGTCGCGCTGGTCGGTGTCGCGCTTCCACGCGTTCATCACGAAGGCGTCGTTGACCGAGACGATCGCGATGGTGTCGACGCCCTTGTTCTTCATGGCATAGGCGTTGAGGAAGATGCTCGGCAGATGCATCTTGTGGCAGGTGCCGGTGTAGGCGCCGGGCACGGCGAACAGGGCGACCTTCTTGCCCTTGAAAATATCGTCGGTGGTTTTGACCTGCGGACCCTCGGCGGTCATCACGCGAAACTTGGTTTCCGGCAGCTTGTCGCCAACATTAATCGTCATCGTTGTTCTCCCTCGGTGAAGCGGAATTGTCTTAGACCCGGCGATTGGACGGCACAATACGGCCTGCTGCGAGAACGGCAATGCCTGAGGTGAGAGCGTTTTCGAGCGACGTGGATACCGGTTCGCGTGAAGAAAACGCGTCAAAACAAGAATCTAGAGCCCCGTTCCGATTCAATCGGAACGGAAAAGGCTCTGGTCACCGTTCCGTCATCAGCCGGAAAACCCGCCGGCGTCGAGAAAGGCCTGCTCCTCGGCCGCGGTCTGCCGGCCCAGCACGCGATTCCGGTGCGGGAAGCGGCCGAACCGGCGGATGATGTCGGCGTGGTCCTCGGCGTATTTCAGGTTGTCGGGATGGCAGTCATACTGCCGGAACAGCGCCACGCAGCGCTGCTGGTCGGCGAGGTCCTCCGAATGCTCGAAAGGCAGATAGAGGAATTCGCGCAGTACTGGGGCGGTCCGCGCATCGACGCCGCGGTCGATGGCGCGCGTTGCGACCTCACGCGCCAGCGCATCGCTTGAAAAGGCCTTGGCGTCGCCTCGAAACAGGTTTCGGGGAAACTGGTCGAGCACGATGGTCAGCGCCAGCGCACCGTCGTCGCTGGCCTCCCACGACGACAATTCGCCGGCAGCCGCCTTCTGCCAGGTGGCGAGGAAGCGGCTGCGGATCTCCGCATCGAAGCTGTCGTCGCGCTTGTACCAGCGGTCGCGGCCGGCATTCCGCCAGAAACCAAGCACGTCGGCCGGCGTCGCGAGGCTTGCGTCAGACATCGAATGTCAGTCCACTCACGCCTTAAGCCGCAGCCTTCTTCTCGTCGCGCAATTCGCGGCGCAGGATCTTGCCGACATTGGTCTTCGGCAGGTCGGTCCTGAACTCGATCTGCTTCGGTACCTTGTAGGCGGTGAGCTGGGTAGCGCTGAACCTGATGACGTCCTCGGCGGTGAGGTTCGGGTCCTTCTTGACCACGAAGGCCTTCACCGCCTCGCCGGACTTCGCATCGGGCACGCCGATCACGGCGCATTCGAGCACGCCCGGATGGCTTGCGATCACTTCCTCGATCTCGTTCGGATAGACGTTGAAGCCGGAGACCAGGATCATGTCCTTCTTGCGGTCGACGATCTTGGTGTAGCCCTTCTCGTCCATCACGCCGATGTCGCCGGTGCGGAAATAACCGTCCGCGGTCATCACGCGCGCGGTTTCGTCCGGCCTGTTCCAGTAGCCCGCCATCACCTGCGGACCCTTGGCGCAGATTTCGCCGGCCTCGCCGATCGGCAACTCATTGCCGTCGTCGTCGCGGATCGAGAGCCAGGTCGACGGGACGGGAAGGCCGATCGTCCCGGAGAACTCCTCGATCGTGGCAGGATTGCACGTCAGGGTCGGCGAGGTCTCCGACAGGCCATAGCCTTCCGACAACGAGATGCCCGTGACCTTCAACCATTTCTCGGCGACCGGCCTTTGCGTCGCCATGCCGCCGCCGTTGGCGATCTTCAGTTTGGAGAAGTCGAGCTTGTCGAATCCGGGCGTGTTCAGCAGGCCATTGTAGAGGGTGTTGACCGCCGGGAAGAAGCTGACCTGGTACTTCGACAGTTCCTTGACGAAGCCCGCCATGTCGCGCGGATTCGGAATCAGCAGATTGGTGCCGCCGCAGCGCATGCCCAGCAGATAGCACGCGGTCAGCGCAAAGACGTGGTAGAGCGGCAGCGCGCAGACGATGACCATCTGTTCGACGATCGGCGGTTTCGCCAGTGCCGGCTGCAGCCAGGCGTCGTTCTGCAGCACGTTGGCCAGGATGTTGCGATGGAGCAAGGTGGCGCCCTTGGAGACGCCGGTGGTGCCGCCGGTATATTGCAGGAAGGCGACGTCATCGAGCGTCAGCGCGGGCTTGTTGAGCTTCAGGCCGCGGCCGGCCGACAGCGCCTCATTGAAGCCGACGGCGCCTGATATCGACCAGGCCGGCACCATCTTCTTGACCCGGCGCACCACCAGATTGACGATCACGCCCTTGAAGCCGAGCAGGTCGCCCATGCTGCCGACGATGACGTGCTTGACCGAGGTGTTGGGCAGCACCTTCTGTACGGTGGTGGCGAAGTTCTCCAGCACGATGATCGACTCCGCACCGGAATCCTTCAGCTGGTGCTCGAGCTCGCGCGGGGTGTAGAGCGGATTGACGTTGACCACGGCAAAGCCGGCGCGCAGCACGGCGGCGGTCGCGACCGGGTATTGCAGCACGTTCGGCATCATCAGCGCGACCCGCGCGCCCTTCTGCAAGCCCTTGCTCTGCAGGTAGGCGCCGAGCGCCGCCGACATCTCGTCGAGCTCGCGATAGGTGATCGCCTTGTCCATGCAGATGAACGCCTTGCGATCGGCGAATTTCTTGAAGCTCTCTTCCAGCAGTTCGACCAGCGACGAATATTGCGTGACGTCGATATCGGCGGGCACGCCGGCCGGATAATGCTTGAGCCAGATGCGCTCCATGATGGTCAATCCCCTCTCTCAAATTTGGCTGATGTCCCGGATTGCTTCCGGGTTTTCCGACCTTCGGCCGCGCTATTTCAGGCAGTATTGAGCGATGCCGCGGCCGATGGCAAGCCGCTGCGCGTTATCGACGCATTGGAAGAAACGACGGGTGGGGGACCGCTAGCCGGCCGGCTTGGCGTCGGCTTTCGGCTTGTCGGCGGCCTTGGGTTTGTCGGCCGCGGTCTTGGGCTTGTCAGCCGAAGTCTTGGGCTTGGCAGCCGGCTTTGCCGCCGCCGGCTTGCCGGTGGGCTTTGCGGCGGCGGGCTTGTCCGCGGCCGGCTTCGCAGCTGCGGCATCCGGCTTGGCGTTGGCGTGACGCACGGGCTTCGCCGCCGGCTTGTTGTCCGACTTGGAGGCGTTCTTGGAGGCGTTCTTGGAGGCGTTCTTGGAGGTGTTCTTGGAGGCGCTCTTGGCGTCGGCCGTCGCGTCATCGGTCGCATCGGGCTTCTTGCCCGCGACGCGGCTGTGCTTGCCCTTGGCCCGCTTGACCGGCTGCATCTTCTCGGTGTCGGCCTCGACCGCGGCGATCAACGCAGCCCCGGTCTTGGTCGGCCCCGTATAAACCACGACCGGTTCGGAGGCCGCGGCGGGCTGTGCCAGCATGTCGGCCGGCTTGGCCGGCATCGCGGCCTGCAGGCCCGAGGCGAAGAAGCTGACGCCGCCGTCGCCATTGGTGCTGGAGCTTCCGGCGCTGGCAATGGTGTCCTCCGCGTCCTCGTCGCTGGCGGGCCGCTTGTGCTTGGGGCCGCACATCTCCTCGCGCAGGTTCGGCGGCGTGGAATCGATCGGCACCAGATTGTCGACGGTGCCGAGCGAGGGCCGCAGCCACGCCAGCCCGTTATTGGCAAAGCCGCGATCCAGGAGCTGCGCGGCGCGGATCGCGCGCATGCGGCCCGAGGAGGCGCCGAGCACTACGGCGATCAGCCGCTTGCCGTCGCGCGTCGCCGACGCCACGAGATTGTAGCCGGAGGCGCAGATGAAGCCGGTCTTGAAGCCGTCGGCGCCGGGATAGCGGCCGATCAGCTTGTTAAAGTTCTGGGTGATGCGGCGGCCGAAGCGGATCGAGGGGATGTGGACGAAATACTCGTATTCCGGCAGGTCGCGGATGATGGCGCGGGCGAGGATCGCCATGTCGCGCGCCGAGGTGATCTGGCCGTCGGCCGGTAGGCCGTTCGGATTGACGTAGCTCGTTTGCGTCATGCCGAGCTTTTGCGCGGTCTGGTTCATCATCCCGGCAAAGCCGTCGATCGAACCGCCGATGCCCTCGGCCAGCACCACGGCCATGTCGTTGGCCGACTTCACCAGCATCATCTTCAGCGCGTTGTCGACGGTGACCTGGGTGCCGGGCCGGAAGCCCATCTTCGAGGGCGACTGCGACGCCGCGGTCGGCGACACCGTGAGCAGCGTGTCGAGCGAGACGCGGCCGTCCTTGACCGCCTTCAGCGTCACATAGGCCGTCATCAGCTTGCTGAGCGAAGCCGGGTACCACGGCATCGTCGCATTATCGGCCTGCAGCACCTTTCCGGAATCGGCCTCGACAACCAGCAGCGCCTCGGCTTGCGCCATTTGCGGCGCGGCGACGGCGAGCATCGCGACGGCCAGAATCCATTTCAATGACGGGCGAGGAAGGTGCACGAATCCGGTTCCGGTCCTTTGAGACCCGCCTTGAAAAAGGAGGTCTTGCGATTGTGACGTACGGGTTTCAAGCGTGTCCGGCGCCGCATTGCGGCGATGCAAACCCTATACCGGCTTGCCAGCAGAGAACAGAGGCCGGGAAATTATATCGTGGACGAAATCGGCTGAATTTCGGCAGCCGCCTCAATTGGAAAGGCGAGAATTATGGTGTCTCGATGCCGGCGCGCGCCTGTTCCTGGACCATGAACTGGGCCCGCGCGAGCTCGGCAAAACGCCCGCCTTTCGCCACCAGTTCATCGAAAGTTCCGCTTTCGATCACCCGCCCCTGGTCGAACAGCAGGATGCGGGTGGCGTGGCGGATGGTGGAGAGGCGGTGCGCGATAACGAAGGTGGTGCGGCCCTTCATCACTTCATCGAGAGCGGCATTCACCTTGGCCTCGGTGACGGCGTCGAGGGCGCTGGTGGCCTCGTCGAGGATCAGGATCGGCGGATCCTTCAGCAGCGCACGCGCGATCGACAGCCGCTGGCGTTCGCCGCCGGACAGCATGCGGCCGCGCTCGCCGGCATGGGTATCGAACTTCTTTTCGCTGCGCTCGATGAAATCCAGCGCCTGGGCGCGCGCCGCGGCGGTACGCAGCTCCTCATCAGCCGCGTCGGGCTTGCCGACGCGCAGATTGTCGGCGAGCGAGCGGTTGAACAACAGCGCCTCCTGGAACACCACGCCGATGTTTCGCCGCAGCGCCGTCAGCTTCAGCGCGCGTATGTCCATACCGTCGATCCTGATGATGCCCGATTGCGGATCGAACGCGCGGTGCAGCAGCGCGATCGCGGTGGATTTGCCGGCGCCGGTCGAGCCGACCAGCGCGATGGTCTGGCCCGGTAGGGCGGTGAAGCTGAGATCCTCGATCGCCGGCCGCTTGCCGTCATAGGAGAACGAGACGTCGTCGAACTCGACGAGGCCGGACAGCCGTCCGGGATCGACCGCGCCGGGCCGGTCGCGCACCGCCGGCACCGCATCGAGCACGTCGAAGAACTCCTGCAGGCGCGGCGCTTCCATGAACACGTTGTTGATGAAGCTCACCACCTGCTCGAGCTTCTGGATCAGCATGGTGGCGAACGAGACGAACATCACGATCTCGCCGACCGTGGTGAGGTCCTGGTTATGCAGCGCGATGCCGACGGTGAAGATCGCGAGCACCGTGATCGTGGTCGAGGCGCGCGTGATCACGGTGACCAGTGCCCACCATGACAGCACCGGCATCTGCACCGCGAGCAGCTTGTCGGCGACGAAGCGCAGGCCCTGCACCTCGGAATCGATCCGCACGAAGCTCTGCACCAGCGCGACGTTGCCGAGCGCGTCCGAGGCGCGCGCCGAGAGGTCGCTGTAATAGGCCTCGACCTCGCTCTGCATGCCGTAGGTCTTGCGCACCACCAGCGTGGTCAGCACGGTGAACACGACGCAGAGCCCGAACAGCAGGATCGCCAGCCGCCAGTTGATGTAGAGCGAAAGCGGCAACAGCACGATCAGCGACATGATCGCGGCGAAATGCTCGCGGAAGAAGCCGAGCCAGAGCCGCCACAGCGCATCGGTGCCGTTCAGCATCACCTTCATCAGCCGCCCGGAATGGGTGCCGGAATGGAAGGTCAGCGGCAGCTGCAGGATGTGCTCGAAATAATCGGTCAGCACCGCCTGGCGCTGGCGGTGCGCCAGCCGGTCGGCCTGCAGCGCCACGATCGCGCTGCAGCCGATCGTGAACAGGCCGAACGCCGCCCAGGCGACGAGCAGCGGCCATGCCGAGGAGGTCGCGAACAGTCCGGTGACCGGCCGGCCCGACAGCACGTCGACGATCTTGCCGAACAGCACCGGCTCGGCGAATTGCGCGCCGGCGAGCAGCACGTTGGCGATGGCCAGGATCCAGCCGAGCCGCGCCTCCTTGCCGAGCAGTTCGAGGACGCGGGTATAGAGGCGAAGCATGGACATGCCGGCAGGACTCGTCAGCGGTGGGCGCCCGGTCAGGCGGGATGCAATCTAATCAGGGTTCGCCAGCGAGGACCAGCGGGGCGACGATGCATAACGCTCCGTCATGGCCGGGCTTGTCCCGGCCATCCACGTCCTTCTTGCTAGCGGTGACGAAAGACGTGGATGCCCGGGACAAGCCCGGGCATGACGACGAAGTGGGCTAGCCTCAATTCACCAGCCGGGCGTCGATCGGCGGCAGGAAAGCCTCGTCGAAGATGTCGGCGGCGTGCGGCCGCTTCTGGAATTTGAAGTCCTCCGCGAGCTGGTCGACCGAGCGCTCGAAGCGCTCCGCCTCGATGCCGCCGATGCCGTCGCGCTTCACCTCGCTGGTCAGGATGTTGTCGCGGATGATGGCGTTCAGCCGCTCCAGCTCCAGATCGCGCGAGCCGCCATCCATCCGGCTCGCGACCTCGCCGGCGGCGCGGGCAGGATCCTTGACCGCGAGGTTGGTGCCGCCGATCGCCGCGCGCACGAATCCCTTCACCGCATCCGGCTTCGCGGCGGCAAGGCGCGGGCTGACGATCACGGCAAAGCCGTAGGCCTCGCAGCCATAGTCGGCGAAGCGCAGCACCGCGAGATCGTCGGCGGGCACGCCGCGATCGCGCAAATTGATCGCCGAGAGATAGGAGAAGCCGGTGACGGCATCGATCTGGCCGGCGGAGAGCATCGGCTCGCGTACCGCGGCGCTGATCGTGCTCTCCTTCACGCTCGACAGCTTGATGCCGCTCTGCTTCGCGACCGCGGGCCACAGCCGGATCGAGAGGTCGCCCTCGGCGACGCCGAGGCTCTTGCCCTGCATGTCGGTCAGCGTCCTGATGCCGCGGCTCCTACGCGCGATGATCGCATAGGGCGCCTGGTTGAACAGCACGAACACCGCCTTGACGGGCGCAGCACCAGGCTTGTCGCGAAAGCGGATCAGCGAGTTGATGTCGACGAGGGCGAAATCGCTCGAGCCGTCGGCGACGCGCGCGATGGCATCCGCGGAACTGGTCGCGACGTTGGTGCCGACCGCAAGGCCCTCGGCGCTGAACAAGCCGCCGGTCGACGCCATCACGAATGGCGCTGCGGCGGCATCAAGCGGACGGTCGAGCGTGAACTGGATGGCGAGCGGCGGCGGCAGGTCGCTGGCGCGCAGCGGCGCCAATGCCGGCCACACGCCCCCCGCGAGGCCGATCATGCCGGCCAGTATCCAGCGGAGAACGGTGGTCCGACTTACCTGCATCATGACATCCGGGAGGCGAGACAAAGTGCCGCGCCGGCGCGCCTGCTTCATGACATCGAATGCGCCAGAGCAAGCGTCAATTTCAAGCGTTAATTGCAGGCATTTTGCCCCAGGCAAGGTGAACGGTCGATGACTGCCAGGCTTCGGCTTGCCATGTTTTCACCTCAGGTCGTTCAGCTTGCATTCGGTTTGGGGAACCTAATCTGGAGGCAGTGGGTTAGCTAACCAAGGCCCGTCGGGCCGGCTCCCACAAAGGATGACTGCAATGTTTGCGCGAAAAGGTGTTTTTTCGTCCATTGGCCGCGCAGCCACATTGGCAACGGTTGCCGCGGTGGCGTTGACGGCCGTCGAGCCGACGATGGCGTTCGCAGGCTCTGCTTCGGCAGGCAAGGCGACCGCTGTGACGACGTCACAAGGCACGAGCGGCGCGACCGACATCAGTGCCCGCCGTCGCTACTATGGCGGTGGTGGCGCAGCGGCTGCGGCTGCGTTCGCCGGGATCGTCGGTACGGGTCTCGCGATCGCCGCAGCCCAGAGCCGCCGCGACTATTACGACTCCTACGGCTACTATGGTGGCCCGGGCTACTACGGTGGTCCCGTCTACTATGGTGGCGGCCCGGTCTATTACGGCGGCGGACCGTACTATGGTTACCGGGGCTATTACGGGCGGCGATCGCAACTGCCGTATCAGCCGTACTGACCGCCGTCGGCGGTTCTCAGAACTGTCACAAAGCATCCGATCCACCGGCCGCGCGCCGGTGGATTTTTTCGTCGTCGCCGTTAACACGCTGGCGACGCGTTTCGACTAGGCTCGAAGCATGAGTGATTCGATCGAGCGGCTTTACCAGGCGGTGATCGCGGCCAAGGATCTTGATCCGGCTACGTCGCGCACGGCACGGCTGTTCCAGCGCGGGCCGGCCAAGATGGCCAAGAAGCTCGCCGAGGAAGCGATCGAAGTCGTGATCGACGCCGTCAGCGGCAAGTCGGATGCCGTCATTCGCGAAAGCGCCGACCTGTTCTACAACCTCGCCGTTCTCTGGGCGTCGGCCGGCGTGAAGCCGGAGGATGTCTGGCGCGAGATGGAGCGGCGCGAACGGCTGCTCGGGATCGCCGAGAAGCTGCCGAAGTCGCCGGTCAAGCTGCCCAAAACGGCGCCGGTCCCGGTGGCTCGGCGCCGAATTGTCGCGCTGGAGAGCCGGCTGCGCAAACGGCAGCCGTAAATCAACCAAATTCGGCCCAATCCCGGCATGGACAAATCCGCTCCATGATGGTTCATCGCGCCCATGTTGAAACGGACTTACGACTGGTGCGTCGACGCGGCCGACAAGCCCTATGCGCTGTGGATTCTCGCGGCCGTCGCCTTCGCTGAGAGCTCCTTCTTCCCGATCCCTCCCGACATCATGCTGCTGCCGATGTCGCTGGCGCGGCCGAAGCGGGCGTGGTGGTTCGCGGCGGTCTGCACGGCGGCGTCAGTTGCCGGCGGCGTGCTCGGCTATGCGATCGGCGCACTGCTCTACGACTCGCTCGGGCAGTGGCTGATCCATCTCTACGGCCTCTCCGACAAGGTCGACGCGTTCCGCGCCTCCTACGCCGAGTGGGGCGCCGTGATCATCCTGCTGAAGGGACTGACGCCGATCCCCTACAAGCTCGTGACGATCACCTCGGGCTTTGCCGGTTACAACATCTGGCTGTTCATCCTGTGCTCGATCGTCGCGCGCGGCGGCCGCTTCTTCTTCGTCGCGGTGCTGCTCAACCGCTATGGCGATTTCATCCGCGCCGAGCTCGAGAAGCGGCTCGGCCTGTGGGTCGCGATCGGCGCGGTCGTGCTGGTGCTGGGCTTTGTTGTCGCATTCAAGCTGATCTAGTGTGCTGAATGCGAAGTTCGTGCGATTTCGCGGCAACCACTTTCACGAACTTCGCATTCATAAAGCACACTAGAATCATAAGTTTGCTAGTGTCCTTATCGAATCCGAAGTTCGCTCCGAAGATGCGGCAAATGATGCGAACTTCGGATTCGGGACACTAGCGACGGACCGCTTGCGGCTTTGCCTGCGCGCGGCTTCGGGTTACGCTTGGCGCGATGGCTGAAGGAATCGCGGACCTGCTCGATCCTGCCGGGCTCACGCTCGCCAGGCTCACGTGTGCAAAGGCGCGCATTGCGCTGTCGGGTCTTGTGCTGTCGGGCCTTGCGCTGTCGATGACACTGACGACCTTCGACCACAGCTGGGCCCAGACAGCGCCGCCGGCGCTTGGCGTGCAGTCGCCGCCGCAGCAGCCGGTCCCGCCTCAGCAGCAGATCGAGCTGCCGCCAGCGCCGGTCGAGCGCGAGAATCCCGGGCTGATCAACGAAATCGGAAAGCTGTTCGAGAAGTCGAAATCGGCGCTGCCGCCGCTGAAGAGCCCCGGCGAGACCATCAACGAGCTGTCGAACATCGCGCGCCCCTCGACGGTGGTGACCGGACGCGCGCCCTGCGTGGTGGCCTCGAACGGTGCGCCGGACTGCAAGATCGGCGCCGACCGGCTGTGCCAGAGCAAGGGGTTTCGGGAAGGCAAGGGCATCGATACCGACGCCTCCGAGAAATGCTCGCCGCTGGTCTATCTGCCGGGCCACAAGCGCGGCCCGAACGACTGCAGGACGGAAAATTTCGTGACACGGGCGGTCTGCCAATAGCGGCGGCCAGGCTTTGCGTCTGGGATGCCAGGCACCTGCGAAAACACGGGTTTCGGATGAGGATTTGTCACCCTTTTTGCAGCGCAAAAACGCAATACTTGACACTGGAAAGATTGCCTTGTTGGTATGACGATCAGCATTCGAGACCAACCGACCAACGCTTGAGGATCCGCTTCAAATGTCCATGCCTGCTCTGTTCAAGGGCCGCCTGTCTCTTCCCGTGATCGGGGCGCCGCTGTTCATCATCTCCGTGCCCGACCTCGTTATCGCGCAGTGCAAGGCCGGCGTGGTCGGCTCGTTTCCGGCGTTGAACGCGCGGCCGCCGGAGCTGCTCGACGAATGGCTGTACCGGATCAAGGAAGAGCTTGCCGCCTATGACAAGGCGCATCCGGAGCGGCCGTCGGCGCCGTTCGCGGTGAACCAGATCGTGCACAAGTCGAACAACCGGCTCGATCACGACATGGCGCTTTGCGAGAAGCACAAGGTGCCGATGATCATCTCCTCGCTCGGCGCGCGCGAGGAGCTCAACCAGGCGGTCCATGGCTGGGGCGGCATCGTCTTCCACGACGTGATCAACCAGAAGTTCGCGCACAAGGCGATCGAGAAGGGCGCCGACGGCCTGATCCTGGTCGCGGCCGGCGCCGGCGGTCATGCCGGCACGCTGTCGCCGTTCCCGTTCGTGGCGGAGACGCGGCAATGGTTCGATGGGCCGATCGCGCTGTCGGGCACCATCTCCAACGGCCGCGCCATCCGCGCGGCCCGCATCATCGGCGCCGACTTCGCCTATATCGGCTCGGCCTTCATCGCGACCAAGGAGGCGAACGCGGTCGAGGGCTACAAGAGCATGATCACCAATTCGTCCGCCGAGGACATCGTCTACTCCAACCTGTTCACCGGCGTGCACGGCAATTATCTGAAGCCGTCGATCGTCGCAGCCGGCATGGATCCGGAAAACCTGCCGACCTCCGATCCCTCGAAGATGAGCTTCGGCACCGATGCATCCGGCGAGCGCGCCAAGCCGAAGGCCTGGAAGGAGATCTGGGGCTCGGGCCAGGGCGTCGGCAGCATCTCCAAGGTGGTGCCCGCAGCCGAGCTGATCGCGCGGTTCAGGAAAGAGTATGAAGAGGCGATCGATCCGGCACTTGCCTGAAGAGCGATGAGATCATGATGAATCATCATCCCGCTTCAGCTCTTCATTTCAGCATGATCTCGTCGGAAAACCGCGTCCCACTTTTCCGGATCATGCTGTGATGGAGCCGATCTTTCGCGTCGACGGCGACCGCGTCGTCACCAGTCCCGATGCCGCGGGTCCCTGGGACCCGCGGATGCAGCATGGCTCCGCGCCGGCGGCGCTGGTGGTATGGGCGGCCGAGGCCATTCCGACGCCGCTGCCGATGCGGATCGCGCGCGTCACCATCGACCTGATGCGCCCGGTGCCGGTAGCGCCGCTGACGGTATCGAGCGAGATCCTGCGCGACGGCCGCAAGATCCAGCTCTGCGGCGTCAGGCTGCTCGCCGACGGTGTCGTGGTCGTTTCGGCCAGCGTGCTGAAGATCAAGCAACAGGCGGCCGAATTGCCGCCGGACATCACAGCGCTTGCGGTCGATCTGCCGGGCCCCGACGAAAGTATGATCGAGCCGGGCAACCTTGCGAACAGTCCGTTCGTGAAATGCATCTCGATGCGGGCCGCGCGCGGCCGTTTCGGCGTGATGGGACCCGGCGCGATCTGGTTCCGCGTCGACCGCCCGCTGATTGCCGGCGCCGCCGTCTCGCAGGCGATGCGGGCAGTGGTTGCCTCGGACTTCTCCAACGGCACCTCGCCGGCGCTCGATTTCAGCCGATGGACCTTCATCAACGCCGATCTCTCGGTGAGTCTCGCGCGCGAGCCGGTCGGCGACTGGATCCTGCTCGACGGCCAGTCCTGGATCGGGCCCGACGGCGCCGGGCTTGCAATGTCGCGGCTCGCCGATCAGCGCGGCTATTTCGGCCAGGCGGTCCAGAGCCTGGTCATCGAGCGGCGCTAGCTCGGGCTATGTTTCTTCGACCTCCCCCTAAAAAGGGTGAGGTCGCTTTGCCCGCCAGAGCAAAGCAGGTGGGAACAGCTCTCTCGACTTGTAGCATCGCCTGGGGCTGACACCCATCCCGACCTTCCCCTTTCAGGGGGAAGGTGAAGTCCGGTCACGTCTACTGTGCATGGGGTTGTTTCACCGATTCGCGGTGCAGGAGCGCCAAGCGACTGCCCCTGCGGCAAAAATAACTCCGCTTCCCGGGAACGGTTGGCGGCACGTGCGAGTTTCGCTCCCGTTAGGGGGTCCCATGATGCGTATTGATCCCGCCGCCGGCATCGTGGCCATGGCCGTCCGGCGGCTGTGTGATGTGTCGGCCGGTGTCGACGCCCGGCCGCCGCAGGGACAGACGCGATGAAGCCTGGTCCGTCCTCGGAACGCGCGGTCATCCTCGCCGCGAGCGAGCGGGACGCCGTCAAGACTGCCCACCTGATCAAGGAAGCCGGCTATTACGCCAACATCTGCGCTGACCTCGCCGAGCTCGAACGTCAGATCGCAAACGGGGCGGGCCTTGCCATCATTGCCGACGAGGTGATCAAGGCCGCCGACCTCGCCGGCCTGACGCACTGGCTGAACGAGCAGCCGTCATGGTCGGATTTTCCCATCGTGCTGATCAGCGAGAAGGGGGGACCCGAACGCAATCCCGAAGCCGCGCGGCTCGGCCGGGCGCTCGGCAATGTCACCTTCATCGAGCGGCCGTTTCATCCGACCACGCTGGTAAGCCTGGTCGCCGCGACGGTGCGCGGCCGCCGCCGCCAATACCAGACCCGTCAGATCCTCGAGGATCTGACCGAGAGCGAAGGTCTGCTGCAGACTGCGCTCAATGCCGGTCATCTCGGCGCGCTCGAGCTTCATCTGCCGGATTTCGAGCTCGAGGCGTCGCCGACCTGCAAGACCTATTTCGGGCGCAGGCCGGGCGATCCCTTCACCTATCAGGATCTCTTGGACGCGGTGCATCCCGACGACCGCGCCCGCCGGAGCGAGATCGTCGAACAAACGTTGCGCACCGGCTCGGATTATCGGATCGAATACCGCAACATCTGGCCCGACGGCACCGAGCACTGGGTCGACGTGCGCGCCCGTGCGGTGCGGCGGCCTGACGGCGTCCTCCGGTCGCTGGTCGGCGTCTGCTCCGACATCACCGCGCGCAAGACCGCGGAGATCGAGCGCGAGGCATTGCTGGCGCAGCTTGCCGCCGAGCGCACCGCACTCGCCGAACTCACCGCGACGCTGGAGCAGCGGGTCGAGCAGCGCACCGCCGACCTGATGAAGGAGGTCGCCGCGCGCGAGCGGGCGCAGGAGCAGCTCCGCCATGCGCAGAAGATGGAGGCGATTGGCCAGCTCACCGGCGGCGTCGCGCACGACTTCAACAATCTGCTGATGGCGGTGATGGGCAATCTCGATCTGCTGCGCAAGCGGATGCCGGAGGATCCGCGCCTGCGTCGCCTGGTGGACGGCGCATTGCAGGGCGCCGAGCGCGGCGCGTCGTTGACGCAGCGGCTGCTGGCATTCGCGCGGCAGCAGGATCTGCGCGCGGTGCCGGTCGATCTCGGCGCGCTGGTGCGCGATATGAGCAATCTGCTCGAGCGCTCGCTCGGACCGCGCATCATGCTGCGGCTCGACATTCCCGAGGGGCTGCCGCTGGCCTGCGTCGATAGCAACCAGCTCGAGCTTGCGGTCCTCAACCTTGCGATCAATGCACGCGACGCGATGCCGGATGGCGGCCTGATCGAGATCCGCCTCGCGGCCTGGCAGGCGAAGAATGATCCGACGCTGCAGCCTGGCGACTATTTGAAGCTCTCGGTGATCGACAGCGGCACCGGCATGTCGCCGGACGTGCTGAAGCGCGCGATCGAGCCGTTCTTCTCGTCGAAGCCGGTGGGCAAGGGCACCGGGCTCGGCCTGTCGATGGTGCATGGGCTCGCCGTGCAGCTCGGCGGCGAGCTGCAGCTGTCGAGCGCGGTCGGCAAGGGCACCACGGCTGCGCTGGTGCTGCCGGTTGCAACGGCGGTGCCGGAAGTCGAGAGCCCGGCGCCTGCGGCGCAGACGGTCAAGCGCTCGGCGGTGATCCTGCTGGTTGACGATGATCCGTTGATCGCGATGTCCACCATGGAAATGCTGGAGGACCTCGGTCACCGCGTGATCGGCGTCAATTCCGGACCGCAGGCGCTCGAAATCCTCAGGAGCGACCAGGAGATCGACCTGATGATGACCGATCACGTGATGCCCGGCATGACCGGCATCGAGCTCGCCGCGGCTTCGCGCAAGGTGCGGCCGCAGCTCCTGGTGCTGCTCGCCACCGGCTATGCCGAACTGCCCGACGGCACCCAGGTCGACCTGCCGCGGCTGGCCAAGCCCTACCACCAGGATCAGCTGCGCGACCGGCTCGATCGGTTGCTCGGGCAGGGGATGCAGCGGCCGGCGGCGGCTGGCACCGACAGTCCCGCCACACCTTCCGCCTTGTCCCCGTCACCCTGAGGTGCGAGCGGAGCGAGCCTCGAAGGGCGCCGGCCCCGCTGGTGCCGCAGGCGGAGATAGCGCGCGCCGACACATCGGGGCCGTGCATCCTTCGAGGCGCGCGAGAGCGCGCACCTCAGGATGACGGGACCAGCAATCGTCGTGCGAGCATCTTACCCCACCATGCGGTCGCGGCCGGTCCAGAAGCGCGCCTTCAGCACCTTCTTGTCGACCTTGCCGACGCCGGTCATCGGCAGCTCCTTGACGAACTGGATCTGCTTCGGCGCGTGCGCCGAGCCCTTCTTCGCCTTCACCAGTCCGATCAACTCGTCGGCGTCGGGCGTCGCGCCCTCGCGCGCGACCACGACGGCAGTGACGGCCTCACCCCATTTGTCGTCGGGCACGCCGACCACGGCGACCATCGCGACGTCGGCATGTTGCGACAAGACATCTTCGACTTCGCGCGGAAAAATGTTGAAGCCGCCGGAGACGATCATGTCCTTCTTGCGGTCGAGGATGAACATGTAGCCGCGCTCGTCCATGCGCGCGATATCGCCGGTGTGCAGCCAGCCGCTCTTCAGTGTCTCCGCCGTGATGTCCGGCCGCTTCCAGTATTCGGCCATCACATGCGTGGCGCGCACGCAGATCTCGCCGGCCTCGCCGGTCGCGACCTCCTGGTCGTCCTGATCGAGGATCTTGACCTGGCAGGCGGCGATCGGGAAGCCGCACGACAGAAACAGGTCCGGCGTCTTCGGGTCATGATCCGCCTTGCGCAGCACCGAGACCGGATAGCATTCGGTCTGGCCATAAAGCTGCGAGAACACCGGGCCGATCCGTTCGATGCCTTCGACCAGCCGGCTCGGCGACATCGCCGAGGCGCCGTAGAGCAGGAGCTCGAGCGAGGAGAGGTCGGTCTTGTCGAGCGCGGGATGATCCAGCATCACATAGATCATGGTCGGCACGAACAGCGTGAAGTTGATCTTCTCGCGCGCGATGGTCGTGAACACGGCCTCCGGATCGAACCCTTTCAGCATGTGCACGGTACCGCCGCGCATCAACGTCGGCAGCACCTTGGTGCCGGCGACATGGCTGATCGGCGCCACCGTGAGGTAGCGCGGCGTCTCCGGAATCTCGAAATCGGCGAGGATGGCGGCGGCGAAGCCGCCATATTCGCGGTGATAACGCAGCGCGCCCTTGGATTTACCGGTCGTGCCGCCGGTGTAGTTCAAGGTCGAGATGTCGTCCTCGCGGGCGAAGCTCTTCGCGCTCGCGCTGCCGGCATCCTCGGCCACCTGCAACAGGTCGGCGCCGTAATCCGCCGGGCCGAGCGTGAACACGGCCTTGAGGCCCCGTGCCTTCGCCGCGAGCTCGCCGCCGCGATCGCGAAACGTGATGCCGTCGACGATCAGCATCTGCGCTTCGGAATCCTCGATCTGGAACAGCTGGTCGTCGAGCGAGCCCAGCGGATGCAGCCAGGTGATCGCGAGCCGCGACAATTGCGCGGCGACGCCGGCGCACCAGCTGTCGGCGCGGTTGGCGGTGAGCAGCGCGACGCGGGTGCCTGGCGCAAAGCCGAGCCGCATGAAGACGCTCTGCATTCGTCCGATCAGGTCGGTCGCGCCCTGATAGCTGAGCGATCCGCCCGGCCATGCGAAGGCGATGCGCGACGGATAGCGCGCCAGCGCCCGCAAGGTCTGTTCGCACACCGCCGGAAATGCATAGAGCGGATTGCTCATCTCGTTGTCCCTCCCGCCTTTGTCTTTGGCTCTTGTCGTGCCAATGTTGGCGGCAACGCTAACACAATGATGATGGGAAGAAACAACTTGTCCGCCGATCTTCTCGCGCGTTTTCGCGATCGCCTGCGGCTGCCGCTGATTGCAGCACCAATGTTCTTGGTCTCCGGTGTCGAGCTGGTGGTAGCCGCCTGCCGCAACGGCGTGATCGGTTCGTTTCCGACGGTGAATTGCCGTGAGACGGAACAGCTCGATGCCTGGCTCGGCGACATCGCGCGCCGCCTGCAGGCGCATGCCGATGCAACGGGCCAAGCAGCCGCGCCGATCTGCCCGAACCTGATCGTGCATCGCTCCAACACGCGGCTGGCCCAGGATCTCGCCGTGCTGCTGCGGCACAAGCCGGAGCTTGTGATCACCTCGGTCGGCTCGCCCGCGCCGGTGCTTGGCCCTCTGCACGATGCCGGCGCGCTTGTTTTCGCCGACGTCGCCTCGATCCGCCATGCCGAGCGCGCGGTCGCGGTCGGCGCCGACGGGCTCGTGCTGCTCACCGCGGGTGCCGGCGGGCAGACCGGCTGGCTCAATCCGTTCGTGTTCGTCCGCGCGGTGCGCGGCTTCTTCGATGGACCGATCGTGCTTGCCGGCGGCATCAGCGACGGCCACGCGCTCCGCGCCGCGGAGGCGCTCGGCTGCGACCTCGCCTATATGGGCACCAAGTTCATCGCGACGCGCGAGAGCATGGCGGACGGCAGGTACAAGCAGATGCTGGTCGACTCCACCGCCGACGACATCCTGCTCACGACGGCGTTCACCGGCCTGCAGACCAACATGCTGCGGCCCTCGATCGAGGCCGCCGGTCTCGATCCCGACGACCTGCCGGCACGCGGCGCGATCGACATCGGCAAGGACATCGACATCGGCGCCCGCGAAAGCCGGCCGAAGCGCTGGCGCGATATCTGGAGCGGCGGTCACTCAACCTCCGGGGTCACCGGGGTGCTCGGCGTCGACGAGCTCGTGGCGCAGACGATCGCGGAGTATGAGGCGGCGAGCGGACGGGTGCGGCTCGCCTGATCCGCCGCGAAACAGCAGCAGCTCAAATCCCGCCCGCCCGCTTAACGCGGCATTAACCATGCCAGTCCCAACAATAGCGTCACGGGCCGCCACGGCTGGCCGCCCGGCAGTTTGTGGGAATGCGACATGGCCCTTGAGGCGCTCTCCAAGACCCCGGCAACGCTCGACGAGCTCCGGACCCGGGTGTTCTACGCCCTGCAGCGGCATCCGCTGTGCCGTCAGATCGAATTCGACATCGTCAGCACGCCGCGCACCCGCCGCACCAACTGGACGGTCAGCATGCACACGATCCAGCCCGGCGCCCTCTGGACGGCGCACGAGATCGTCGCCGACATCCAGGAGGCCTATGAGCTTGATGCCGCGGCCTGATTTTCCGGCCGTTTCGGGACAATTTCACCTATTTGGCGTCGTCACGGCATGGTACCGCCGCATTTCACGCGCAGTTTGCAGTGACACCGGCCGGCAATGGAGTAGTTTTTGACCAGAGCCATCACCCTCGCCGCGCTGACATGCTTCCTCCTCGCCGGCGCCGCGATAACAGCCATTTTGGGCCGTGACAGCCTGCCGGCGGCGCAGGCCGACATTGGCCCGGTCGCCAACCGTGCCAGCAAGCAGGACAAGCTCGCCGTCACGACACTTGCCGCGGCCTCGTTTGAGGCGCCCCAGCCGATTGAGCCTCCCGCCAATCCGTCTCCGCTCCTGTTGCGGGCGCAAGCGGCGATTCCGGGCGCCACCGACACCGTGCGCCAGGCCTATGCCTCCGTCGAGCCCGCTGATATCGGCCTGCCGAAGATTACCGACCCCGTCGATGCGGCTCAGCCGAAGATCGCCGAGCCCGCACCCGCGCCGGTCGCCCCCGCGCCGCCGAAGCCCAGGGCTGCGGCCAAGCCGGCGCCGCAGAAGAGCTACGCGCTGCTTAGCGACGCCCAGATCGCCGGCATCAAGGACCGGCTGAAGCTGTCGTCGTCGCAGGAATATTACTGGCCGGCGGTCGAGACCGCATTGCGCGCCGTCGCCCGCAAGATCCACGCCAAGCGCCAGGGCGATCCCGCCGTGGGCAACATACCGATCGATCCGGACTCCGAGGAGGTCCAGCAGCTGAAGTCGGCGGCGATGCCGCTGCTGTTCCAGCTCCGCGAGGATCAGAAGAACGAGGTCCGTTCGCTGGCGCGCCTGATCGGCTTGGAACGTGTCGCTGCGATGATCTGAGCGCAGGGGCCGGCCGAGCCGGTTCTGCGCTCCTTATGTTCTAGAGAGCATGATCCGGAAAAGTGGAAACCGGTTTTCCGAAAGATCATGCTCAAACCAGAGGCTAAAGCGCGATGACGATTCGACCCAATCTCATCCCGCTTTAGAACGAAGCATAAGCATTTCGAAATGCGATGGCGCCAGCCAGCGAGCGCGGCCGCGTGCGCACGGCATGCCCGTCGTTGCCGCTCTGCACGATCCACTGGCCGTTTTCGTGACCCACGATCTTGCCGACGTGATGACGCCAAACCACGATCGCACCGACCGAAGGGCCGCCGGCATTGGTGCCGTAGCGCGCCCAGGATCGGGCCAGATTGAATTGCGGACCGGGATCGCTGCCGACCTGGGTGCGCATGAACCACCCGCACCACGCAGCGGGGCGACCGGAATGTGCATAGTGCCGATGATGATGGTGACGGCCGCGGGCTTCGGCAGTTGAAGCGAACGCCAAGAGAACCGCCACAGCGGCTAGAAGTTTACGCATTACAAAATCCTTCTTGCTGTTGGCAGACCATCCATGTTGTGGGGAAAGCGCAGCGATGATCTGCGATTGGCTTGCGAAGTGACCGCATCGGTCAGGCGACGCAAAACGAAGGCGGGGCACGGCCCGCGCGTGCGTTTAAGAAATGCGCTATGGCCAAAATATGGCCGGTCCGTCCCATCCGGCGGCCGCGCCATTGCCGAAGACTTCAGCCGTGGTCCGCGCGATGGCCGGTAATTTGATTATCGCGGATGTTCTGTCGGACAACGACGCGCTGCCGAGCCGGCCAGCCTGGGATCGGCTGCGGGTCTTGAATCAGTGAGGTGTGGTGATTGTAAGTAGCGATCCGTTGCCGTCCGTAGGCCTGGACCGATCGATGATTCCGGACGCCGTTCGACGTGGCGCGAAGCTCGACCGGAGCTGTTCGCTCCGGGAGTGGCCGTTGCATTGAAGGTGCGCTGACCCTAACGAGCAGCCCTCGCAAGCTTCTCACTACAATACTCTTTCTTCTCCACTACTCGCGCCAGCCGGCTCGACACACGCCTTCGGCAAACCTCGTGAACCGGCGTCCGGCCTGCATCGCCTGCCGACACGGCTCTCCCGGATTGGTCCGATCGCTCCCTACCAGACTTTCGACTTGCATTTGTTACCGCGATCGCGTGTGGCGGCCGTGCCGAGGCGTCGAGGGAGTGGCGCCGGTTTGTGAATGCGTATATGGAACGTCTTTCCACATATGCAGAAACCATGCCTGGAGAGTTCCGATGGCGGATGCCGCGATCAAGTCGGCACGGCGCGTGTTCGAGATCATGGAATTCTTTGATCGCGCGCGTCGACCGCTCGGCCTCAAGACGATCTGCGATGAACTCCGCTACCCCGTCTCAAGCGGCGCGGCGATGCTGAAGAGTCTCGTGACGCTGGGCTATCTGGAGTACGACCGCAAGACGCAGACCTATCTGCCGACCATGCGGATCGCGGTACTGGGGCGTTGGGTGTCGGAGCAGCTGTTCGGCGAGATCAGGATGCTGCCGCTGATGGAGGAGTTGCGCGAGCGCACCCGTGAAACGGTGATCGTGGGAACCCAGAGCGACATCAGCGCCCAATATGTGCATGTGCTGCGCTCGAACCAGGCACTGGCCTATTCGGCCGAGCCGGGATCGCTGCGCCCGCTGGCGCGCTGCGGCGTCGGTCTGACCTTGCTCAGCAGCAAGTCGGACGAGGAGATCGACACGCTTGTCTACCGCAGTAATCATGCGGAGCCGGTGCGCAGCCACCGCGTGGCGCTGAAGGACGTGATGACGAACGTCGCACGCATCCGCAAGCAGGGCTACTTCTTCTCCCGCGGCCTCTACAGTGAGGGCATCGGCGTGATTGCAATGCCGCTGCCGCAAGCGCCGTTCACCCGCAGCTTCGTCATTGCTCTTGGCGGGCCGGTGTACCGCCTCGAGCGGCATCTCGATCAGAACGTCGCGGCACTGCTCGGGGCGATCCGTCGGTTCTTGCCGAAGAACGCAAAAGCCTGATCTCGCATTTCCATGGATATGGAAATGACCGACATATCCATGTAGCGGATTGCGAGCTGCATCCTCCCCGATCTAACTTGCCGGCGAACGACGAGCCGGTTTGCACATCGCCCGGCACAATCGCTCGGGAGGACAGGCGGCGTGGACTTTGCGCAAGGAGAAGGCGACGAGATCATCGCCGAGACGATCGGGCGCTTCGCGGTTGACGAACTGCGGCCTCGTCTTCGCGAGTTCGAGGCGGCTCGTGCGGTCAGCGAAAGCGTGCAAGAGCGCTTCGCCGCGCTGGGCTTCGCGGCGCTGGATATCGCCGAGGACGCCGGCGGTGCCGGGCTCGGTCTGCTCGCTCGTGCGAGGATCAACCGTTTGCTCGCTGAAGCCGACGCCGGCGCCGCGCTTGCGCTGGACCGGTTCGCGCCGGCGATCTACGTGATCGAGACCTTCGGCGGCGTCGAGATTCTGAAGTCGCTTGCGCCCGACCTCGCGCAGTCGGATGTCCGCTTCGCCCTGGTGATGGATCCTGGCGCCGGGGATGTTGCGGGTGCGCGCGTCGCCGGCCAGGTGGCCTGGACGCCTGCGGCCGGGGCGGACGTGCTTGTCGGCCTTGGTCCACAGGGCGCATGGGCGTTGAAGGAAGGCTTTGCATTCGAGCCCGTCCATGGCGCGGCCCTGCACGCCGCAGGCGCAAGCAGCGTCAAGTTTGACGGCACGCCCGCTCTGGCGTGGCACGATCCGGTGCGCGCCGCGCGCGCACTGGCGCGGATCAGCGTCTACTACGCGTCGTTGATCTGGGGTGTCCTGTCCGATGCGGCGGGGTTTTCGCGCAGCTACGCGCTCGACCGTGTCGCGTTCGGCAAGCCGATTGCCCATCATCAGGCGCTCGCATTCCTGATCGTCGATATGCACGTCGCGGTCGAGCGGCTGGGACTTCTGATCGAAGACGCGGCTCTCGCGATCGACGCTGGTGAAGGCCGCGCCGTCGGTGCGGCGGCGGCTGCCTTCGTCGATGCTATCGACGCGAGCCGCTTCGTCGGCCCGAATGGCGTTCAGATCCTCGGCGGCCACGGCTTCATGCGTGATTTTCCCGTCGAGAAGGCGATGCGGGACTGTCGTGCGCTCGGCCTGCTGGCGGGTGGATACGATGCCGCGCGCGAGCAGGCTGGCGCGGCGCTTGCGGCCACAATCTCGGAGAGGATCGTCGCGTGAACAATTTCAGCGCCGCGCTCAATGCGTATATCGAACAAGTCCGGGAGTGGGGACAGCGCGAGGTCCGGCCGGCCGGATTGGAGGCCGATCGTAACGGCGCGCCGTTGCCGCCCAATCATCGGTATTTCGCTGGGTATGTCGCCTTCCGAAAGACGCATCCCGCGTTGATCGAAGACGGCGCGGTGCCTGAAGGTCCCGCGGTCCGAATGGCAGCGATCAATGAGGAGAATGCCTACTGGGATCGCGGCATGGGTGTCGCCGCGCCAGGGCCGGGACTGCCGGCGCCGATCGTGACGGCCGCCGGAACGCCAGAGCAGCGCGAGCGCTTCCTCGGGCCGTTCCGCGGCACTGGCATCCCGCGCTGGGGCAGCTTCGCGCTGACGGAGCCGAGCGGAGGCTCGGACACGGCGGCGTTTCGCACCCGCGCGACGCGGACCGACCGCGGCTATCTGCTCAATGGTGCCAAATGCTTCATCGGCAATGCCGCGCGCGCCGACTGGGTGCTGGTGCAGGCCAATCTCGATCCCGACAAGGGCCGGGCCGGTCAACGATCGTTCTTTGTCGAGCGCGGCAACTGCGGCATGACCGGAATCAAGATCGAGAAGAAGATGGGGCTCCGCGCCTATGAGTCGGTCTCGTTCATCCTCGAGGACTGCGAGGTGCCGCACGACAACATCCTGGGCGGTGAGCGGCCTGACCCCTCCTCGAAATCGAGCGCCTACGGCGCGACGATGGGGACGCTCAACACGACGCGCGTTGGCGTTGCGGCGAGTGCCGTCGGCCTGGCGCGCTCCGCCTATGACGAGGCCTTGAATTTCGCCAAGCAGTCAGGCGCGTTCCGGTCGACACGGGTGCGCGATCGGCTGGAGATGATGTACCGGCAACTGCGCGCGGCCTGGCTCATGACGCTGCGAGCGGCCTGGAAAGCGGACAACAGAATTCCCAACGTCGTGGACGCCTCGATGGCCAAGGTGTTTGCCGCGGAGACCGCCCAGGATCTCGCCAGTGCAGGCATGGAGATCGTCGGGCTTGAGGCAGGTGCCGGTCATCACCTCGTCGAGAAGCTGTTTCGCGATGCGAAGGCGCTGAACATCGTCGAGGGCACCGGACAGATCCAGCGCATCATCATGGCGAGGAACCTCGTCGCACTGCCGCGCTGACGCGATCCGAAACATTTGCATGGATGGTCCCTTGAACAATATCCTCCGCCCATTGGACGCGGCGTCGATCGCCGCCTTTCTTGCACCGCGCGCGATCGCCGTCATCGGCGCCGCTCCCGCCGAACAGCGCTCGATCCGCGGCCTGTTGCTGCTGATGCTGCGCCGCGCCGGCTTCACCGGGCCGATTGCACCGATCAATCCGAGTTACCGCGAGGTCAACGGCTTGGCCTGCTACCCCGCGATTGCCGCGGTCGAGTTCCCGATCGACCTCGCCATCATCGCGCTCCCGGCGGAGCTGGTCTGCGACGTCGTCGAACAATGCGCCGCAGCCGGCGTTCGCTGGGCGATCGTCATTTCCTCGGGCTTTGCCGAAGAAAGCGCGGCGAAGGCCGAACGGCAGTTGCGGCTGTCGGACATCGCGCGACGCACCGGGATCCGGATCTGCGGTCCGAACTGCGAGGGATTCTACAACGTCCGCGGTCGCATCGCGGCGACGTTCAGCTCGGCGGCGGAGCCCTTGCATCGCGGCCCGGCACAAAACGCGGCTGCAAGCCGCGTGGCGATCGTGGCGCAGAGTGGGGGCCTCGGCTTCTCGCTGCTCAGTCGCGGACGCGCCGCCGGCCTCGAGATCGGGCATGTCGTCACGACGGGCAATGAGTGCGACCTTACCGCGGTCGACTTCATTGCGCATTTTGCCGGCGATCCCGGCTGCGCCGCCATCATTGCGTACCTTGAGGAGGTCCGCGACTTCGAGCGCTTCGCCGTCGCGGCGGATAAGGCGCGTGCGGAGGGCAAGCCGGTGATCGTGATCAAGATCGGCCGCTCCGACGCTGGCCGCCGTGCGGCTATCGCGCACACTGCAAGCGATACCGGTGTGGCTGCGGATTTTGACGCGATGTTCGCCGCCACCGGCGTGATCGCGGTCACCGATCCCGACGATGCGGTTGCGGCAGCGCTTGGATGCTTGACCAATCCGGTTGCCGCCGGGCGTCGCGTCGGCATTGTCACGACGGCAGGGGGCGCTGGAACCGTGCTGAGCGAGTGCCTGACGGAAGCAGGGTTCAACGTTCCCCTATTGGATCAGAAGCTGCAGGCACGGCTTCGACCGACGTTCCCCTCCTATGGCTCCGCCGCGAACCCCGTCGACGTCACCGCGCAAGGCATCTTCACTGGTGGCGTACTTCAGTCGCTCGAGCTGCTGCTTGACGGCGAGGAAGTCGATTCCGTCGTGCTGGCGCTGTCCCTGTCGAACGAACGCAGCATCTCGCTCGACGTGGAGGCGCTCAGCGCGCTCCGCGCGCGCCGGTCGAAGCCGGTCCTGATCTACAGCTACACCTTGCTGTCGTCCTTCGCGCGCGAAGCGCTCTCGGCTGCGGGGTTTGCGGTGTTCGAGCGGGCCCGGGACGTCGTTGTCGCGATGCGGGCACTGAGCACAATCCGCCACGACCATGCGCATGCATTCGACCGCGGAGCCATCGCATCATGATCAGCTTTGATATCACAGACGAGCAAAGCCAGATCCGCGACATGCTCGTCGCGTTCGCGAAGAACGAGCTGGCGCCGCGGGCACGGCAAGCCGACGAAGCGTGTGTCGCGTCGGCCGATGTGCTCGACGAAACGTGGTCCCTCGGGCTGGTTTCGCTCGCGATTCCGGAGGCCTATGGTGGCAGCGGCGCGCCGCGCTCGGCGCTGACCGGCGCATTGATGCTGGAAGCGATGGGCACCGGATGCACCGGGCTCGGCGGCACCGCCGTTGCGTCGTCGCTGTTCGTCAACCCGCTGATCGACCTCGGGTCGGACGCACAGAAGAAACGTGACCTGCCAAAATTCTGCGGGAGCCTCCGCCGCGTGGCCACGCTCGCGCTGCACGAGGATTCGTTTGCATTCGATCCGTCGCGGATCGTCACCCGGGCCGAACCGGATCGGGACGGTTGGAGGGTCACCGGCGTCAAGCGGCTGGTCCCTCTCGGCGAGGAAGCCGAGGACATGCTGGTGCTGGCGCGGGCATCCGACGCGCCGGGCATCGACGGGATCAAGGCCTTCATCGTCGCTCCACGTGCCGAGGGCGTCACGATTGCCCGCGAGAGCGGCACCATCGGGCTGACGCCGATGCGCTTTGCCCGGGTCGAACTGGCCGGCGTGTTGCTTCCGGCTGACGCGATCCTCGGCGAGGGCGGTGGCGCGGATATCCGCCCCCTGCTGGCCAGCCTGCGCATCGGTGGTGCGGCGCTCGCCGTGGGGCTGGCGCGCGCGGTCACCGATTTCGCGATTCCGTACGCCAGGGAACGCGTTGCATTCGGCGAGCCGATCGCGAAGAAACAGTCGATCGCCTTCATGCTCGCCGACATGCACATCGAGTGCGACGCCATGCGCTGGCTGGTCTGGAAGGCAGCTGCCGCGTTCGACCGGGGAATAGATGTTTCGAAAACGGCGCTCCTTGCGCAGAATTACGTCAACCGCCGCGCGATCAAGATCGCCGACGACGGGCTGCAGATATTCGGCGGCCACGGCTATATCCGCGACCTTCCGCTCGAGTTGTGGCTGCGCAACGCGCGGATGCTGACCATCCACAGCGCGCTCGCTGCGGCGTGAAGGAGCAGGGCATGGTGAATTTCACGCTTTCGGACGGCGATCGGGACATTCTTTCGGGAGTAGCCGAAGAGGCAAAGGCGAGCGAGAAATACGCGCGCCACTACGACACGCACGAGGACGAAATCCTGCCCAAGGCGTTTGCCGAGGCCGCGGCGTTCCCCTCGCTGCTTGAGCGGATGCGGCGCCGTCCGAGCGACGGCACGCCATCCGTGATCATGCAGATGCTGATCAAGATCGAGCGCGAAGCGCACAACGGCGTGCCGTTGCGCCAGGCGCCATCGGCGCTGGGCAATGCGGCGCTGGGCGCGGCCGGCACGCCCGCCCAGCAGAAGCGGTGGGGGCATCTGATGCTGGCGATGTCGATCACCGAGCCCGGTGCCGGATCCGATACCAAGGCGATCCAGACGACCGCAGTGCTCGACGGCGACGAGTGGGTGCTGAATGGTGACAAGATCTTCGTCACCAACGGCGTGCGGTGCCACGGCACGATCGTCTGGGCAACCGTCAACAAGGCCGCCGGTCGCGGCGGCATCAAATCGTTTCTGGTGCTGAAGGGCACGCCCGGGTTCGAGCTGGTTCGCAAGGAAAAGAAGCTCGGAATTCGCAGCAGCGATACCGCGGCCTACGCGTTTCGTGATTGTCGCATTCCGCGCGACCATCTGATCGGTGACGACGAGCACGTGCCGCAAGGCGCGGACGAGGGCTCCGCCTCCTACAAGGGCGTCCTCAAGACGTTCAACATCACCCGTCCGACCGTCGCCGCTGGCGGGATCGGAAAGGCGCTCGGCGCTTTCCGCTATGCGCGGGATCATCTGGCCGCGGAAGGGATCGCGGTCGACTGGGACAAGGGGCCACACGATCGGAGATCGACGGAGCAGACGCTGCTGGAGCTCGAGGCCGACATCGAGGCCGCGACGCTGACGGTGCTGCGCGCAGCCTGGCTCGCCGCACGCGGCGAACCCAACAACCTCGAGGCATCGGTCGCAAAGGCCAAGGGCGGCGAACTCTGCCGCAGCGGTCCGCAGCGTGCGATGGAGCTGTTGGGGGCAATAAGCCTCAGCCATGATCATCCGGTCGAGCAATTCCTGCGCGATGGCCGCATCACCGACATCTATGAGGGCACCGGCCAGATTCAGCGGCTCGTCATCGCGCGTGCCATCCTCGGGTATTCGTCGGCCGAGCTCAGTTGAACGCAGCCCCCAGGCCAAGGCCTGGCGCGCTCGATCGACGGAAATTTCCGGACAGGAGGAGTTTTGATGCGTGAAGCTGTGATCGTTTCGACGGCGCGGACGCCGATCGGCAAGGCTTATCGAGGCGCGTTCAACAATACGACGGCGCCGACGCTGGGCGGCCACGTCATTCGCGCGGTCGTCCAGCGCGCCAGGCTCGATCCAGCCGAGGTCGACGACGTGGTGATGGGCGCCGCCCAGCAGCAGGGAACCTCCGGCAACAACGTCGCCCGTCACGCCGCGCTGCGCGCCGGATTTCCTGACAGTGTCGCCGCAATGTCGATCGATCGCAAATGCTCGTCCGGTCTGATGGCAATCGCGACCGCTGCGAAATACATCATCAATGACGGTGCACCGGTCGCGATCGGGGGCGGCCTGGAATCGATCAGCCTGGTACAGAACGACAAGGTCAATCGTTACCGGGCGTGGGACGATTGGATCCTCCGCCATGCGACGGGCCTCACGAGCTCGATGATCGAGACCGCCGAGCTCGTCGCGGAGCGTTACGGCGTCAGCCGCGAGGCGCAGGACGAGTATGCCCTGCGGTCGCAGCAGCGGACCGCGATAGCGCAGGCCGAAGGCCGCTTCGATCGGGAAATCGTGCCGTTCAAGACCGAGATGACGGTCACGGATCACGCCGGCGGCGAAACCTCCGTCAGGGAGGTTACGCTGACGCTGGACGAGGGCAATCGTCCACAGACCACCCTTGAGGATCTCGCGAAGCTCAAGCCCGTGTTCGCCGGCGGGCGCTTTGTCAAGCAGGGACGATTTGTCACCGCCGGAAATGCCTCGCAATTGTTTGACGGCGCCGCGGCGGTGCTGCTGATGGAAGCTGCGGAAGCGGAGCGGCGCGGCCTTGAGCCGCTCGGAGCCTATCGCGGCATGGCGGTTGCCGGCTGTGCGCCGGAGGAGATGGGCATCGGCCCGGTCTTCGCGGTACCCAAGCTGCTCGAGCGCAACGGACTGCGAATCGACGATATCGATCTCTGGGAGCTGAACGAGGCGTTCGCGTCGCAGCTGCTGTATTGCCGCGACCGGCTCGGCATTCCTGACGAGCGGCTCAACGTCTCGGGCGGCGCGATCGCGATCGGTCACCCCTATGGCATGACGGGGGCGCGCTGCGTCGGGCATCTACTGCACGAGGGGAGGCGCCGCAAGGCCCGCTATGGCGTGGTGACGATGTGCTGCGCAGGCGGCATCGGCGCCGCCGGCCTGTTCGAGATTTTTCCTGGAGGGACTGCATGAGCAAACGCGAGGCCGATCTGTCGGAAGTGCAGCAGCACATCCTCACCGCAGAGCGCGACGCGGCGCGGATCGATGGTGTGAGTGCCGATACGCCGCGGATCCCGATCAAACGCGTCGGTATCCTCGGCGCCGGCACGATGGGCGGCGGCATCGCCATGAACTTCCTGTCGATCGGGACTCCCGTGACGATCGTCGAGCGTGACCGGGCCGCGCTGGAGCGCGGGATTGCCACGATCCGCCGAAACTATGAGCGCGCTGTGAGCCGCGGCCGCCTCGCCGCTGAGGACGTCGAGCGCGCGCTGGCGCTGCTGACGCCGAGCCTTGTCATCGACGAACTTGCCGACAGCGATCTCATCATCGAGGCCGTGTTCGAGAATGTGGCGGTCAAGAAGGATGTGTTTCGCAAGCTCGATGCGATCGCCAGGCCGGGCGCCATCCTGGCGTCGAACACCAGCCGGCTCGACATCGACGCGATTGCCGCGGAGACGCGCCGGCCCGAGGCGGTGATCGGCCTGCACTTTTTCTCGCCGGCGAACGTCATGCGGTTGCTGGAGATCGTGCGCGGGGCGAAGACCGGACCGTCGCAGCTTGCGACCGCGATGGACCTCGCCGGCCGGATCGGCAAGATCGCCGTCGTTTCCGGCGTCTGCCCGGGGTTCATCGGCAACCGCATGCTGGGCCGGCGACAGGCGCAGGCGCAAAGGCTGATCCTCGAAGGGGCAAGACCCTGGGACGTCGACCGCGTGCTGACCGAATTCGGGTTTCCGATGGGGCCGTTCCAGATGAGCGATCTGGCGGGCCTCGATCTCGGCTGGCGGCGCGAGACCTCGAAGGGCGATAGCATCCGCGACCTGCTGTGCGAACGTGACCGCCGCGGACAGACGTCGAAGGGTTACTACGACTACGACGCCGAGCGTGTCGCGACGCCGTCGCCGGAAGTCGAGGCACTCATTGCCGAGTTTGCAAGCAGTCGCGGCTATCGCTCGCGCCAGGTCGCCGACGATGAGATTCTGGAGCGGCTGCTCTATCCGATGATCGACGAGGGGATGAAGATCCTCGATGACAGTATCGCGCAGCGCGCGTCTGACATCGATGTGGTCTGGCTCAATGGCTACGGTTGGCCTGCGCGCACGGGAGGCCCGATGTTCTGGGCGGAACGCGTCGGGATCGGCCGCATCGCCGCGCGTCTTCAGTTCCATGCCGACAAGCTCGGTTCGGATGCCGCACTGTCGCCGCGGCTCGCACGCAGCGCCGCATCGGCTGGACATGCCGACTGACCGGCGGCGCATTTCGTCGCAGGAGAGCCCGGCGTCGAATTCGGTGCGAGCGTCGTTGCCGGCTTTCGCTTTCTGCGCCGGCCGCAGTTTCCATATCCATGGAAGTGCGCGTGCGTCCCGCGCGGATGAGGCGGATCGCGATCGGTGACGATAGGATCGCTGCAATGGCCGGTGTTGGTCGCCCGCTTCGTGGCGCCCGATCGCAAAGAGCCCATCGTAACAGCTGCGCGTGACGCAGCAGCCACGCCACAAGGGAAACGCTCCGGATGTCTGAAGATGTTATCGCCGTATCGCGACCCGTCGCGACCGCAAGCCCTGGCTCGCGTGCCCTGACGATCAGCGCGTGGTCCTGGATCGGCTACGAGGCGACGCGGATCCCGTATCTAGTTCTGCTCAAGATCTACATCTTTGCGCCCTATGTCAGCAAAGTCATGATCGGCGATCCCGTGCTCGGGCAGACGCTGTTTGCGCGATACGGCTTTGTTGCAGGTTTGGTCGGAGCCGTGACCGTGCCGTTTCTCGGCGCCTCGCTCGACCGGATGGGCCCGCGAAAGCCGTGGATCACGGCCTGCATCCTGATTTCGCTGCCGCTGCTGGTCGGCCTGTGGTGGGCGAAGCCGGACCGCAGCGGACTGTCGGTCGCCGCCGTGCTGATGATCGTGATGGCGCTCAATTTGCTGTTCGTCTATTCGGAGATCCTGCACAACGCGATGCTGGGACCGGCGGTCGGGATGTCGCGGGTTGGCCGCTACTCGGGTATCAGCCTGGGCGTCGCAAATCTCGTGTCCGTTTCCATCATGATGTTCTTGCTGTGGGGATTTGCGCTCCCCGGGCAGTTGCATTGGTTCGGCATCCCCGATCAGCCGCTGTTCGGCTTCTCGCAGGCAAGCCACGAGATGGAACGCTTGATCGGGCCGCTGATCGCGGCGCTGGCCTGTGCCGGTCTGTTCATGCTGTTGCGCTTCACCATCGACGCGCCGGCATCCGGCGAGACCTTCGTGAGGGCTGTGCGCCTCGGCTCAAGGGACGTGTTCGCCCTGATCGCCGGTCTGCGACAGCAGCCGAACCTGCTGAAATTCCTGGTCGCACGGACCTTCTACGCTGACGGCTTTCACACCCTCATCATCTTCGAGGGCATCTACGCCTCGGGCGTTATGGAATGGCACGGTTTCAAACTGCTGAGTTTTGCCGTCGTCAAGATCGCCTTCGCGGCTCTCGGCGGCTTGCTCGCGGCAAGCCTGAACGTGCGCCTCGGCACGCGCCGCGCCATCATCGTTCAGATATCGATGACGGTCGTTCTGCTGGTCATGGTCCTCGGCACGACGCCGGACCGGATGATCTTCTTCTGGCCGCATGATCCGGCCGCGCCGGCGCTGTGGAGCGGCCCGGTTTTTCGTACGCTGCCCGAGGTCGCCTTCATGCTGCTGTCGGGATCGATGACGGCATTCGCGGTAGCCTCGATCGCGTCGGGGCGCGCCATGATCATCCAGATCGTGCCGCCGATGCGCGTCGGCGCCTATTTCGGGCTGTTCGGCCTGACCGCCAGCACGACGGTCTGGATCGCCCCGATGCTGGTTGGCATCCTGACAGCGCGCTTTCAGTCCCAGGCCGTCGGTCTCGTGCCGATCGCCGTGCTGTTGACCCTCGGCGCGATCGGTATGCTGCTCGTCAAGGGTGGCGACCGGCTGGAGGCGTGAGCGTGGCTGGCAGGGGTGGTCGGGTGAGCGATTGGGCCAAGCACGCCGTCTGGTGGCATGTGTATCCGCTCGGCTTCGTCGGCGCCGAACGGGAGGCCGGCGCGTGTGGGGGCGTTGTGCATCGCCTGGACCATCTTGTCCGGTGGCTGGATTACGCCGTGGAGCTCGGCGCATCCGGCATCCTGCTGGGGCCGATCTTTGCCTCATCGACCCATGGATACGACACCACCGATCACCTCCTGATCGACAGGCGGCTTGGGGACGACGCGGACTTCGATGCATTAATCGCAGCAGCCCGTTATCGCGGTCTGCGCATTCTCCTGGATGGCGTGTTCAACCACGTCGGCCGCGAATCGCTGCGCTTCCGTCGCGCCGTCGCCGGCGGTCCGCAATCGCCGGATGCCGCCTGGTTTCGCTTGACCTGGCCGCCGGACGGAAGCGAGCCTGATTGCGCGACCTTCGAAGGTCACCACCAGCTTGTAACGCTGAACCATGACGAGCCGGTGGTCGTCGACTATGTTATCCGCGTAATGAATCATTGGCTTGATCGCGGTGCCGATGGTTGGCGCCTCGACGCGGCCTACGCTGTCCCGCGGCAATTCTGGCAGCGTGTCTTGCCTGCGGTTCACGCGCGGCATACGGACGCCTACATCTTCGGCGAGGTGATCCACGGCGATTATGCCAGCTTCGTCGACGAAACCGGTGTCGATGCCGTCACGCAATACGAGCTTTGGAAGGCGATCTGGAGCGCCCTGAACGATCGCAATTTCCATGAGCTCGCATGGGCGCTCGCGCGGCACAATGTCTTGATCGACCGGTTCATGCCGCAGACATTCATCGGCAATCACGACGTCACGCGGATCGCGAGCCAGCTTCTGGACGAACGGCATCTCCCGCACGCGCTGGTCATCCTCATGACCTGTGGCGGCACGCCCTCGATCTACGCCGGTGACGAGCAGGCGTTCCGCGGGATCAAGGAGCGCCGTGCCGGAGGCGACGACGCGATTCGTCCGGCCTTTCCGGCGGCGCCAGCCGAGCTGGCGCCATTCGGCTGGCCGGTCTACCGGCTACATCAGGAGCTGATCGGATTACGGCGGAGACATCCATGGCTGCTTCGGGCGAAGTCCCGTGTGATCGAGCTTCGCAATTCCGACCTTGTCTTCGAAGCATTCGATGAAGGCAATCGGCTATGGGTTGCTCTGAACCTGGCCGACGCAGCAGTCGTACGCACCATCGACTCCGGCGTCGAGAGGCTCGCAGGATCAGCTGCGGTGCGCAGGGCAGGAGCAAGGACTGAGCTCACGCTGCTGCCGCATGGGTGGGCTGTCCTGGGCTAGCGGCAGTCTGCATTGATGATTACCAATACCGACGTCGGTGGTGCGACGTTCACGGCAGAACGTAGGAAATCTTGGCCGGGCTTCACGCGCCATTGTCGAATTTCGGTCGGACGGCGCGACAGTCGACGCCGGTCCTGATCCACTCGGGATTGGCGCTCGCGTCATCGTTCTTGCGGGGCATCCGCTCATTTCCATTGTTCGCCTCTGATTGCTGTCGATGCCAACAAAACTACCAACAAGCTGACGCGCAGCATTGGCTGGCAAAAAATATCGGGTTTCCCGGCAGCTGGCATGCCCAATGCTGCTTCGGTCGCGCGACGCTTTTGAGCGCTTGATAGCCTTGGGCCCGAGCACAAGCCCATCAAGCCAAATCTCTAGACCGGTCAGACGTCATCTGGACGCATATGCCGTCGACGCGTCACGTATCAGGCCTCGCATCGTCCAACTTGTCTCAGCACAGAAGCTTGATGTGCTCAGTTCTCCGGTCGAAGGAATCCGCGTATCAGATGATCCGCCGAGATGCGTCCCGGTCCCCAAGCCATGATCCCGAGCGCCATCGCCGCCCAAGTGAGGTGGATCGGCCAGCCGTCAGGTACTGTGAGTTCTACGATGATGGTCATGAACAACAGCCCAAGCGCGGCAAAACGGGTGCCAAGGCCGAGCACCAGCAGCACCGGAAAAGCGATCTCGCCGCATCCGGACAGGAACGCCATCACCGCGGGTGCGGGATAGTGATAGGGCCCGCCCGGCAGGTGCAGCACGAACTCGTCGGCGAACAGCGTCACCGCGGTGTCGCTGAGCTTCAGGAAGCCGGTCCATTTCAGGATGCCGGATTTCCAGAACGGCACTGCCAGCGCCACGCGCATCACCAATTGAACCAGCGACGGAAGCGCTACCGTCTGGATCAGGTGCTCGGCCTTGTCCACGATGTGCCCCAGCCGGAAACGCTCGCCCGCGCCGTAATGTTGATCGATGACCATCACGTCTCTCCGAAATTGATCGATATGAAGGCACCCGCCTCAATCATGCCGGCGATGTTCGCGGCGATATCGAAGGAGGGCGAGGACTGCAGTGCCGAGGCTGCGGCGACGCCAAGCGTTCGTCCCGACATCAGACTTATCAGAAACATGGCGCCCCCCTCAGGCAGATGACGCACGACGACGTCCATTTCAGGTCGGGTGACCAAGGCATCTTCCGGCGTGCCTGCATCGATTTGACCCGAAGCCTCCTCGCCGCGATTGGCGGCGAAGATCGTCACTGCCGCGAACGGCGAGCGGACGATTCCTGCCGCGGGATGCGCGGTGAAGACCACATCTGCCAGCCGCTCCGGCGGAACCAAAGCGAGCGCATCCCGCGACAGTAGCGCAGGATCGGCGGCATGATACGCGTCGAGCCAGGCTCGCTCGATCCGTGCCACATCCGCAAGCCAGGGCATGGCGCGCGCATATTCGTAGTTTTCGATGAACGCCGGAAAGTCGCGGCCATAGTCGAACAAGAGTGGCGATGCTGGCGGTGAGGCTCGGACATGGAAGCGCGCCATGGCACGGAAGAACTCGACGCCCGTGATGCGCTGGACCGCAGGATAGACCGCGGCAAGCGCATCGATCAGGCTGACCGTGACGTTGTTGCGATAGACATTGTAACGCCGGACCGCCGCTTTTCCGTTCGGCCCCGTGATGAGTGAGGGCGTCTTGCGCGCGGGGTCGATCAGCGCGGCTGCGAAGCGCGCCGCATAGGATGACAATTCCTCCTCAAGCGGCAGCATGACGCATCTCCCGATGGTGGCGGTCGAGGATGGCCTGCGCCGCGGCCGCTTCGGCCTTCAGCACCGGCCAATCCGGAATTTTGCTGTCCCATTCGACCAGCGTCGGGACAGGGCCGCAGCGCGTGATGACGATCTCGTACAGCTTCCACACGGCATCCGTCACCGGTCCGTCATGGCTGTCGATCAGGAGCAGGTCGCCTTCATCGTCGCGCTGCTCGGCATGACCGGCGAGATGGATCTCGCCGACGCGCGACAATGGAAAGTCGGAGAGGTAGTCGAGCGCGGAGAAGCCGTGATTGGTGGCGGAGACGAATACATTGTTGATGTCGAGCAGCAGTCCGCACCCGGTGCGCTCCGCGACGCGACGGATGAACTCGGTCTCGCTCATCGTCGATTCGGTGAATTCGAGATAGGTCGACGGATTTTCCAGCAGCAGCGGCCGCCAGATGGCGTCTTGCACCTTATCGATATGATCGCAGACCCGCGCGAGCGTCGCCTCGGTATAGGGCAGTGGCAACAGGTCGTTGAAATAGGTCGTGTCGTGCGTCGACCAGGCGAGATGCTCCGATACCAGCGCGGGCTCGTAGCGCTCGACGAGATCGCGGAAGCGCTTCAGATGCAGCTTGTCGAGCGGGCGTTCACCACCGATCGACATGCACACGCCATGCAATGATACCGGATGGTCGCGGCGCACGGCTTCCAGCGCGCGATGCGGCGGCCCGCCCGCGCCCATGTAGTTCTCGGCATGCACTTCGAAGAAACCGCGCTGCGGCCCTTCGTCAAGGATCGCAGCGAGATGCTCGGGCTTGAAGCTGGCGCCAGCGAGGCCCCGCATGGCAAGCGCGGGAAAGCGGGGAGGCTCGGCTGCGAGCAACCGGGACGAGATCGCAGCGTTCATGTCGTCTCTCCGCTTTCCTATGATCGTGAACGATTGCCGTGCGACGCGGTTAGACCGGCTTGAGCGATCCGGTCTTCCCGTTCGGAAGCTGGATGCTAGTGCAGGTGCCGCCCTGCACGAACTTCCACGCATTGCCCTGGAAGTCGACCGTCGAGGTGCCTTGGCAGGTCGTGCCGGGGCCGGCCGCACAGTCGTTCTGACCCTTCAGCGCGACGCCGAAGCACTTCTCCTTGTGGGCTGCGGTCGCTGCATCCGCCTCGGCCTTGGTGAGGGGAGCGGCGGTGGCAAGGCTCGCAAGCGCGGTCGAAACGGCGCCGGCAAGGACAAGCGAACTGATGACGTTCTTCATTGATCTCTCCACATCGTTATTGTGCGTCGCCTCCTGAGGCGTCGGGGGGCGCATCGACTGGTTCGTTCCGTTCGCTGCCGCCATTACGGTTTTGGCAGCTCACGAATCCGTGACATCGCTGCAGGTGTCGCGCAAATGGCTCTTGCGCCGTCTGCGTGCCGCTCGAATACGCTGGCATCGGCCGGGGCTTCCAATGCCTTGTCGCTATGGAAACCGGGCCGGTTGAGCATTGGCGATGGCGACGCTCCGCCTGTCATGATTCCGAGACGTAACAACCTGCCGGACGCAAGCGTATCGCCATCAAGCCCTCCGACCGCCGGCGAAGGCCAACATGAACGCCGTTGAACGCCCAAGCGTCCTCGAACGATTGCGGTCACCGTCTTCGGCAAGGACGCTGACGATCAGCATTCGTCTTGCCGTTTCGGCGCTAGTCCTTACCGCGATCCTGCTTACTGCCGCAGCCTCGAGCCTGCTCTGGTGGCGAACCGCGGAATCGATCAGCCGGCAGCTCGCCTCGACGATCAACGAGCAGATCGTGGCTGCCGTTCGCAAGGAGGTGTCCGCGATCATCGGTGAGGCGCGTGCCGCCCACACTGCCGTGCGCACGCTGTTCCTGCAGAACGTGCTCGACACGCGCGAGGCCGACAAGCGCGAGTTCGTGTTCCTGTCACAATTGCAGTCGCAGGCAACGATCTCCTGGGTCGCCTTCGGCTGGCCTGACGGTTCCTTCTTCGCCGCACACAAGCTCGGTGACGGTCATCTCGAGATGATGGAGATCTCGAAGACCGACCATGTCGGCCAGCGCCGCATAGACGAATATCAGGTCATCCCCGGCGACATCGAATTTGAAACCCGTCGTTTCGAACCCACAGACTTTCGTGTGACCGACCAGGACTGGTTCAAGACCGGCATGGAGGCCAAGGGCCCGCAGTGGTTCGGGGTCGTAGACCATCCGATCGGCCCGCGCCCATCGATCGCCTTTGCGGGGCCGATCGATGTCTATCAGGAGCGTCAGGGTGTACTTGCGATCATCATCGAGTACACAAGGCTCTCCCGGTTTCTCGCCCAGCTCGAGGTCGGCCGCACCGGAACGGCCTTCATCCTTGGTGCCAGCGACGAATTGATCGCGGCTCCCGACAAGGACGCCGACGAGCTGCATCCCGCGCACAGCCGGATCGATCTGCTGCCGCTGGCGCGCACGGCATTGACACTGGCCGGCGACGAGGGTCGCAAGGAAGCCTGGCGGCGGCGGCTTAGCCTCGATGGTGCAGCCTACGAGGTCGCGCTCACGCCCTTGCCATTTGCCGGCTGGTCCCTGGCGACTGTGATCCCTGAAGCTGAGTTTCTTGGTCCGGTCGAAACCACGTTGCGACGGCTCATCATCGGTCTTGCCATCGGTGCGGTGCTCGCCGCTCTGTTCTCTGCAATGCTGGCGCGGTCGGTGATTGCCGCACCGCTTGCCCGTGTTGTCGGCGAAATCCGACATGTGGAAAGTTTTGCGCTGGACCAGGTGCGCCGCCACCCGTCGCGGCTCGCCGAGATTTCGAGCCTTTCGGGCGCGATCGCCGAGATGGCGCAGGGCTTGTCCGCTTTCCGCAAATTCATCCCGGCCGATCTGGTCCGGTCGCTCCTGCGCCAGGGCATCGAGGCGAAACCTGGCGGCGCGATCCAGGAACTGACGGTAATGTTCATCGATGTGGCCGGCTTCACCGGGCTTTCCGAGCGCATGGGCGATCGCGTTGTGCCGCTTTTGTCGCGATATCTCGACGTCGCCTCCGAAGTCATCGTCGCCCATGGCGGCACCATCGACAAATTCATCGGCGACGCTGTGATGGCATTCTGGGGCGCTCCGACTGAGCAGGCCGAACATGCCCTGCTCTGTTGCCGTGCAGCGCTCGCCTGCCGCCAGGGCATCGAGGCCGCCGGCGTCAGGGACGACCAGGGCCATCCCTTGCAAATCCGAATCGGCATCAATTCCGGCCGCATGCTGGTTGGCAATGTCGGCTCCGAATTGCGACTGAACTACACCGTGATTGGCGATGCCGTGAACGTGGCGAGCCGCCTCGAAGGCGCCAACAAGCACTATGAGACGCAAATTCTGATCGGCGCCGAGACCAAGCGCCTCGTCGAGGGGGCCATGATCACACGCGAGATCGATCGCATAGCCGTCTACGGCAAGACAGAAGGCCTCGCCGTGCATGAACTGATCGGCTCGGCTACAGGCGACGCTTACCCGGCCTGGATCATGGATTACGAACAGGGACTACTTGAATATCGCAACCGAGGCTTTGCGGGCGCCATATCCTGCTTCGAGGCTGTCTTGCGCCAGCGTCCTCACGACAGGCCGACCGAAGTGATGCTCGATCGCTGCAAGCTTCTCGAGCAGTCGGGCGTTGACGACACGTGGTCACCCGTCGTGACGCTTCAATCGAAATAGCCGACCCGCCGGCACCGGACAGACGACTGGATGCTGATCGGAAGTTCTGGCGGGAAATAAGTCAAGAGGAGGCCCTATTCGTGGACTATTGGTTCGCTCGTCCACGAGGTAATGAGATCGGTGTGGCTAGGTGACGTCCCTCTTGCCGTCAAGGACCTCTCCGCTGAGGAAGCTGGATCGGACGAGTAGTTCTCCCATCACGCAATCCTGTTCCTGGAGCGCGCCTTATTCCGCCGCCACCGGCATCAATTCCATCTGCTCATGCAGGATCACGCCCGACAGCGGATCAAACTCGCCGACCCACGGCGCGTGTTCAAGGGCTGCTCTCGTGTGCGAGTAACCGGCGTCCCACCGCTGCATGATGCCGCGCGGGCTGAAATCGATGTCCTTGGTGTGAGTTTCGCGATCAAGCTGCGGCGCAAGCAGACGCACGACGTGCATGCGTGTCTGACAGCCGTAACCGACCAGTTCGCGCACCTCGGGCGTGTTGCGTTCGCTGTCGGGCAGTCGTTTGGCCAATTGGTTGATGATGTGACGCAACCGATGCGCCTGCTGCTGGCGTGCGATGTGGCTCATGATGCGGCTGGAATATTGGACATCCTTGTGTCGGTTCAGCACCTCCGCCATCGTGGTCGGCTCCTGGCCAGCGGGATTCCACAAGTGTACGGCGAAGATCAGCGAGTTCTTGCGGGGATTGTCATCGAATACGACTTCAGTCGGCGTGTTGGACAGAATACCGCCGTCCCAATAGAGCTCGCCGTCGATGCGGACGGCGGGAAACGCCGGCGGCAAGGCGCCGGAAGCCATAATATGCCTGATGGTAAGCTCGCCATCGCGGCTATCGAAATAGCGCATCTGGCTGGTCCGCACATGGGCGGCCCCGACCGTCAGGCGGGGCGAACAGCTATTGAGCAGGTTGACGTCGACGAGTTCGCCAAGGGTCTGCTCGAGTGGCGCGGTCGAATAGTAGCCGGCTCGTTCGGCACCCAGCGGATAGCCGTCACCCGCATGCGCCAGGGCATTTGGACGGAAAAAACCGGGAATTCCGTGAGTGATGGTCGCCCAGTAGGATAGCCGCTCATTGAAGCCGGGAAACGCGGTGCGGATATTCCAGACGGGATCTTGTTCCATCTTCCTCCAGAACTCCTTCAGCTTCGCCAGCCGGTCCTCGACCGGATTGCCGGCGATGAGGCTGGCATTGATGGCGCCGATCGATGTGCCGATGATCCAGTCGGGCTCGATGCCTGCTTCGTGCAAGGCTTGGTAGACACCGGCCTGGTACGAGCCCAAGGCGCCGCCGCCTTGCAACACCAGAACGACCTGGCCGGGGAGATCCTTGGCCAGCGATTTGATATTTCGCGACGAAGTTCTGTCCTGCATGTTCGGCTCCCATTCCGGCCTGATCTGATATTCGCAAGCGCACCCGGCTCTGTTACGAGCGTCGTCTCAATGTGCTGTCCAACCGCCATCGACCGGCAATGCAGTTCCGGTGATTGAGGCCGCCGCGTCACTGGCGAGAAACACGGTCAGGGCGCCGATTTCCTCGACGGCGGCAAAGCGTTTATTCGGTTGCTGGGCCAGCAGCACGTCGCGGATCACCTGATCCCGGGAGATCCCATGCGCCGTGGCCTGTCCATCGATCTGAGCTTCGACCAGCGGGGTATAGACATAGCCGGGGCAGATGGCGTTGCACGTAATCCCGTCCTCGGCGGTCTCGAGCGCCGCTACCTTTGTCAGGCCGACGATGCCGTGTTTGGCGGTGACATAGGCCGCCTTGAAAGGCGAGGCGACCAGCCCGTGTGCAGAAGCCACGTTGATGATGCGACCGAATCTTTGTTTGCGCATCGCCGGCAGTGCCAGCCGCGTGGTGTGGAACGCAGACGACAGGTTGATCGCAAGGATCTGATCCCATTTCTCGGCCGGAAACTGGTCGAGTGGTGCGACGTGCTGAATGCCGGCATTGTTGACGAGAATGTCGAGCCGACCAAGGTCAACCAGTGTCACCGCCATCATCTCGGCGATCGCATCGGGCGAAGTCATATCGGCCGCTGAATAACCTGCCTTGACGCCATGATCGGCTTCTATCGAGGCCTTTGTTCTCGCGATCTCGGCTGCGGCTCCGAAGCCATTCAGCATCACGTTTGCTCCCGCCGCAGCAAGCGCACGGGCGATGCCAAGCCCGATCCCGCTGGTTGAGCCGGTCACCAGGGCTACCCTGCCATCGAGCATTCTTGCGTCCATGGCGGCATGCGATTTGATTTGGAGATTCATCTTCTCAATCCCGTTTGCGTCGTCGGCGGTATCCCACGATCGCCAAAATCTGCATCGCGAAACGGATCTGCGGAAATACCCTTTAGCTTCCAAAACCATAGGTGCGCGCTATGGCCGACGTGGCCCTCAATCGGCTAGACTGCTGGCCGGATCAGGGGAGTTCGACCATGGAAATGCATCAGGTTCGGTATTTCCTCGCGGTCGCGCGGACGCTCAATTTCACGCGTGCCGCTGATGAGTGCAATGTCACCCAGCCGTCGCTGACGCGAGCCATCAAGCAGCTCGAGGCTGAGCTTGGCGGCGATCTGTTTCGGCGCGAGCGTCCAGCCGGATTGACCGAGCTCGGTCAGCGCATGCACCCCTTGCTGAAGCAATGCTATGAGGCCGCCGTCGGCGCGCGCTCGCTCGCCTCGTCATTCAAGAGTGGTGAAATCGGCGCGCTGAGGATTGCGCTCACCCACTCGATCGATCTGTCACTGCTGATCCCCTTCCTCGATCAGATCAAGCGCCAGTTCAATCGGTTGGAATTCCGCTTTCTCCGTGGCAACGGCCGCGAAGTCGGGGACATGCTGAAGAAAGGCGAGGCCGAACTCGGAATTGCGGCTGAGCTCGACCCGAATTGGGAGCGGCTCGACACCTGGCCGCTGTTTACCGAGGACTTTCAGCTCGTCGTCAATGCTGACCACCGGCTTGCCGGACAGGACAGCATCGACCTCGATGATCTGCGTTCCGAACAGCTTTTGTCGCGCGGGTACTGCGAGCATGGCTCGCGTTTGAACGCCGCCTTGCGGGAGCACGGCGTAGACGTCGATCATTGCCACGAAATCTCGAGCGAGCGCGATCTCGTTGAGCTGCTTGAGGCCGGTATCGGCATCGCCGTGGTCCCTGACACTTCACGGATACCGCAGACGCTCAAACGTACGTCAGTCGAGGGGCTCGATGCCCGACGCACAGTCAATCTCTACGGCGTCGCCGGCCGCGAGCGAACCGCGGTCGCGTCTGCCGTCATGCGCATGCTGCGCGGCACGGATTGGCGACAGTTTCTGGAGAAGGGCCGGGCGGCTTGAGAGTGCCAACGCACGCGGGTCGCCTGGCTGAAGCTATCGCGCATCCTTCAGAGCTGCGAGTAGATCCTCGATCGCCATGCGGCGCCGGAAGTCGGGATCAACAAAACGCGTTTTGACGATGCCATCGCGTCCGATCACAAAGGCCGCAGGAATTGGCAGCACCCAACCGTCGTTGCCGTGAAAGCTCGGCATGTCGAGATACGAGAGGAGCCGCTCGATCTCCGCGCCAAGCCAGATCGCCAGGTTGAGCGACAGCGCATAGCCATTGTCGAGATCGGTCAGCACTGGAAACGGTGCTTCGGCTTCGGACTTGAATTCTGCTGAATATTCCTGTGTTTCGGGCATGATGGCCACAACGTCCGCGCCCATGGCCTTGATACGGTCATAGGCCTTGATCACCGCCCTGACGTTGAGCCGGCAATAGGGGCACCAATGGCCGCGGAAAAACATCACGGCCACCGGACCCCGCTCGAGCAGAGACAGCAGACTAACTAGTCGGCCGCGTTCGTCGGGTAGTATGAAGGGTGGCATGGGCTCGTCCGGACGCGGCGCGTTTTCCCCGCCGCCATTTTCGTTGACCCTGATAACGAGGCGATCGACGGCTTCGCCATAGGCCGGAAAGATTTCCCGGCCGGCTGCCGCATAGGCTTGGAGCTGCTCGTTGAGAGTACCTTCCATCTCCCGGCAGCGCTGAAATGCGAGCTTGAGCCGCTCGGCGTCGGCTGGGGAAAGCGATGTCATCCCTTGCTCCCGCATGTTTGACCTTCAGATGGTAATTTCCTGCACGGACCGCCCAAAAGAGGCGCCTTGTCTCTGCCAGGAGCATTGCACAAAGTACGATAGCAGTGGGCTATCGATATCAGAGCAGGCCCGCATTTCATGTTGGACGCCCGAGCGGCGATTCTGTCGCGGACAGCCGTCACCCGACAGGAGCTTTCTATGCCCCACCATAACGTACTGCGAATTGGCAAATTCGCTACCTTTCTCTTCCTGATGCTCCTTTTGGCGTCAGCGGCGCCGATCGATGCCCGGATCGGCCGCGATAATGGCATCGTCCGGGTCAAGAGCGCCGTTCCGATGTCCGAGGCGGTCGTCCGTATCAAGGCTGATATTGCTGCCAAGGGGATCAAGTTCTTCGATGAGATCGACCAATCGAAGCTTGCGGCGGATGCTGGCATCAAGCTGCGACCGTCTATCCTGCTCGTGTTCGGCAATCCGCCGCTCGGCACGCAGTTCATCACGTCCAATCCCAATGCGGGACTGGACTGGCCAGTCCGCCTGCTGCTGACGCAGGACGACAATGGCGACGTCTGGGCGGTGTGGACGGACTTCGCCTGGATCGCGCGGCGCCACAACATCCGGGATCGTGACGCTCAGTTCGACATGGCCACGATGGTCGTCAAATCGATCACCTCTGCTATCGTTAGCAAATGATGCACGACGGGTTTTCGGTGCGGACCTACGCCGAAACAGTCGCCTGGTCGAAGATCATCGTCGATCGCGGCCGCGACCGTATTCTTGGCGCTCACTTCGTCGGCCATGCCAGTCATGAGCTTGTAAATATCTTCGGCCTTGCAATGAAATTCGGCATCGGTGCTAGCGCGCTGAGGGAACACGTCTACGCCTATCCGGCGTTCGCTTCTGAAATGGAGCATATCCTTGGCCACGCTTGAGGCGCATAGCCCGCCGCTATCGACTCAACAGCGAACCGGCATTTCCCGAAGCAAAAGCTTTGCGTGATGCTCTTGACATGCCGGCCAGCCTTTCGGGGCCGCGACATCAAGCAAGGAGATAACGACATGTTCAATGACATCGCAACCTCGCGCAAGATCTGGCAAGCTCTCGGCGTCGCGAGCGCCATTGCGATTTCCCTCGCGACAGCATCTGCGGCTTTCGCCGGCGAATGTCCCGCCGACAAGATGAAGGCCAACGCCCGCTCGATGGTGGACTACAAGCCGGTCGGTGTTACCGACGTGACGCTTGGCTCCATCGATCTCGGCAAGCAACCCGCGCATATCGAGGGCCGCGAACTGCGCTTCCGCAAGCTGACCATCGAGCCCGGTGGCATTGTGCCCTGGCACAGCCATGACGATCGGCCGGCGCTGATCTTTGTCCAGCAGGGCGAGGTCGTCGAATACGCCAGCAACTGCATCGATCCGATCGTGCACAAGGCAGGTGACTTGCGACCGGAGGTCTACGGCACCTCGCATTGGTGGAAGAACCTCGGCAAAGAGACCGTCATTCTCTATGTCGGCGACGTTCGCAAGGATCCGACTGACCACAACATGTAACGAGTGCTCCAGCCCCACGCCTCGTTACCGGATGTGACGACCCGGGAGCCACGTGTCGGCCCCGCACGCCTGGGCGTCACATCCCCCCTTCGATCACAGGAGCTGCGGCGATGACTGATATGCCGATGGAAGTCACAGCAAAACCAATGCAAGAGCACGGTCATTTGCCGGACGTGGCAATGCGGTCTCTGGTGATCGGCCTCACCGCATTCCTGACCGTCGTGGACCTGTTTGCAACTCAGGCAATTCTACCAACTCTGACGCGGCACTACGGCGTAACGCCTGGTGCGATGGGTTTCGCGGTCAATGCCAGCACGATCGGTATGGCGGTCGCCGGACTGGTGGTCGGGTCCTTCAGCCCGCACATCGATCGCAGGACGGGCATTCTGGCAAGCCTGCTTCTGCTCGCGATTCCGACGAGCTTGCTTGCCGTTGCGCCGAACCTTACCCTCTTCACGATTCTTCGCATCATGCAGGGCCTCTGCATGGCTTCAGCCTTTACGCTCACCCTTGCCTATCTGGGCGAACAGTGCAGCGCGATGGATGCTGGCGGCGCCTTCGCGGCCTATATCACCGGGAACGTCGCAAGCAATCTGATCGGGCGTCTCATCTCGGCGTCTGTGTCCGACAATCTGGGCCTGGCGACAAATTTCTGTTTCTTTGCCCTGCTCAACCTCGCAGGCGCGCTGCTGGTCTACTTCACGATCAAGCGGGTCCAGCCCGTGCACTCTATCGGCCCAGCACAATCGCCACTTTCGGCAATGATAGGGCATTGGCGCGATCCGGCCCTGCGCGCGGCCTTCGGCCTTGGCTTCTGCATCCTGTTCGCCTTCATCGGCACCTTTACCTACGTCAACTTCATCCTGGTCCGTGCCCCGCTGTCGCTCGGTATGATGGGGGTGGGTCTTGTCTATTCCGTATTTCTCCCCTCCGTAGTTACGACGCTGCTGGCGGGCAAGGCGGTGGCACTGTTCGGCATGCGCCTATCACTTTGGGGCGGTCTCGCAATTGCTGCGCTAGGCTTGCCACTGATGCTCTCATCGCACCTTGCGGACGTGCTCGCGGGGATGGTGCTGGTCGGGATCGGCACCTTCTTTGCGCAAGCCTGCGCCACCGGCTTCGTCGGGCAAGCGGCGCAAACAAACCGCGGGGTTGCCAGCGGCACCTACCTTGCCTGCTATTTTCTCGGCGGCCTGGTCGGCAGCGCCGTGCTTGGTCAATTGTTCGATCATTTCGGATGGGTCGCCTGTGTCGCGGGCGTGGGTATGGCGTTGGCATTAGGATGTATTCTGACCACAAGCCTCCGGATCCCGGTGTCTGGTCGATAACTAGGCTTCCTTGCGAAATAAGGCCCAGCCTGCCTGGCGTCGGCTCGAGGTCGGCATGACCTTTGCTTCCGTCTTGCCAAAGGTCCTCCAATGCTCGGCATTCCGCGTCGCTACAGCCATTTCGTTTTTGCGGTCATTCAGTCCGGATTGACCTGCCTCGTCGCGGCCGGAATCGCTAGTTTTCCATCTCTCGTGCTTGGCAACTTCTTGCACAATTGGCTGTCATCTTGGCTGATTGCCTGGGCGACAATGTTGCCGATCGTCGTTCTGGCCGCGCCAGCGATTAGAACGCTTGCTTCTGTCCTCACGCGAGACGAGCGGGCAAACTAGAGTTCACGAGGGTACGCCTCTTGAGGGCCGTCACCTACGAAGCTCCGCCACCTGGGCTCACGAGCGCTACCAACGTTGCGCCCCGCGAATTGAGAACGATGAGCGATGGCACAATTTGGGCTTGTGCAGCGGAAGGCGTGCAGATCGTCTTCGGGTTTCCGTGCGTAGCACTCTGGGCCAGCGCGCTCCCGGTGTCGAGCAGTAACGCCGTCGCCAGCAATGCCATGCAAATCTGCACGCCCTTCTTGTTGCGCATCTCGTTCTCCTTGCGATCAGCCGGAGCTCCCGGCAGGTTGGTCGGTGCGGACCCTAGACAGCGCGAAACCCGCCGCACAAACCGCTTCCGATCAACGCGACAAAAAGGCCTGACGGCGGGTTCGGCTTGCCGATTTTGCATAGCCTCGTCCGCTTTGTACATGCTCCTCTACGAAACGGAACGCGGTCGGGACCAAGCGCCGACACGCGATCAACGAGTTTTACGGGATGATCGGGAAGCGAAATGCGTGCACGAATTATGGCTGTCCTCTGCGTCCTCGGTGTCTGGTGCGGCTCTGTGTCCTCCGCGGGCGCCCAACAGCCATCGTGGACCCAGATCGGCATGCTGGCTTGCAAGCTCGACCCCAGCGTCGGGTTTGTCATATTCGGCCATCAATCGATGTCATGTCGCTTTACTCAAAACCCGCCATTGCCGACGCAACTCTATGAAGGCGCCCTCAATACCGTCGGAATCGATATCGGCGTTTCGGCCGGAGGCGCACTCGCCTGGGCGGTCCTTGCCCCGACGGCAGGCCCTCCGCCCGGAGCTCTCGCCGGCGAATATGTCGGGGCGTCAGGCGACATCGGCCTCGGCTTGGGCGCCGGCGTCAATGTTCTTGTCGGTGGCTCGGGGCGGTCATTTGCGTTGCAGCCCGTTTCGGTAGAGGGCTCGGTAGCCGTCAATGTGACCCTCGGCCTTTCCGGGCTCCAACTGCGTCCGATCTATTAAAGCGCGGCCGTCGCTGTGGGGAGACCAGATTTCGACCGGGGCGTCGCGGTCGGAGCTCCCACTTCGTTATGAATCTCTGACGAATTGGCAGAGGGTTTAGGGAATTGCGCTCATGTTGCTCGTCCCCTGCCTGCGGCGTTCATTTTTGCGGCTGTGCTTTGTCGTCGCGGCAGTATGAGGAGCGATCTCGAAATCTGCTCGCCGGATGCGTGGGGTGCCGGATTGCAGCGGCGCGTGCGAGACTGGGACGTCTAGGTTCCTGAATTCAATTTAGGGCCAGCAAAAGTCAGCGCATGCGCGGCTTGCACTGATTGGTCGCGGTAGGCGCGAAAGCGCAAGGCCACGACGCAGGGAGAGGCCCCGCGTCGTCCCGCAAACGAGCGTCGCCCTAGCATTTTACCAGTATTCGAGCTGTGTTTTTCGGCGGCAAGGCGGCCCGGAAGAAATGGCGCCGTGCGCCAATGATTGGCGCGAAATGGCAAGACGCTTCGCGCTGAAAGACGCGAGATGCAGAGGTAAAGCCAGACGTTGAGGTCAATCATTATGCACTGCGCTGCGCCTATTGCCATTGCTGCTGCCGATCTGATCTGCACGCCCGCGCGAGGTGGTTCGTCAGGAGGCCAAGCAAACGGGTTGCGTTGCCATAGCCTCCTCACGTCAGCGGCCTATTTGATGCAATCGAAAGGCATCGACGAATGATTGGCGGTGCCAGCGATCGATATCGCGTTCTTGTCGCGCGGGCCGAGGCTATCGCTGCGGGGAATGCCGAAGAAATGCCTCGCATTCCCGCGATATGCCACCAGCTCTCGGTGAGCCAGCGTACTCTACGAAAGGCGTTCAGGAGCGTTTACGGCCAATCGCCGTGCCGCCGAATTCGTGTGCTCCGACTGAATCAGGCAAGGCAGGCGCTTCTTGCGGTGGACGGCGAGACCGCAAAGGTGACGGAAATTGCGATCTGCTTCGGGTTTTTCGAGCTTGGACGGTTTTCGGTCGAATATCGCAAGCTGTTCGGCGAGAGCCCTTCGCAGACGCTTCGAGCGGTGGGCCGGGGCGGCGAGATGTCGCACGATGGCAGAGCTGGACTGCGCATCGCTGGGATCGACTACCGGAATCCATTGTCGAGGCCTTTCGGAGCTAGCGTGATGGACGCCGCTCAAGATCTTGATGTCGAAAGCGCTTAGCGGGAGCGGGTTGGCTGAGATGAGGCGAGTCCACAGGGAAAACCAATCGGAAGGACGCGGTGTCGATTGATCTGACGAAGGTCTGGTATGTTTCGTTCGAGGTGCCGAAAAGGATTCGCAAGGCATCTGCGCAACGACAGCCGAGACAGAGTGAGACCTTTCCGACCGAGCTCGACGCCCAGCGGTTCGCTCGCCAGAAGTTCGAGCAGGGATACATCGTGACCGCGGGCACCATCAACCCCTGCACACCGCGACGGGCGATACCTTCGGCCGTCATTCAGCATTGGCTTGCGGAAGCGTCCGAGCAGCCATCGGTCGGGCCGGCCACATTCGAGGACACCAAGGCGCCGGATCCGCCGTAGGAGCCTGCCGCGATGCAGTGTCCCTGTGCATTGGCAGATTTTGTATAGACGGTTCCGGTGCATTGTCGATATCGTTTCGACGATCTTCTCCCCGAATGTGCATCACTGCGGTCAGACATCGCCCATAACGATCTCGTTTGAGGAACGCGTCTTGCAGGTTACGGCGAAAGTTGGAGCGGTGAACGCGCGGAATTACGCACCAGCGGTGGTGTTGGCCGGCTTGATCTGCCTCTCCAGCGCAATTGCCCGTGCTGGCGACGATGACAGTAATTCATCGACGGGATTATCGAGCGCGCCGAACGTCTACCTCGACGTGAGAGCCACCTACGGGAGGGTGCCCGCCGGTGCGCTCGCGATCGGTTTCGGCAATTCGTCCTTTCTCGCGGCGTTGCAACCCGGCGCCATCTCGAATGCCGGCAGCTTGGCGGCAATTGCGAGCGGTGCGACGCTGCCGGCCGCCCAGAGCGTCGTGATCGATCTTCCCATGACGGTCGACGTGAGTGATAACGTCTCGCTCTATGCCGGCGTATCGGCCAGCTCGACCAGCACTCCGATGACCGGCTGGTCGTCGGTGGCGATCACAAGCTGGAATCTTGGATTTCAGGCAGACCTCTACAATCAGAACGGCGGCGCGATTCCGACCTTGAGCTGGCAATCGACCATTACCCAGGCGATTCCGAATGGACCGTTTGCTACCACGACATTTACAAACATTTTCGAATTCGACTATGCGTTCGACCAGGACGAGACCCGCGGGTTACTCGCGGGCGTGCAGGACACACGGGTAGTCATCGGCAGTCCGCTCGCGACGATCCATCCCGATATCATGGGCTATGTCGGCGGTTACTACCAATGGCCGAACAATTGGAAGTTTACGGGCCGCGCAGGCGTGCAGGTGTTCGGCGGCGCTGAGCTCTTGGGCCGCGCGTCGGTCTCCTCCTTTACCCAGCCGATCCTGCGACTGGACCTTGACCGGATGGACGATAACGACAACCGCCTGTTTGGCGTAACCGCGCAGATCATGTGGGTGCCAAAGCCTGCCTACCAGATCACGCTCAGGACGCCGCTCTATTTTGTACGCAATTAAGCTTCCGGTCACCACGACGGTATTTCGGCAAGGTTGAACCGGGCCAGGAGCGCCCGGTCGCCGCTCGACACCACCGGATTGTCAGAATTTGCATATTCGTCAGCCTGCTCGCCTGACACCGAAGGCCGTTTGCAAAGGTCCTGTGGTCAACACCGACTGCGCGCCGATGCCTCCGCTGCGGCAACTTGGCCACAGTCGGGAAAACAGAACGCACGCGTCAGATTCTGCATAGTGGGTTGCGCGCATTCGATGCGATCACCGCTGCACGATTTCTTCAATCAATCAGGTGCGGCAATGAATAAGATTGGAAGGCTTGGAATTGCGATCGCGGCTTCGCTGATGATGGGCGGCTACGCGGCCGCCGCGGATTTGCCGGCGTCGCCCGCCTACAAGGCGCAGGCTCCGGTTGCCGCCGTCTATAACTGGACGGGATTCTATATCGGCGGCAACGCCGGGTACGGTTGGGGCAACCAGGACCCGATGGTGCTGTTCGCCAACAGGTTCGATCGAACCGGTTTTGACATCAGTGGCGGCATGATCGGCGGCACGCTTGGTGCGCAGATTCAGCAGGGATATGTCGTGATCGGCCTGGAAGGTGACATCGACTGGGCCAACATCAGCGGGTCCTCCGTCGTAACGCCAAGCATTCTCGGCATCGGGCAGGGCGTCACGCTGAACACCTCATCAAACATAACTGCGCTCGCGACGGCGAGAGCTCGGGTCGGTATCGCCATGAACAACGTGCTGTTCTATGCCACCGGCGGCGGAGCCTTCGTCAAGTCGACCGCCAGCGCATCAACCATCGCCGGCGTGCCCTGCGGCACGGTTGGCGTCCTGCCGGATTGTTCAGGCTCGTCCTGGCGTCCAGGCATCTCCGCGGGGCTCGGCGTGGAATATGGCTTCACACCGAACTGGTCCGTGAAGGCCGAGTATCTCTACACGAAAATCGTCGGCACCGGAGTCGGCACGGATGAATTGAATGTCGTGCGTGGCGGCATCAACTACCGGTTCTGAACGGAGGACATCGATCATACGTCCGGTCTTTGGCGGACGATGCGCCGCCTCGACCCTCCGATAGAACTGTCCTGCTCCTAATCGCGCATCCGAGCCGATGATTTCAGTTCGTATACCGGTCGTCCGCCTCTGAAAGTCGTCAGTAATCTCCCCACATCCAATCATTCCAAATGAGATCCCAAATGCGTTCGAAACTGCTGCTTTCCGTAGCTTTGCTGGTTGCCACAATGGTTTCCGCCAGGGCCCAGACTCCGCTGTCGGCCTATGTCGACGCGAATGGCTTCATCGATGTCCAGAAGCTGACCTGCGCGCAGCTCGCCGGGACCTATCAGGAGGACGCCGATGCGCTGACGGCCTGGTACAGCGGCTGGTACAACGGCCTTGCCAAGAAGCATTTCCTCGACCTGCGCAAGGGCAAGCTCGTGGAGCACGAAGTCATCGTCTACTGCAAGGCAAATCCCGAAAAGCTCATCATCGATGCTATTGCCGTCGTGTTCAAAGCCGAGCGGGAGATGATGGGCATCCAGATGAAGTAGATCGTGAGAGCGGATCGGTCGCCCGCTACCGACCGATCCGCTGTGCGCGGTCTTTCAAAAGCGGCATAGCTTGTTCTATTTTTCGCTTGAAGTGCCGCTCAGACGGGCGGGATTTTTTGAAAATTGAATGATTTCGGGCAATATACCGACGCCATTAGAGGCGCGAGGGTGACATTTCTGAAATCCGCTCCGTCCTCTCACGATTGGGGAGTGAAGTCTCTCGTATTGAATCGCACGATCCTCCAGTTCGGCACCGACGGCGGCCCCGGGATTGCGCATGGCGTCACTGATCCGAATTTTACGACGTTGATCATCCAGTCGTCCAACTTCGACGATCGCGTCGTGCTCGATGGTGCGCCATGCCAGGCGTCTGACTTGGTCATTTTTCCTCCGAACTGTCACTTCACCTTTGTCCGCTCCGGTCATGTCGAATGGGTGGCGTGGTCGCTGCCGAAGGAGGAGAGTATCTCGAGGAAGATGCTCCCTGTAGCCACGACTCAAGCTTCGCCGAAGACCGCCAAGCATCTCGTCCGGCTGCCAGAGCCGATCAAATCGAGTCTGATCGAGGTGTCGAGGCAGGCTCTGCGCTCCATCTCCGATCCCACCGACCAGCCTATGATGGCCCGGCAAGCAGAGCACGCCCTGATGGATCAACTGGCTTGCATCCGGGACAGAAGCCTGAGCGAGACCTTCCTACCCAACAAGTACACCCTCTCGTACGAGCGCATCGTTCTGGAAGCGCTCGAGTTCGTTGGGACAAGGTCGGAAAGCATCGTCCATATCAAGGACATCGTGAAAGCGACCAAGGTGGAATACCGCACCCTGCTGCGCGCCTTCGAGCGCTATCTCGGCTTCTCGCCAAAGCACTATCTGAGGCTGCGGCAGTTGAACCTGGTTTATCATGAGATCAGTCGCGACAACGGTGCATCGGTCAGAGTCGTCGATATCCTATCGGCCCATGGCGTCACCGAGTTCGGCAGATTTGCTGGCCACTACCGGTCGCTGTTCGGCGAACTGCCATCCGAGACATATCGCCGGTCTCGCGCATTGATGTCCGGCAACGCGCCGTAACCTCGGAGTGGGGTTTTGGTGCAACACCGCGAAGAATTGGTCGGCGGTGACAGTTTCTGCATACCGGCTGGGACAAGGTCGATGGCAAGTGACTCACGTGTTTCCACATTCGACGAGGCTCGCAGGCGATGAAGAAAATCAACTTATTTAGCGCAGCGGCGGTAATGTCCGTTTCGTTGACGGGTATTGCAAAGGCCGCCGACCTGCCACCGCGGCCGACGTACAAGGCGGCGCCGATCGCGGCGCCGATGATGTACAACTGGTCCGGCTTCTATCTCGGCATGAACGGCGGATATGGCTGGAGCAACCAGTGCATCGATCTCACCGCAATCAATGGAATTGGCGGCATATTCGCGGAAGGCTGCAACAGCAAGGGCGGCGGCATCATCGGCGGTCAGCTTGGCTATCGCTGGCAGGCCGGACAATTGGTGTACGGTCTGGAAGCGCAGGGCGACTGGGCCAACATCCGCAACACGCGCATCAGTGCGCAAGATCCGACCCGAACCTACAAGTCGACCCTTTCAGGCCTGGGCCTCTTCACGGCTCAACTAGGCTACGCGGCCAACGAGGCCTTGTTCTACGTCAAGGGCGGCGGCGCGGTTGGTAGCCAGGACTTTGCCATCATCGACAATGTGACCGGGATCGGCCTCGCCTTTGCGAACCGGACCCGCTGGGGTGGCGTCGTGGGTGTCGGCTTTGAGTACGGCTTCTCTCCGAATTGGACGGCCGGCATCGAGTACGACTATTTGTGGCGGGTGAACGAGAGCAGCACCTTGCCGACGCCATCGCTTGGGCGCATCACGTCGATCACCACCAACACCAAAACGGACGCGAGCCTTCTCGCGCTCCGCCTTAACTACAAGTTCGGTTACTAATGAAGAAAGGAGGTCGGCCAATTCGGCCGGCCTCCTTTCGTTTCCTTCTTGCCTGGGCCTAGGTAGTCCATGATTCCGGAGTTGATCATGCTGTCGAATACGATGCGTGCGATTGCTTTTCTCGGTGCTTTGACGGTCACAAACATGGCCTTGGCGCAAGACGCGGCGCCCCACGCGCAGCTGAAGATGATCGGGGCCACCAAACCCCAGGTCGTTCCATCGCTGATCGTCTTCAACTCCAGGGGAGCGAACGTGCAGCCCGGCAAGCTGGTCCTCACCGGCGTCGCGCCAAATGCGATCATATTTGCGGATCGGCCGGTTCGCTCGGCTGGTCACGATCTAACCAGCCATATCGTGGAAGACTGGGGAACCGGAAGCGACAATTTCGCAAAGAATCCGCCCAACGCCACGGTGTCCGTATTCCAGAAGGACGGCAACACCGTGCGCGATGTCGTTGTCACGCTGAAGAACCCCAAGCTCGAAGGCGACAACCTTGCCTTCGATGTCGATATTCTCGAGGGTGACATCAAGGGCGCCGAAGGTCCTGCCTCTGTCTTCATCGACATCATCGGCCTTCCGTTTACGCCGCTTTCATTCGCGGGCGTTGCGCGACGCACCGCCTACCGAGGAGCGTATTACGCTGGAGCCGCCGCGGCGGCTGGCGCTGCGGCCGCTTACGTCTACCATCCGTATTACTATCGGCCGCCGGCTTGCGGATACTATCCCTATCCGCCATGCTACTAGCGGGACTGCGCGGAGTGCGGCCTGGTGTTCTTGCGCCGAGGCCAGCCGCCACGCCCGACGATGGACGATTCTGTCGGCGGTGGTGGCGAAGCGCCCGGATTGAAGACCTGCTAGCGCGCGCAATCAGGAGGCGACTATGCAATTTCGTGCAGAGGTCGACGCCCGAGTTGAAGGGCTCGGCAGATCACAAGCCGGATGCGGCTGGAGACAGCTGCTTCGGCCGCGCGGCTGCAGATTGCCGAATCTGCATAGCGGACGGCCGCGTTTTCGCTAGGTTGGCAAGCGGACGTAAGGACGCTTGGCGTGTCAGCCCCGTCCACCACGGAAACGGAGTATTTTGATGCAAAAGCGATCGATCCAGAGCCCGTACATGCTGACGAAGCGCGATTTACTGAGATCTGCCGCGCTGGCGAGCGTCGCCGCTGCCGGCGTCAAATCGAGCCAGGCCTGGGCCCAGTGGTCCGAACGTCCGGGATTCTTCAAGGCCAAGGACATTGCAGAGGCTGGCTTCATCTATGGCCTGCCGATGGTGATGGCCTATGGCGTCATGAATGAGTACGCGGTCGACAAGTCGTCGGGCCAGTACAAGGCGCCGTTCAATACGCTCTTCAACGAGGCGCGCGTCTTCACATATGAAGATACCGCCGTCATCACGCCCAACAGCGACACGCCGTATTCGTTCGCATGGCTGGACCTGCGGGCCGAGCCCATTGTCTTTTCCGTGCCGGCGGTCGATCCCAAGCGCTACTATGCGCTGCAGCTGAACGACCTTAATACGTATAATTTTGGCTATGTCGGCACCCGCGCCACCGGCAGTGATGCCGGAAGCTATATGGTCGTCGGCCCGCGATGGACCGGCGTGACGCCGGCGGGCATCAAGAAGGTGTTCCGGTCGACCACCGATTTCTGCCTGGCACTTTTCCGGACGCAACTGTTCGACCCGGCCGATATCGAGGCCGTCAAAAAGGTTCAGGCCGGCTACAAGGCACAGCCGCTTTCCAGCTTCCTGAACCAGCCAGCGCCCACGCCCGCACCGGCGCTTTCATTCCCCAAATTCGAGAAGGATCTCGTCCGTACCGAGTTCTTCGAATACCTGGATTTCGCGCTTCAGTTCGCGCCGGCGCTGCCAGAGGATCGCTGGATCCGCGAGCAACTGGCGCGGATCGGTGTGGGGCCCGGCAAGAGCTTTGACTTCCGCAGCCTGTCGCTGGAGGACAAAGCCGAGATCCTGCTCGGCATGAAGGAAGGCGAGCGCAAGGTCACCGAGGCCGTAGCAACCCTCGGCAAGGATATCAACGGCTGGCGCGTCGGCGCGTCGTTCGGCGACGCCGCATTCTTTCATGGCGATTGGCTGCTGCGCGCGGCAGCCGCGAAGGCGGGCATCTATGGCAACGACGCGGTGGAAGCAATGTACCCTCTGGGCAAAGTGGACGCCGATGGCAAAGAGCTCGACTGCTCGAAGTCGAACTACATGCTTACCTTCCCTGCAGAGCAACTGCCGCCGGTCAATGCGTTCTGGTCGGTCACGATGTATGATGGCAAGACGCAGCTGTTGGTGAAGAACCCGATCAACCGCTACCTGATCAACTCGCCGATGCTGCCGCACATGAAGCGCGGCTCCGACGGTTCGCTGACGATCTACGTCCAGAACAAGTCTCCGGGAGCGGACAAGGAGGCAAACTGGCTGCCGGCGCCGGACGGTCCGATCTATGTGGCGATGCGGCTGTATTGGCCGAAAACCACCCCGCCATCGATTCTGCCGGCTGGCGAGGGGACGTGGAAGCCGCCCGGCTTCAAGAAGGCATAGCACCTTTGGGTGAAAGCAATGGCGACCTCGAGCTCTGGAAGTTTCAGGAGAGTTTGAGGTCGTAATTCCGATCGCTGGTGGAGGCGCCGATCCCTGCTGACGCCAGCGACACTGCTTCTGTCAAAGAAATACCGAGCGCGTCGCGACTTGCCGATTTTGCATAGGAGCCGCTTTAATCTAGGGTTGTTGGTGAGACGCGCCGCCGGTTGGGGAGCGTCGGATGCAGTGCCTGCAGGGTTCACCTACAATTTCAAGAATCCGGACACGCAGTATCGGAGCGGAATTGATTTTCATTTCGACTGGGGCGTATCGCAATTTCTCTCAAAGCAGCTTTTTGTGGGTCTTGTTGGATATGCCTATCAGCAGATCACCGCTGATTCCGGACAACTTCCTATTCTAGGGTCTTTCGAATCGCGCATTCTCGGTGTCGGTCCTCAGATCGGTTATCTATTTCCAGTCGGAGGCATGCAGGGATAACGTTTTCGATTTTGCAGGTGCCTCCGGCAAGCACGGTCACGCCGACCCGTCACCTCGTGACGAAATAAGAATCACTCCCACCAAGTCCCCTTGGTTGACAGCGGCAGAACAAGGCTCGCGCCTGGCGTTGCCGAAACTGCATAGCGTTCCGGCCGAGCTCGTTGGAAGGTCTAGTCGGTCATGCTGGTCGGCTGGCCGCGACCGTTGTCGCCTGGAGTTCGACGGTCCCCGGAGATATGAGTCATGCTGATCATCCTGACCCTTTACATCGTCCTGGTTTGGCTGCTCTTCACAAAGTTCAAGCTCGTGAAATGGGGGTGGGGTTCGGGCGCCGTCACGGTGCTGTTCGGCGCGTTCATCCTTTCCGTGTTCCTTGCGATGTTCAACTATCTGACTCCGTCGGGAAGCTTTGTCGTGATTTCCCGCGTCATGGAGGTCGCGCCCAACGTTGCCGGCGAGGTGATCGAAATTCCGGTCAAGCCGAACGAACCGGTAAAGGCCGGCGCGGTGCTGTTTCGCATCGATCCGGCGCCGTTCCAGTACAAGGTCAACCAGCTCGAGGCATCGCTCGCCCAAGCGCGCCAGCAGGTCAAGCAGCTGAAGGCCAGTTACGAGCAGGCGACGGCGAATGTCGACGGGCTGACCAAGCAGCTCGCCTTTCACACCCAGCGGCTCGCCGACTACCGAAAGCTCGTCAGCGAGGACGCGCAGGCTGTGTTCAAATTGCAAGACGTCCAGGCGCGGTACGACACGGTCGAATTCCAGCTCCAAGCGGCCAAGGCCACCCAGCTGAGCGCACAATTGGCGATGGAATCGGAAATCGGCGGTGTCAACACGAGCGTGGCGCAGATCCTGGCCCAGCTCGACCATGCCAAATGGGAGCTCGAGCAGACGACGATCCGTGCGGTGGGTGATGGCGTCGTCACCATCATGGCGCTGTCCGTCGGCGATCGTGCCATGCCGGCGCGATCGGTGATGTCGTTCATCGTCGCAGACGATGTCGTCATCACCGGCATGTTCGCGCCGAACGGATTTAGGACCATCAAGCGCGGCGCGCGGGTCAAGCTCGTCTTCGACGACGACCCCGGCCACATCCACGAAGCGATGGTCATGGCTATTCCCCAAGGCGTGGGGCAGGGCCAGATCGCGGTCTCAGGTACGCTGGCGCGGGTCGGCTCGATCGGTGGGGCGAAGGTTTATCCGGCTGCTATTTCGATCCCGAAGACCATCGACCGTAGCCAACTCCGGCTCGGAATGCCGGGCACCGCCACTGTGTTCGCGGACAACGCCGGCGTCATCGGCCTGCTGATGTCGATCCTGGTCTGGATCGGCTCGTATACGGCATATTTGTAGACTCCTTCCGTTTCACTTTCGGCTCCAATTGGTAGCCGATCCAGATATCTCCGGAGAAAGAATGGGTCTTCGATCTGCAGGCGCTACTGCAACCCTCGTTTCGGTCACCCTTCTTGTCCAGTTGTACTCGGGTGCTCGCGGTTACGCTCAGCAATCAACTGGTCAATTGTTGATGTCATCGGGCTTCAGCCCCATCGCTGCTACCACGCCGGAGATGTTGAATCGGCTGATGTCATTCCCGCCCAATCAGTTTCAGCTACGGCACAAGAGCGGACGTCCCTACTACGTCTACGCGGATCCCTCCGGATGCACCTGTGCGTATGTCGGCAGCGTGGCCGCAATGGACAAATATCGCGCCAGTTATGGTGCATTGCCGGGAACTTCGCTCTCGGCAGGTGGCTTTACGAACCCAGAGCAAAACCTGATCAACAGCATGGAAGACGATGACGCCGCAGCCCAGTTCAACGATGACGTGTTTGGTCCGGACTTTTAGGTTTGCCTGATGTGCTTTCGAGGATGGCGGTCCTGCGCGTCCGTGACACACGCGCCGCACCGACGTGACGCTTATTCCGGCCGCGATTGCGCACGAAACTCTCGCGGCGTAACGCCGCTAATTCGGCGAAAGGCGCGAGTAAAGTGCGCTGGATCAGCGTAGCCGGAGGAGAATGCGATTTCGATAATCTTGGAATCAGTGTCACGCAAGAGCTTGCTTGCATTCTCGAACCGGATGGTGTCGAGCAGATCCGAGTATGTCATGCCGGCGTACGCGAGTTTGCGTTGTAAGCTCCTCGCGCTAGCGCCAGCCATCTCCGCGACCTCAGCGAGAGCCGGAAGTCCTTGGTCCAGGTAGGACGGCAACATCAACTTGAGCGCTGCAATGATATCATGACCTGACGGGCCAGCCTGATCGTCCTGCAAGGAGAGCACTTTCTCCTTTGCGCGATTGGGAAGGCTGAGAAGCGAGATCGGCACGTCGATCCATGATGCGTCCTGTCCGGACAGGAAGCGCGTGTTTGGCCAGGATGAATGACACGCAGGGCTCGGCGTATAGCGGGCTTCAAAGGCGATTGTTGCAGGAGCCCAATCCGGTCCGGCGAACTGCTGGACGATATATATAGGGAAAATGTTCTGAAGCCACTGTGAATGCTCGAGGTGCAGCAGTCCTTTCGTTCCAGCGAGACTGCTGCAAAACCTCACGTGATCGTCGTGGCGCTCGATCCAGTTCTTCAAGTTCGAGTCCTCGATCGATGCCCATTTGCAAGCCTGTTGCAGCGCGACCAACAACGTCGGGGCATGGCCGATCAGAGTCCGGGTTTTCTCGCTCAGGTGACAATAGCGCAAACGTTGGGAAGCCAGGAACCCGAAATCCGGAATGCCTTGTGATCTCCGGGCGATTTCCGCGAAGTCGATTGCTCGCAGAATCGGAACATAGTGATTGGCCTTTTCTTCCAATGATGTCGGAAGATGAAATTTTGCCAGAAGCGAACCCGTCGACGCGCCGATTTCGCTAAGGATATCAGCGAAGGGAATGATGAATTGGCAGCGCGTCAAATGAATATTTGCCACCGGGCCGCCTCTCGATCGTAAAATGGATGCTGCCCGTCGGCGGGAATTTCGCTCGGGCCGGGCGTTGGCGTTGCCGGCGAAAATGGAAGAGTTCGCTGCCCCGCTCCCGGCATGCAGCGTTCTCTGCACCCCAGCGATCTGCTGCGTTGATCAGCAGAGCCGCTCCTTCGATGCCGGATTTGCCGGCTTTTTTGGCGGCTTATGGCCAGACGGCCGACAATTCGCTGTATAGGCATACTAGATCAAGACTGGGATCTGAATGGAGGAAAGCTGAGCCCTTCGTGCTGCGTATCGATGAATTCTCTGTCCGTACCCTCGCAGTATTACGTGCGTTCGACAATGGTCGAACGAGGGCCACTGGGTGATCGAAAGACGCCCTGGTTTTCCCGGACCGTCGGCCAGACAGGAGGCCCGGATACCCATGGCGCCGAAGCATCTGGTATTCTCTAGACGGAGCATAGACTTCGTGCCTTACAACAACAGATGAGAGCCGTCCGTTTGCCTTCGTCCGAGGCGGTCCGCGCAGCCATTGTCGCGTCGCTGCGACAGGGTGACGCAACTATAAATGGCACAGCTCGTGCGTGCAAGATCAGCACGCGGACGTTGCAGCGTCATCTCGGCCGTATGGGCACAAGCTACCGCGCAATGCTTGCGGAAGTTCGCTTGAATATGGCTTGTCAGCTGCTCGCAGACTCCGGCAAGCCCCTGTCCGACGTCGCAAAATTCCTCGGCTATTCCAGTGCGAGCAGCTTCAGCCGCACTTTCGCGCGTTTGATGAAAGTTCAGCCCGTTGTCTACAGGCGGCAGCAACTTGCCGGTAAACATCAGCAAGCGTCCCATCGCAGACGGCTTTGCGCGATCGATAGCTGAAACATTCCACGAGACTGGCGTGAAATGGCAAGACGCGCGATTTGAATCGGAGCGAAACGTTTGGCGAGATTTCCAGGCTCCGCAAGGAGCCATTTGCTTTGACGTTCAACTGGAGCGCTGGGACACTATGGTGAGCTATCTGGGCCGGCCGAAGCAAAAGCTGAGCGGTGCAGGGTGGCGAGCAAGGTAGGCACCGCGTCATGCAATCACGTCGCCGAGCACGAGCGGCCGACCGCAGGATCAGCTCCATCCGTTCGCGACAAACAGCGGGAGTTAGGGCCATCCGCCAGACGGCTGTCGTGGCGGCGTCGGCGAGCCCTGAGATCGTCCAATCGGCGCATGCACAGACCTATCTGGGCGCCGCCAGTCTCGACCAGCGCATTGTCGAGGCGATCGCAGTCGTGTGCCTGGCACATGGGATAGGTTGACATCATGAAGCCGTTATTGAGAGCGCCGCCGAAGCCTCCTGGAGCCATTTTGTGAAATTTGAGGGGACCAATTGAGGCCAAGTGCGAAGGGGTGGTTGTTGCGACAAGGACTTCGCCGAAATCATCCGTCTTCCATCCCCATGCTAACGCCGTGTTGCGCGCCGCATGATGATTTTCCTGGTTCGCGGTCGCTCGACCTCCTGCATCAACGCGACGATGGGAATCGACGCCTTGAAGGCTTCCGCCATCGCGGCGAAGCTCCAGCGCAATTCGATGCACGACGGTTTCACCGCTCACGATAGCAGCCTCTCGTCGCTTGCCGCAAGCGCTGCAGCAGGTACGGTCCATGCGGTTCTTGTCACCACAATCGCCCAATTGGAATCGAACCCGGCTCAGACTCAGAATCTTTGGAGGAGGAGGCTGGCGCTTACTCAGCAGCTTTAGTGGAATGATCAAAATCGTGAGTTTGACTCCCACTTTCTCCGCCATTTGCCCGATTCCATACGCCAAACTACGATTTCGTGCGGATCGGCTCATTCATTCTGCCCAGACTACGCGTCAGTCCGCGACTTTATCAAAGTCACACACCATAAGTGCGGTTTCGGCCAGGCTCACAATGTCGACCCGCAGGTCCGTGGTCGTCCCCTGACCGATAATGCCTTGCAGCGTCAGTTCTCCTCTGAGCGCTTCGATCATCCGTTTCATGCGTCGTTGATACTTGATGCTCGAGCATTCGTCGTCGTGACTGAACATGTCGCAAGCTGCAATTTGCACTTTATCGATGGATCGCCGGGATCAAAATGAGATGTCCAACATGGACATTGATTCCTGAAAAGGTGCCGTCGGACCAAGTTGCGAGTGATTTTGGGACATCGCCAATCGGCATTCCTGGCTGACGCCGGCGGCCGGTCGCGGCCGGTTCGCCGCAGCGTCAGTCCTTGAGCAGCCGCCGCAACAGCTTGCCGGCCGGTGAGCGCGGCAACTCGGTCACGAAGCTGACATCGCGCGGCACCTTGTAGGGCGCCATGTTCTGGCGCGCCCATGCCACGAGCCGGGCGGTGTCCAGTTCGGCACGCGGGGCCAAAACGACGAAGGCCTTGACGACTTCGCCTCTTGTTGCGTCGGGCACGCCGATCACGGCTGACGCCGCCACGTCGGGGTGCTTGTTCAGAATCGACTCGACCTCTTCTGGGAAGACGCTGTAGCCGGAGACCTTGATCATCTCCTTGAAGCGTCCCATGAAGGTCAGATAGCCGCCGGCATCGACGCGGCCCATGTCGCCAGTGTGTAGCCAGCCGTTGCGCAGCGTTTCCGCGGTCGCATCGGGACGATTGCGGTAGCCCTTGAATACGCCTGGGCCGCGGATCACGATTTCGCCAGGAACGTCCGCTGGCTTGTCTGCGCCGGAGTCGGGATCGACGATCCGGATCTCGTTGCCGGGCACCGGCCTGCCATGGGTACCCCAGCGGATCGCATTGCGCGGCATGAAGGTGTCGACCGTGTGGGTTTCGGTCAGCCCGTACGCCGCCTCGAAGCTCTCGCAATTCGGCGCGACGGCCTGCCATTGCCTGGCAAGCGCTTCGGTCCAGTCGATGCCGAAACTGGTCACGGGATTGACGCGGAGGCTCCTCAGCCCGAAGTCGGAAATGTTCGGGAGCTGCGTGATCGCGACGTTCATCGGCGCCACGCTGTACCACCAGCTCACCTGATAGCGGTCGATCGCCTGTGCGGTCACGAGCGGATCGAATCGGAACAGCAGCACGGACGTCGCGCCGGCATAGACCGGTGCATTCACGCCCATCACCATACCGGCGATATGATAAAGCGGCGCAATCGAGAGCAGGACGTCATCGGTGCCGATTCCGTTGCAGTTCACGGTCGCGGCCGTCTTGAATATGACGTTGCGATACGACAGCATCGCGCCCTTGGGCCGGCCCGTGCTGCCCGACGTGTAGATCATCAGCGCCGTGTCGTTCATGTCGATCGCGACATCGCGCGGCGACGCGCCGCTCGCAGCGACGGAGAGGAAGTCCTCGATTTCGCCGGACGTACCGGCCCGTTCGGGGCCGAACGCGAGCAATTCATCCGGAACGCCGATCGGTGGCTGCTCGGGCAGCAGGTCCGCGTAGCGGACTACGAAGACATGCTCGAGCTTGGTCTTGTCGCGGACCTGATTCACGATCGGCAATAGCGGTTCGGCCGCGACGATCACGCGCGCGCCGAGATCGTCGAGCTGGTAGGCGAGCTCGTGCTCCTTGTTCAGCGCCCCGCAAGGCGAGGCAATGGCGCCGATCTTCTGGATGCCGTATTGCGCCATCAGGTATTGCGGACAGTTGTTCATGAACAATGCGACCGGCTCGCCCTTGTCGACGCCGAGTTGTTGCAGCCGCGCCGCGAATGCATCACTCGCGCGGTCGAGCTCGAGAAACGTGATGGCGCGGCCATACCAGATGCAGGCCGGTTTCTCCGGCCGCCCGCGGGCATGCCTGCGCAGCATTTCATGCAGCGGTTGTTCGAGGGTGTCGTTGGGAGCGCTCATGGTCGTTGTCGCCAGGTTCATGTGCTCATATCGAGACGGAAAGGTGCAAACGGGCCGTTTCAGGAGTTATATTAGGACATTGGTACGCTCGGCTTGCGTGATCCGGCTCCTGCGTGCAGGACAGGCAGGAAAAGCGCTGCGATCCCCGCCAGGTGGTTGCAGTGAAGTCTGGATTTTCGGATTGAGCGAGCGATCTGCATGAGGAATACCAAGATGCGATCCTATCCGCGTCGCGTCAACTTCGAGAGCGGGGATGTCGAGTTTCGGTTGATGGGGCCTGCCGACGAGGCCGTCGTCCTGAAGTTTGCCAACGCGCTTGCCGTGCACGACATGCTTTTCCTGCCGCGGAATATCCGTGAACCGAAGGTGCTCTCGGCATGGATCAAGGAGATCGAGCGCGGCTCGATCGTCAGCCTGCTGGTGGTCAAGGACGACATCGTGGTGGGGTGCGGTACGATCGTGCGGGACCCCATGTCGTGGTCGGCTCATGTCGGCGAGATCAGGACCGTGATTTCCGCGCATGTGCGTGGCACCGGCGTCGGACGGGCGCTTTCCAATGAGGCGTTTGACCTCGCGCTCTCGATGGGCCTGGAACGCCTGACCGCGCAGATGACGTCCGACCAGACCCGCGCGATCGCGATTTTCGAGGCACTCGGCTTCCGCGCTGAGGCGCTGTTGCGCGACCAGGTGAAAGATCTTCAGGGCAAGATGCACGACATCGTCGTGCTTGGTGTCAACGTGACGGACGTGCAGAAGCTCGAACCGGGCGGATCGTCCGCAGCGACCGACTAGCCTAGGGACTACCCGAGGAATGGCTTCACCTTAATCGCGCCGCTCGCATCCATGACGGCGACGGTCGCGGTCATGCCGGCTTTGCCGGCTGGATCTTCGTTCCGCCGGTGTTGCAAAAAATGCAACGATCGCGAGACACTGCGATCATTGATGCAAAGTGGATTCTCCCTGATGCTGCACGGCAAGTTGGTTCACGTTCACCGCATTGCCTCGCAATCATCTTCTGGAGGTGTCCAGCACTATGACGTCGACCTCTTCTTCATCCGCAGATCTGGCCGCCCAAGCAGTCAATCCCGCGGTTAGCAGCAAGCTCACGCTGTTCGTTGCCGTTCTGATCATTGTTGCCGTCGCCGAGACGGTCGGGATCGCCCAGTTCCAGATCGGACCGGGCAAGGTGCTGCTTCAACCGATGGTGTGGGCGCTGCTGATCGCAGCCGCATGGGGCCTCTCGGCGCGCTATCTGCCTGCCGCCGCGCGGATCGGGCCCGGCCTGCAAACTTATGCGGGACAACTGCTCAACGCAGGCCTGCTGCTCTTCGTGATCAAGATGGCATTCACGGTCGGTGGCGCGCTGCCGGAGGTGCAGAAGGCCGGCTGGGCGTTGATCTTTCAGGAACTCGGGCACACCTTCGGCACGCTGGTCCTCGGCTTGCCGATTGCGCTCCTGCTCGGGGTCAAGCGCGAAGCGGTCGGCGCGACGTTCTCGATTGGCCGTGAAGGCAACATGGTGATCATCGGCGAGAAATACGGCATGAACTCGGCCGAGGGGCGCGGCGTGCTGGCCGAGTACATCACCGGCACCGTGCTCGGCGCGCTGTTCATCGCGATGTTGGCCGGCTTTGTCGCCAGCCTGCACATCTTCGATCCGCGGTCACTTGCGATGGGCGCTGGCGTCGGCTCGGGCAGCATGATGGCGGCCGCGATCGGTACCATCAACGGCCACAATCCGGCCGAGATGGCGAAGGAACTGATCGCGATCGCTTCGGCGGCGAACCTGATGACCGCCGTCCTCGGCTTCTATTTCGCCCTGTTCTTCTCGCTGCCGGTGTGCTCCTGGCTGTATGACAGGCTGGAGCCCGTGCTCGGCCGGTTCTCGAACTTCGCGTCGGGAGATCTCGGGCCCTCGATTGCCAGCGCCGGCGAGGCAAAGCACGGCACGTTCGGCTTCTCCGACTCGCTGCTCGCCTGGATCACCGTCGCGGGCGGCGTGCTGATCGGCAATTCGCTCACCTACAAGGTTCCCCTGCTGGAATCGGGGGCAGGTCTCCTGGTTGTGCTCGCGGTCGTGCTGCTGGTCGACGTCCTCGCCCGTCTGCTGCCGAAAGTGCCGCACATCCTGATCCTGGTCGTGGTTACCACCGTGCTCGGCATTCCTGGCCTGCTGCCGTTCTCCAACGCGATGATCGGCTCGGTCGACAAGCTGAACTTCCTGGCTTTCACGACCCCCGTGCTGACGCTTGCCGGCTTCTCGGTCGCCAAGGATCTCCCGATCTTCAGGAAGCTGAGCTGGCGTATCGTCGTGGTCTCGCTGACGGCCGCCGCGGGCACGTTCCTCGGTGCGACATTGATCGCCGAATTCTTCCATCGCTAGCCAACGGACAGGTGAACCCACCCATGTCAAAGGAATTTGGAATCGCCGACGATATCTGTGCCCGGATGCTGGATTGGCGTCATGACATCCATGCCAACCCGGAGACCGCGTTTCAGGAGCACCGCACCGCCCAGCTGGTGGCCGATGCGCTGATGGAAATGCAGATTCCGGTCCATCGCGGACTCGGCGGCACCGGCGTGGTCGGAACGCTGACGAACGGCGAAGGCCCGACGATCGCGCTGCGCGCCGACATGGACGCGCTCGATCTTCAGGAACTGGGCGACCGCCCCCACAAGTCGACCCGTGCCGGTAAGATGCACGGCTGCGGCCACGATGGTCACACCACCATGCTGCTTGGCGCTGCCGTGGAGCTCGCCCGTCACCGGCCGTTCCGCGGCACCGTCCATTTCGTTTTCCAGCCCGCCGAGGAGAATGCGGGCGGCGGCAAGAAGATGGTCGAGGACGGGTTGTTCAAGATGTTTCCCGCCGACGCGGTCTACGGGATGCACAATATTCCGAATATCCCGCGCGGAAAATTTGCTATCCGGACCGGCATTGCGACCGCCTTCCTCGATACGTTCGAGATCGTCGTGACCGGGAGTGGTTGCCATGCCGCGACGCCGGAGAAGGGCATCGACTCGATCCTGGTGTCGGCCGATCTCGTCTCCGCGCTGCAGGGCATCGTGAGCCGCCGCATCGGCGCAATGGACGCTGCCGTCGTGAGCGTCACCCAGATCCATGGCGGCGACACCTGGAACGTGGTGCCCGAAACCGTCACGTTGCGCGGCACGGTCAGAACGCTGTACGCGGAGATCCAGAATCAGGTCGAGGCTGCCATGAAGCAGGTCTGCGCCGGCGTGGCGCAAACCCACGGTGCAAAGATCGATCTGAGCTACATGCGAGGTTATCCGGGGGTGATCAACACACCTGCCGAAGCCGATGCCGCAGCCTCGGCAGCAGCAAACCTCGTCGGCGTCGAACAGGTGCAAACCGACATCAAGCCGGCGATGGGATCGGAGGACTTTGCGTTCATGCTGCAGGAGCGCCCCGGTGCCTATATCTGCATCGGCGCGGGCGAGACCGCCAATGACCCGCCGTTGCACAATCCATATTACGATTTCAACGACGCGATCCTGCCGCTCGGCGCCGCCTATTGGGTCGAGCTCGTCAAGCAACAACTGCCCGCCTGATGCTTTCGGTCTTCGACATATTCAAGATCGGCATCGGCCCATCGAGTTCGCATACGGTGGGGCCGATGCGCGCGGCCGGGCAATTCGTCCGCGCGCTCGAGCGCGATGGCCTTCTTACGAGGACTGTGCAGGTGCGCGCCGATCTCTATGGCTCGCTGGGCGCGACCGGACGAGGGCATGCGACCGATCTCGGCGTGATCCTCGGCCTGCTGGGCGAAAAGCCCGATACGGTCGATCCGGCCGAGGTGGCGCCGCAGCTTGCGGACATCCGTCGCTCCGGCGAGTTGCGGCTGCTCAAGGTTCACCCGATCCCGTTCCGCCGCGGGCGAGATATCACCTTCCAGGCCGACAGTGTGCTGCCGGAGCACCCCAATGGAATCTGTCTTGCGGCGTTTGCGGCCAACGGCAGTCTGTTGGCGGAACGCTATTACTTCTCGATCGGCGGTGGATTCGTGCTCGAGCGTGGCTCGGGCGACTTGGCTGGCGGTGCAGACGGCGAGCTTCCGGTCTGGCCATATCCGTTCAGAACGGGCGCCGAGCTGGTGGCACGCGCGCAGTCGAGCGACCGCTCGATCGCCGACATGGTACTGGCCAATGAGTGCGTTCATCGCACCGACGCTGACGTCCGTGCCGGCCTCCTGAAAATCTGGCAGACGATGAAGCAATGCGTCGATCGTGGCTTCGGAATAGACAATGCCGGCGCGACCAAACCGTTGCCCGGGCCGCTGAACATTCGCCGTCGCGCGCCGGCTCTCTACCGCGAACTGTCGGCCCGCAACAGCGACACCGAGAGCGTCGACCCGCTCGCGGCGATGGATTGGGTCAATGCCTTCGCGATGGCTGTCAACGAGGAGAATGCGGCGCGCGGACGGATCGTGACGGCGCCGACCAATGGCGCCGCCGGCGTGATCCCGGCTGTGCTGCATTACTACGTCAAGTTCTGTCCGGGCGCGAACGACGACGGCGTCGTTACCTTTCTGCTCACCGCGGCTGCGATCGGCATGCTTTACAAGGCGAATGCCTCGATCTCCGGCGCGGAAGTTGGCTGTCAGGGCGAGGTCGGCGTCGCCTGTTCGATGGCTGCGGGCGGCCTGACGGCCGTGCTCGGCGGTGCGCCGGCCCAGGTCGAGAACGCTGCCGAGATCGGGATGGAGCACAATCTCGGTCTCACTTGCGATCCCGTCGGGGGCCTGGTGCAGATCCCTTGCATCGAGCGCAACGCGATGGGCGCCGTCAAGGCCATCAACGCCGCCCGAATGGCACTGCGTGGTGACGGCAAGCACTATGTATCGCTTGATGCCGTCATCAAGACGATGCTGCAGACCGGCGAGGACATGAAGTCCAAATACAAGGAGACCTCGCTCGGCGGGCTCGCGGTGAACGTCGTGGAATGCTGAAGCACGGCGGTGCCGGCCAAACACCTCGATAACGAATTCGACATGCTTGGATACGATCCGTGCTGTCCCAAGGCTGGGGATAGGGGAAGCCGGCCAGTTGCTGCCGGCATTGCGAATGATTTCGATTTGAGCAAGACTTTGGGCCCAAGGAGGAAGACGACCATGAGCGCTGGAAGGCGCCTGCGAGACGCCGTGCCGGAATGTCAATTGCCGCCGGATTTCGACCAGCATGTATATTCGGCGCAGTTGATTGCTGCCATCATCGCCGAGCTCGGCAGGCAACAGGTTCGATCGACCGTGGCGCTGGCGGGCACTGGCTTGACCGAGGATCAGCTCGAAGCTCACACCACGCGTATCTCGTACCGGCAGATCGACATCGTGGTTCGCAATGCATTGCGGCTGTCGAACGAGCCGACGGTTGCACTCCGTGCCGGACAGCGCATGCGCGTGACGGCGCACGGAATGTACGGATACGCGTTGCTGAGCAGCGCGACCTATCACGATGCGCGCGCCTTCGCCAATCGATACCTTCGGGTCGTCGGCCCGCTGTGCGATGCGAAATACTCCTATGACGGCGCGGCGGTCGTCTGTGCGTTCGAGCCGTTGCATTGGCCGAATCCGACGCAGGACGTGCATCGCTTCGCGGCCGAGTTCGCCCTGTCATCGCATTTGACGACGATGAAGGATCTGGCGGGCGAGTCGTTCCGCTTCTCGCAGATTTCTCTTGCCTATGGCGAGCCGGCTCATGCCAGCGCCTACCAGGTGATCTTCGACTGCCCGGTCCTGTTTCGTCAGCGTGGCAACGAGTACAGATACCAGCTGTCGCAAGCCGACGGGCCGGTGGCGCTTGCGGATTCCCGCACCCACGGAATGGCACGTGAGATGTGCGAGCAGGTGCTGTCCGAGGTCAATCACGCGGGCGGGATCGCTGCCGACGTCCGGCGGGTGCTGATCGAGCAGCCCGGCCGGTACCCGAACATCGAGGCGATCGCCGAGAGGCTTTCGATGCATCCTCGTGCGCTGCGGCGCAAGCTCGAGGCTGAGGATACATCGTATCGTGAGCTGCTCGCCGAGGTACGGACGCGGCTTGCGATCGAATATCTGCGCAAGACCGCGATGACCAACGAGGAGATCGCGAGCCGGCTGGGCTATAGCGACGCTGCCAACTTCCGGCATGCCTTCATCCGCTGGACCGGCAAAAGCCCATCCGATTTCCGGGTCTCTTCGCCGATGTGAAGGCCGTGCGGACAGGACAGCGCCGCGTTTGACCGTTCAGCGCGCCGCGCTGTCCATAAGTCACCTCCGAACCGGTCTCATCGAACCTCCTCGCGGACGAACTCCATGTCGCTTCTGCTCGGGGGCGTCCTCCGAGCCACAGCTGCGCCGCACCGCCGCTGTGGTGCCGTGGTGCCCCCGGTTCGGGCGTCCCGAGACTGGCCGCGCCTCTCAATCCGAGGGCGCGGCTTTTTCGCGTGCGAGCGGCGAAGGCGGCAGGCGCCGCCTTGCGGTCAGGTATCATGCCAGGATCTTGCTTTCGCGCATCCCAGCGATGGCGGCGTCATCGTAACCGGCCTCGCGCAGAATCTGCGTGCTGTGCTCGCCGACCGCGGGCGCCTTGCGCGGCTTCACCTTGGTCGCACCGTCGACAAAGAACGGGCTGTCGATGGTCAGCATCTCGTCGTCCTCGAACGGCACCAAAACGCCGGCCGACAGCATCTGCCGGTCGGCGGCCAGGTCGCCCATCTCGGCAACGCATTCGAAGACGATCCCAGCGTCATCGAGGCAGGCCCGCCATTCGTCCCGGTCCCGTGTCGCAAATGCCGTGTCGAACAGAGCGATCAGTTCCGCGGAACGGGCGAAGCGATCGGCCTGCTTGGCAAAGCGCGGATCTGTGAGCAGGTTGTCGAGGCCCAGGCATTTCGCCACGGTCGGAAAGTCGCGCTGCTCGTTGACGATCGCGAGCAGCAGCCAGCGGCCATCGCGGCAGCGATAGTAGCAGCCGAGCGCATTGAACAGATTCTCGCGCGGCGGCCGCGGGGTGAATGTCGCCCCGCACAGGGCCGCCTGCGCCATGATGCCGTTCGACCAGACGCCGTTGGCGAGCAGCGAGGAGCCGACCTGGGTGCCGCGGCCCGTGCGCTCGCGCTGATACAGCGCCACCGCGATGGCTGCGAACAGCGAGACGCCCGACGGGTGATCGCCCATGCCGGCGAGCGCCCGCGCCGGCGGCGTGCTGGCGTCGCTCCGGACCATATCCATCAGGCCCGAACGTGCCCAGTAGGCTGTGACATCGAAGCCCGGCTTTCCCGCCTCGTCGCCGGTCTCGCCATAGCCGGTGAACGAGGCGTAGATCAGGCGATCATTCGCCACGGCAAGCCGCTCGTAGCTGATCGCAAGCTTCTTGCGGACCGCGAGCGGATAGTTGGTGATAAAGACATCGGCGGAGGAAGCGAGGCGATGCAGCACCGCCTGGCCCTCGGGCTTCGAGAGATCGAGCGCAAGGCCGCGCTTGTTTCGATTGTCGAGCAGCCAGCCATAGGGCTGATCGGATCTCGGCATGCCCGGCAGCTTCGGCACCTGACGGAACGCGTCGCCTGCACCGGGCGGTTCGATCTTGATCACGTCGGCGCCGAAGTCGCCGAGCAGCGTCGCGGCGGTTGGCGCGGCGATGAAGCTGCCGCAGTCGATGACCTTCAAACCTTCGAAGATGCTCATGTGAGTCCGTCTCCGCTTGATGCCGGGGATCAGCTGTTGTCCGTCGCCGAGATTGGCCTATTCCGAAACGTGGCGGCCGCCTGTGTCTGCGAGTGCGCGCAGCCCAGGGGCCGAGCCGGTCATGTCCCGTTCCTGCCGTTCCGTGCCGCCAGCACGTGCAGCAGCGCCACCTGTGTGTCGTCGCGTTCGCGCTCCATCCGCGGGATCGGCGTCTTGCCGAAAGATGCCGTAGCCTGATCAATGATCTTGCGCTGCAGCGCATCGCCGAGCTCAACCTGCGGTATCACCTTGAACGACGCGGCCATGTTCTTGCCGAGGTGCTGGAAGAATGATTCGAGCCCCTTCGGCCCACCGCCCATGTGGAACGAGCTGAACGGCCCGTTCACGGCCCAGCGCAACCCGATCGAGCTGGTGACGATGTCGTCCAGCTCGTCCACGGTGACGACGCCTTCCTGCACGAGATAGCAGGCCTCGCGCATGATCGCGCGCTGCAGCCGGTTGGCGACAAAGCCCTGAATCTCCTTCTTGAGCACGCGCGGCACCTTGCCGAGCGCCTCGTAGAAGGCCACGGCATCGGCGGTGGCCTGCGGATCGGTGCGTTCGCCGGGAACGACCTCGACCAGCGGGATCAGATGCGGCGGGTTGAAGGGATGGCCGACGAGCAGACGGCTTGCATCCTTCATCTCTCGCGCCTGCTCGGTTGCCGGCCGCGCCGAGCTCGAGGACAGCAGCAACGCATGTTTCGGCACTGTTGCCTCGATCTGCGCCCAGAGCCGCTGTTTCCATTCGGGCTTCTCGGGGCCGTTCTCCTGCACGAGGGCGACACCGGCGACGGCGCGCGCAAGGTCCGGCTCGAAGCGCAGGTTGCGTTCCAACCCCTCGTGCGGCAGGCCGAGCTTCAGCAATGTCGGCGCGATCTTGATCAGGGCATCCCTGACCGTGGCCTCGATGCCGGGCTGCGGATCGTTGATTACGACATTGAGGCCGTGCGCGAGAAACAACGCCGCCCAGGAGGAGCCGATGACGCCGGCGCCGATGACGCACACATTGCGATAGCGATTGAGCGCCGCGGCGCGATCTGCGGATGATGGCATGACTTTCTCCGAGTGCCCGCTTACCGCGGCTGATCGAGATAGTTGTGGCAGCGCTTGGCGCGGGACAACGTCAAGTCGGTCATGATGTGGCTGCACGCGACGATCTCGCGCACGGGAAAATCGGCCATCGGGGCCAATGCATGGGCGAACAGCTCCAGCCGGGCCGGGCCGGTCCAGGCACCCTTGACGGTGATGTCGGTGATCTCGGAGCGCAGCAGCTCGCAGATGCGCGGTTCGCCCGCCGGCTTCGGACTGTCATAGGTCCACAGGATCTTCAGCATGAAGGTCGGCACGCAGATCTCGGCCTTTGCCTTTTCGAGGTCCAGCGCGCGGTGCTTGTAGCCCATCGTCGCGGTGGCCACGCGCAGGCTGCCGTAATCCATTGTGCCGACCAGCGTATCGGAATCGACATAGAGCCTCGGCTTGCCGATCACCTTGGGATAGCCGCTGATCTCGCGGCCCGACGCCAGCGCCGGCAGGTTATCGAGGTACATCGCGTGAAGGTATTCGCCCTTTTCGTCGCCGTAGCGCACCTGGACGGCCTGGCCGCATTCTGTGTAGTCGCCTAGACCGGAGGTGTCGGGCATCCGCATGATCTCCCAGCGCACCAGCGGATCATCGATCTCCAGCGGCTCGGGAACGACGGCGCGCAACGCCTCGATGTCGGTGCGATACAGGATGTTGAGATATTCGCGGTTGTTGAAGCGAAACGGTCCGCGGGGAAATGCCGGGGCGCCGATTGGCGTCGTCAGCTGCTTGAGAACGTCCTCCCGTCGCATCCGCTCCTCCCTTGATAGCGCTTGCGTGGTCCGTGCGGGCCTCCGGCTGCATGCCGGTTTGTCGAGCAAGGCGTCGCGAGCCTAGCGATCTTGAGAAGCGGAGAAAGGTGCGATTGGACCGCCGACCGGGTGACTTCCGGACACGGACTGCGCGCGGATACGCGATCATTGCGTCGCGTACGTGATCGAGCTTACGTTTGGAGTAGCAAATCATTCATGGGGCAGGAACACGCGGAATGCCAGGGACATGCGGCCGGAATGGCTAGGCAAGAGTCGCACGCAACCCAATCGCCGAGTCGAATGCTCCCCGGCTTCGCACAGCGGATATTCCCGCCGCATTCGATCGCGGCCATCGCGGCCGAGCTTCGCGCGCAGGGCATTGATCCATCTAAGGTTCTCGACGGCACCGGGCTTGTCATCGCCCAGCTCGAGTCGCATACGACGCGAATATCCTACCGGCAGCTCGACACGGTGATCCGCAACGCGCTGCGGCTGACAAGAGACCCTGCCATCGCGCTGCGTTCCGGAGCACGAATGCATGTCACCGCCTATGGCATGTACGGATACGCGCTGCTGAGCAGTGCAACGCACGCGGAGGCCCGCGACTTCGCTGCGCGATACATCCGAGTGGTGGGTCCGCTCTGCGATTTCGGCCTCTCTTATGCTGGTGAGACGGTGATGGCCGCGTTCCAGCCCATGCACTGGCCGAATCCGATCGAGAGTGTGCATCGCTTTGCGGTTGAGTTCGCACTGGCCGCGCATCTGACGACCATTCGCGACCGGTCCGGTCAAGGCTTCGGGTTTTCGCGCGTGCTGGTCGACTACGCACCGCCGCCGTCCGCCGCGACGTATCGTGATCTCTTCGGGTGCCCGGTGCTGTTCAATCAGCATCATTGTGGATACGAATACGCGCGCAATGACGGCCCGCGGGCGCTGGCAAATCCGCGTACCCATGCCATGGCGCGGGAGATGTGCGAGGAGATCCTAGGCGAGGTCAACCGCGCCGGCGGCGTTGCCGCCGATATCCGCCGGGTACTGATCGAGCAGCCGGGTCGTTATCCAAGTATCGAGGCGATCGCCGAGCAGCTCGAGATCTATCCGCGTGCGCTGCGGCGCCGGCTCGAGGCGGAGGGAACCTCGTATCGCGGCCTGCTCGCCGAGGTGCGCATGCGGCTCGCTATCGAGTATCTCCGCAAGACGCGCATGACCAATGAGGAGATCGCAAGCCGCCTCGGCTACAGCGACGCGGCCAATTTCCGCCACGCCTTCTCGCGCTGGACCGGCAGAAATCCGTCCGAGTTCAGGGGCGACGAGGGTCTTTGACCCCGAAATATCCAAAGGCGGGCTTCGCCGGCTCTGTCCGGAGTTCACCGGCAAATTGGTTCAATCGAACCTTTTGTGCGGCCGAAGCGCGCGTAAGCTCAACGCCGTGATCGCGTTCTCCCAACCTGGACCGCCCTCCCTCGGCGGTCTTTCTTTTGGCTAGTCTTTGTCCGGAACTCACCTGCAAACGTGACCAATCGAACCTTCCGCTGTCTCGTCCAGCTGATTAGCCTCCCGGATTGCAGGACTGGAAACAGGCGCGGAAGGCGGACGAGGAAGCTCGTGTATCACCCGTCACCAAATCTCCTGCAGTGTCTCTATTCGCCGCAAAGGATCGCTGCGGTGCTGGACGTCCTGGCGGAGGAGGGGATCTCCGCGTCGCGCGCGCTTAGCGGGGCCAATTTGCGGCGTGCCGCCCTCAGGGATTCGTCGGTGCGCGTCTCCTATCGGCAGGTCGGGACGGTCTTTCGCAATGCGATGCGGCTGTCGTGCGATCCGGCGATCGCGTTTCGTGCCGGAGAACGAATGCATGTCATGGCTTACGGCATGTACGGCTATGCCATGCTGAGCAGCCCGACGCGGGTCGGAGTCATCGACTTTGCGGCCAAGTATGGACGGATCCTCGGAACGGTCGCCGACATCGACCTTACCCGCAAGGGCGATACGATGAGCTGCCTGCTCGAGCCGCTGCTTTCGCGCGATCCGGCCGATGACGTCTATCGGTTCGCGCTCGAGTTCGCCTTTGCGACCTATCAGACGCTGAGCCGTGACGTCTATGGCAGCTCGTTCCGCTTCTCGAAGCTGAGCGCCGCCTATGCGCCGCCGCCGCATGCTGCGACCTATGACCGCATCTTCCAGTGTCCGGTCGAGTTCGACCAGTGCAGGAATTCGCTGGAATTCGATGCAGCCTGGATCGACCGTGCGGCGGTCGGCCCCGACGCGATGACCAGGACGATGGCAGGCCGAATCTATGATCAGCTTCTCGATCCTGTCGCGCGGGGCGACGGTCTTGCCGCCGACATCCGGCGACGGCTCGTTGAGCATCCCGGCCGCTTCCCGAGTATGGAGGCAATGGCGGCGGAGCTAGCGATACATCCGCGGACGTTCCGCCGCAGGCTGCAGCTGCAGCGGAAAACCTACCGACAGATCGTCTCCGAGGTCCGCATGCAGCTCGCGGTCGGCTATTTGCGCAACACGCAAATGACCAATGACGAGATCGCAGCGCGGCTTGACTACAGCGACGCGGCGAACTTCCGCCACGCCTTTGTCCGCTGGACCGGCAAAAGCCCGTCGGACTTCCGCGATGGCCGGACACCAGGCATCGCGGCAGGCGCGCAAGATTCATTGGCGGATGTCCCAAACTAACCGGTCAAGCGGGCCAATTGCACCTTTTACGGGTCTGACCTGCTCGATAGCGTTTTGAGACCAAAAGGATGCGCGGCTGCGCGATCGGGGTCTGCATGGCGCAGCTCGCGGGGCTGCGCGGCAATCATAAAATGTCGGGTCGTGCGGGACGCACTGCGTGATCCGGGAGGGGACATTCTGACATGAATACGGTCGTCGATCGCTCTGCGCCGCCGTCGCAATTGCTGCTCGCGCTCGAGGTGCGCGGGATCTGGGAGCTGCAGGCGTTCTTCGCGAGCTATCCGCTGCTTCGCCGTGCGCCGCGCGGCGATGGACATCCGGTCCTCGTGCTGCCGGGGCTTTCCGCCAGCGATATCTCGACGCGACCGTTGCGTGCTTACCTGAAGGCGCAAGGATACGCCGTCCACGGCTGGAAGCTCGGACCCAATCGCGGTCCGCGACCCGGCGTCGAGGCTGCCATGGACGCAAGGCTGGCCGAGCTCGCGGAGCGATACGATCGCAAGGTCAGCCTGATCGGCTGGAGCCTCGGCGGTGTCTTTGCGCGCGAGATTGCGCGGCGCGCACCCGATCTGGTCCGCCAAGTGATCACGCTCGGCAGCCCGTTCGCCAACGAGCCGAAGGCAAGCAACGCCTGGCGTCTCTACGAGATTCTGAGCGAGCGCCAGATCGACGACTGGCCCGACAGGGACATCATGAAGTCCCCGCCGCCGGTACCGAGTACGGCGATCTATTCACGCACCGACGGCATCGTCTCGTGGTGGGGTTGCCGCGAGCAGCATGCCGACCGGACCCAGAACATCGAGGTCGAAGGCAGTCATTGCGGGCTCGGACACAATCCGGCCGTGCTCTATGCGATCGCGGACCGCCTGGCGCTCGCCGAGGATGAATGGTCACCGTTCGACCGGGGCGGCCTGCGCAGCATGGTGTACCCCGATCCGGACCGCACCGAGGATAATTTGAAACTGTTTCGGCCGCCGTCGCCGGTGGCCTGAGGCGCGCTCCACAGGATGGCGCTCTGTCGCCGTCCGCCAAACACCAGAAGGAGGACCATCGATGGGGACCGATGACAAGCAATCCGACGCAGCCGGCACGGGCGCGATGCTGTGGCTCGGCGACCTGAAGAAAATGGCCGAGAAGTTCACGCTGCCAGGGTTCGATATCGCCGCGCTCGTCGAGTGGCAGCGCAAGGATATGGAGGCGTTGGCGGAAGCGAACCGGCAGGCCTACGAAGGCATCCAGGCGCTGGTCAGCCGGCGCAACGAGATTCTGCAGGAGACACTCGCGCAGTGGCAGGCGGCGATGCAGGATCTCGCAGGCGGCGCAGCCATGACGAAGCAGGCCGAGGCCGCCAAGCAGCAGGTCGAGAAGGCGGTCGCGGATTTCCGTGAGCTGTCGCAGATGGAGGCGCAGGCGCGCAACAACGCCTGGAAGGTCATGCAGGAGCGCATGCAGGAGAACCTCGCCAACCTTCAGAAGCTGTTGCAGCCGAAGTAGTGCTGCGTGTGTGAGGCGCCAACCATCAGGGGAAAGCCATGAGTCTGGCCAAGTTGCAGGACTTGACGGGTCGCGTTGCGCTCGTCACGGGCGGATCGCGAGGTCTAGGTCTTCAGATCGCCGAGGTGTTGGGCGAACTCGGAGCCAAAGTCGCGATCACCGCGCGCAAACGCGATGAGCTCGACGCTGCGGCCGCCCACCTGAAGGGATTGGGGATCGAAGCGCTGCCGGTGGTTTGCGACATGGGCAGACTGGATACGATCCCACCAATGATCCAGCAGGTCGTGGCGGCGCTTGGCCCGATCGACATCCTCGTCAACAACGCCGGCACCTCGTGGGGCGCCGCGACGATCGAGCATACGCTCGACGGCTGGAACAAGGTGATCAACCTGAATGTGACGGCGATCTTTGTTACTACCCAGGAGGTGGGACGCCGCTGCATGGTGCCGCGGCGCCGCGGCAAGGTGATCAACATCGCATCGATTCAGGGGCTGACCGGCGGCTATCCGGAAGGCACGCCGACGCTGGCCTACAACGCGAGCAAGGGAGCGGTCGTCAATCTGACCCGCACGCTCGCCAATGAATGGGCACCGCTCGGCATCAACGTCAACGCGATCGCACCGGGCTACTTCCCGACCAAGATGACCGCACAGCTCGACCAGGACGCGACCGCGCATATGGCGCCCATGAATCGCGGGGGTGGTCCCGAAGACCTCAAGGGCGTGGCCGCGTTGCTCGCCTCCGACGCATGCGCATTCATCACCGGCCAGACCATTGCGGTCGATGGCGGCGTCACCGCCGTCTGATCCGAGAGACTGTGGAAGGGAGAGATTTCATGAACGACATGCCTTGGACCCGATCCTATCCCGACGGCGTGCTGTGGGATATCGAGATCGCTCCCGAACCCGTGCAGAGTCTCCTGGATGAGACTATCGTGAAATGGCCGACGCGTCCTGCCATCGATTTCATGGGCAAGCGGCTCACCTACGGCGAGCTCGGGCAGCTCACCAACCGGGTGGCCAAAGGCTTGCAGTTGCTGGGCGTGAAACCGGGCGTCCATGTCGGCCTCTATCTGCCCAATACCCCGCATTACATCATCGCATTCTTTGGCGTACTGAAGGCCGGAGGCACCGCCGTCAACTACTCGCCGCTCGATGCCGCCCAGGTGCTCGAACACAAGATCGAGGACAGCCGGACCGATGTTCTGATCACGCTCGACATGGCGTCGCTTTATCCGCAGATGGCGGCGATGCTGGGCAAGACCAGGCTTAAGAAGTTGGTGGTCGGCTCACTCGCCGAGATGGCGTCCGACCCCGGTCAGGTCACTGGCGACATGAAGGCGGCCAAGCAGCTGAGCGAGGTCACCTGGGATGATCGTCACGTCAGGTTCGACCAGTTGATCCGCAATGACGGGAGCTACGAGACCTATCGGATCGCTGATCCACGCGAGACCATCGCTGTGCTGCAATATACCGGCGGCACGACGGGTCTGCCGAAGGGAGCGATGCTCACCCACGCCAACCTGACCAGTGCGTGCCAGCAGTACCGGGCGACAACGGCCGGCTCACCGCCGGTGCTGGTCGACGGGCAGGAGCGCTTCCTGGCTGTCTTGCCACCGTTCCACATCTACGCGCTTTCCGTGAACGTACTTTTCGGCGTCCTGATGGGCGCGGAGATTATCCAGCATGTCCGCTTCGATCCGAAGGCCGCGCTCGAGGAAATCTCGACCAAGTCGGTCAGCGTCTTCTGCGGGGTGCCCACGATGTTCACCGCGCTGATCAACCATCCGGAGACGGCGAAGCACAGCCTGCGCGCCCTGAAATATTGCGGATCCGGCGGCGCTCCGCTGCCGCTCGAGGTGGCGCAACAATTCGCCTCCATCACGGGCTGCAATTTGAGCGAAGGCTGGGGCATGACCGAGACCTCGCCGAGCGGCACGTTTACGCCGGCGCAGCCGGGAGCCATGCGCAAGACTGGCTCCTGCGGCATGCCAATGCCCGGCATCGACATCAAGTTCCTCGACGTCGACAACGGCAGCCAATACGTCCCGCTCGGCGAACGCGGCGAAATCTGCATCAAGGGCCCGAACGTGATGAAGGGCTACTGGAACAAGCCGGACGCCACTGCCGAGGTCACGACCACGGACGGCTACCTGCGCACGGGCGACGTCGGCTACATGGATGAGGATGGCTTCATCTTCATCGTCGATCGTACCAAGGACATGTTGTTGTGCAGCGGATACAACGTCTATCCGCGCGTCCTCGAAGAGGCGATCTACAAATATCCGGCGGTCGAGGAAGTCGCCGTGATCGGCATCCGCGACGAGTATCGCGGCCAGTCGCCGAAGGCCTTCGTCAAGCTGAAGGCCGATGCCAAGCCGTTCAAGCTCGAGGAGCTGCAGGCGTTCCTGAAGGACAAGCTCGGCAAGCACGAGATGGTGCAGGCGCTCGAAATCCGCGCCGAACTGCCGAAGACCGCGGTCGGCAAGCTTTCGAAGAAGGAGCTGTATGACGAGGAGGAGCAGGCGGCCCGGGCGCAGGCCTGAGATCGCCTGCGTGAACTGGATCGGTAGCGGCTGACAAGCATCGGGTCTGGCCGCAATGAAATGACCGCGACGCGCCCGATATCGCCACACGGTCATCAAGACGGCGATCGCCGTCACAACGTCTTGGGAGGGAAGAATGGATCAACTCAGCAGCATGGATGCATCGTTCCTGCATCTCGAAACGCCGGAAACGCCGATGCATGTCGGCAGCCTGATGATCTTCGATCTCCCCGAGGGCTACCAGGGCGACTACTACGAGGATGTCAAGGGGATGCTCGGCAAGCGTCTCCATCTTTCGGGATTGCTGAACCGCAAACTGGCGCAGATGCCATTCCAGCTCGCCGAGCCGGTCTGGATCGAGGACGATGATATCGAGCTCGATTATCACGTGCGGACCGTCACCTTGCGGCGGCCAGGCACCATGGCACAGCTCGAGCAACTGGTCGCGCGGCTGCACGCCTCGCTGCTCGACCGCAGCCGTCCGCTGTGGGAGATGTATGTTATCGATGGCCTCGAGAACGGCCAGGTCGCGTTCTATACCAAGGCGCATCACAGCGGCGTCGACGGCAAGGCCGGTGTCGAGCTCGCCAAGGTGCTCTACGATGTCTCGCCCAAGATGCGCGAGGTGCCGCCGCCACGGCGCAAGCGCGCCACCGGGCAATACCAGCTCGGCGTGACCGAGCTGTTGCAGGCGGCGGCCAACAATGCGGCCCAGCAATACCGCAAGCTCGCCGAGTTGCTGCCGACGGCGGCCAAGGCGCTCGGCACCGCCGCCACCGTGATGGCCAGCCAGCGCTCGCAGAAGGGAGAGCGCTCGCTCAGCCTTGGACTGGCGCCGAAGACGGTGTTCAACGATTCCATCACCAACCAGCGCTCCTACAGCACGATGTCGTTGCCGCTCGCCGACATCAAGCTCCTGGGCAAACGTGTCGGCGGTACCGTCAACACCATCGTCATGGCGATGTGCAGTATCGCGCTGCAACGCTTTCTCGCCGAGCGCGGCCTGCTGCCCAAGGAAGCCCTGATCGCGATGGTGCCGGTCAGCCTGCGTGCCGAAGGTGACAAGGCGATGAACAACCAGGTCTCGGCGGTACGCGTGGACCTGGCGACCGATATCGATGACCTGCCAACCCGATTCAAGGCGATCCACGCGTCATCCGAGGCGGCCAAGGCGGTCGTGCGCGAACTCAAGCCGGTGCTCGGCGTCGACGTGCCGATCACGGGCTCGCCATGGCTGATGACCGGCCTTGCCTCACTGCTTGGCCGCTCCAACCTCGCCAGCCGCATGCCGGCAGCGGGCAACGTGCTGATCTCCAACGTGCCGGGACCGGGGCAGCACCTCTACATGGCCGGCGCACGGATGGTGCATTATTTCCCGGTCTCGATCCCCTATCACGGCAGCGCGCTGAACATCACGGTGCACAGCTATTCGGGCCTGCTCGAGTTCGGTCTGACGGCGTGCCGGCGTGTGGTCTCGCAGGACGAGTCCTACGAGATGATCGAGCATCTCCGGGCAGCCTTGCGCCAGATCGAGGCTCTGCCGCCGGTCGAGGCCGAGGTCGTCGAGCTGCAACCTGCGGCTCAAGCGAAGGCGCCATCCGCGACCGCAGCGTCGGTGACGGTCATCCAGACCGACGAGGTGCCGCCGGCCGCCGCAAACGACAAGGCAAGCCGGGCCAGCTAGGCGCCGAGGCCTTCAACGCTTCACATCGCCGGAGCCGGGACGCCACCGCGGTCTCCCGCTCGGCGCCGGAATCAAAAGAACATTTGGAGGAAACCAGGATGCACCCACCCGCCGCAAAGGGATCCCTGTCGGTACTGGAAAGTCCGGCGCATAAATCCCTGTTCTCGAAGATCGATTGGCGCCTGATCCCGCTTCTGCTGATCTCCTACATGATCGCCTATCTCGATCGCATCAATATCGGCTACGCACAGCTGCAGATGAAGCAGACATTACCGTTCGATGATGCGGTCTATGGTCTCGGCGCGGGCATCTTCTTCGTCGGATATTTCCTGTTCGAGGTGCCGAGCAACCTGCTGCTGGAGAGGATCGGCGCGCGCAAGACCCTGCTGCGCATCATGGTGCTGTGGGGACTCGCGGCATCCGCCATGATGTTCGTGTCGACTCCGTTCCAGTTCTATCTCGTCCGCTTCCTGCTCGGCGTGTTCGAGGCTGGCTTTTTTCCCGGCGTGATTCTGTACTTTACTTATTGGTATCCGTCGGCGCGGCGCGGGCAGGTGATCGCCATCTTCATGTCGGCGACAACGATCGTGTCCGTGATTGCCGGTCCGTTGTGTGGCTCGATCCTGAAGTATTTCGACGGTGCAGGCGGGCTTCATGGTTGGCAGTGGCTGTTCCTCGTGCAGGGTTTGCCGGCGCTGATCCTCGGCATCCTGGTTTACGCCTTGCTCGAGGACAAGCCCGCGCAGGCCGCGTGGCTCTCGAAGGACGAGAAAGCCTTGCTTGATGACGCGTTCCAGCACGATGAGAAGGACATTCAGAGCGAGCCCTCGGGAACGTTCGGGCAGATGCTGAAGGACCCCAAGGTCTATGTGCTGTCGTTCGTGTATCTGCTCCTGCTCGGCGCGACCTATACGATGGTCTTCTGGATGCCGACCCTGATCCAGAGTTGGGGCGTCAAGGACCTGTTCCTTGTCGGCGTCTATGCCGCGATCCCGAACGCCGCCGGCGTCATTGGCATGATCCTGATCGGCCGTCACTCCGACAAATGGCACGAGCGCCGATGGCACTATGCCGCCTGCGTCGCGATCGCCGCGTTCGGTCTGTTCATCACAACGATGCTGCAGGGCAACCTCGTCGGATCGATCCTCGCGCTGTCCTTTGCGGTGATCGGAATTGCGTCGGCGACGCCGTTGTTCTTCGCGCTGACCAGCGAATATCTCTCCACCGGCGCCGCCGCCGGCGGTCTTGCGCTGATCAGCAGTCTCGGAAACCTCGGTCCGGCAATCAGTCCTTCGATCAACGGACTGATCGTGCGAAGCACCGGCGACAACATCTACAGCATGTACTTCGTGATGGCGCTTTACGTGCTGTCGGGATTGCTGTTGCTGCTGTCGATGCGGCCTGCTCCCAGTGCACGGCTGGCGATGGCGTGAGCACGATTTGAGCGGCCCGGCTCCGTGCGGGCCGCGCCGCCGGGCGCTCCGTTGGAATGTTGCCGGTTATCTGGAGAATATTGGGACACATGCGATGAGAGTCGTGCTGCTGGGGCCGCCTGGCGCGGGCAAGGGAACGCAGGCGAAGCGCCTGGTCGAGGAATACGACATACCGCACCTTTCGACCGGCGACATGCTGCGTGCTGCGGTCGATGCGGGCACCGGCATCGGACGGAAGGTCAAGGACACCATGATGAATGGTGGGCTCGTTCCTGATCAACTCGTGATCGCCGCGGTGATCGAACGCATCTCGCAAGCGGATGCCAGGCGTGGCTTTGTGCTCGACGGCTTCCCGCGGACGATGGCCCAGGCGGTCAGCTTCGACGATCTGCTCGATACCGAAGGTCTTGCGATCGACCACGTCGTCGAGCTCAAGGCCGACGAGACGGTGTTGTTGGACCGGATCGAGACGCGGGCCCGCGAGGCGAGAGAGCAGGGCGGCGCGGTGCGTGCCGACGACAATCACGAAACGCTCAAGCTGCGTATCGACGCCTATAAGGAGCAGACCGCCCCACTGGTCGACTATTATAGGTCGCGGAATATTCTCAGAACCGTCGACGGATTGCAGCCGGTCGAGGTCGTCACCCTCGACGTCGTCAGGGCGATCGGCCAAGATCGTTCGGTGATGTGATGCCGGCCACGCAAAACCGCGGTCCGCGATCCCGACTGTCCGGCGATCCCGACCGGATCGAGGTACTGGAGCCATTGCGCAAGTCGCTTGGTGAGGTGAGCGAAACGGCCGATCAGTTCGAGCAGGCTAGAGCCTTGCTGCGGGCGATCGAGCGGGTCTCCCACACACATGCTGCCGACCCGATCTGCGCCGGCACGCCTGCCGAGCTGACGCAGCGCGACGAACGTCGCCTGGCGCGGAGGCGGCTCGTCGCGTGCGCGGTCCGGGGATTGGCGCAAGACCGGTGCGGCAGCGAGGGGAGGCGCCTTATGTCGGTGAGGGGAAACGAAGGTCAATGCGCGCTGGTGACCGGAGCATCGGCCGGCATCGGACTCGAACTCGCGCGCGTGCTCGCAGCCAATCGCTTCAGCCTCGTGCTGTTGGCGCGCAACCGCGACAAGGTGCAGGAGCTCGCGCGCGAGCTCAAGACCAGTCACGCCACCAAGGTGACCATCGTGGCCGCCGATCTGAGAGAGCCGGCAGCGCCGGAGGCGGTGTTCGATTCGCTGAAGAGCGCCGGCGTGCGGGTCGACCTGCTCGTGAACAATGCCGGTCTCCTGTTCGAGGGACCCGCCGGCGCAATCGGCCTCGACGACCAGTTGCGGCTGCTGCAAGTCAATGTCGTTGCCATGACGGCATTGACCCGTCTGTTCCTCGCGCCGATGCTCGAGCGCAACCACGGACGGATCCTGAACGTTGCGTCAGTCGCGGCCTTCATGCCGGTGCCGAATCTTGCGGTCTATGCCGCGTCAAAGGCCTATGTGCTGTCGTTCGGCGAGGCGTTGTCCCAGGAATTGAGCGGCAGCAAGGTCACGCTGACGACGTTGTGTCCCGGCGTGACGGACACCGGAATGGTACATGGCACCAATCTCGGCAACATGCCGAGCATGATGATCATGGATGCGAAGACCGTCGCACAGGAGGGCTACCGCGCTTGCATGGCGGGAAAGCCGGTACATGTCGCGGGACTTGCCAACGAACTGGCGGTCCAATGGATCAAGTATCAGCCGAGTTGGCTCTTGCGGGCCATCGGCGGGGTGTTCGGAAAGGCCGGGCCGCCGAACTGACGTCTCGTACTCGCCTGGCGATGCACGGTTGCATGGGCCATTCTTGACCATCAACAACGGACGCTACTCATGGGACGTGACGAGCACACCGTCGAACCACCTTCGCTCGCCCTGCTTGCTGCGGAGGGGCGCGGCTTTCTCGACATCCCGACGCTGCTGGCCGTGGCGGCGCCGCTCCTGGCGACCGCGCCGCGGGGACCGCGGCATCCGGTCATGGTGCTGCCCGGGTTGGGCGCCGATGATCGGTCGACGTTGGCCATACGCTCATTCCTCGAGTTCCTCGGCTATCAGGTTCATGGCTGGGGCCGCGGCCGCAATGTACGCGCGCCGGATGCGGACCTTTCCGCCGTGGCGGCGCAAGTCATCGAGCTCGAAAAGCAGGGTGGCTCGAAGGTCAGCCTGGTCGGCTGGAGCCGCGGCGGCATCATTGCGCGCGAGGTTGCGCGGCAAATCCCCGCGGCGGTGCGGATGGTCATCACGCTCGGCAGTCCGTTCGCAGCGCCGGGTGCGAGCAACGTCCGCGCGATCTGGCGGCTTCTGACCGGTCAGAAGTACGAGCCGCCAACAGCCGAGCGGATCAGTCGCCTCGCGCGACCTATTCCTGTGCCGACAACGTCGATCTATACCCGTGCCGATGGTGTGGTGGCGTGGCGCGCCTGCCTGGAGCAGGAGGGTGGGGAGCGCGAAAATGTCGAGGTGAACACGACGCATTTGGGGCTTGGCTTTCATGCGCCCGCGCTGTGGGTGATTGCCGATCGCCTCGCTCAGCCGGCGGGGACCTGGAAGCCGTTTCGTCCGCCTCTGCAGGTCGCAATCTGGTTTCCGACAGCGACGCGCCGCGATTGAGATCGCAAAGGCGCAGCTGCCTGACGCTACCGCGCAGCGCTTCCCGGTGACCGCATCTCCCCAACCATCATCCGCAGCAGCTGCATCGCAGCGGGCGGTAACGTACGTCCCTGACGCGAGACCACGTGGGTGCGGCCGCGGTGCAGCAGCGCGTTCTTCATCGGCAGTGCCACCACCTTAGCGGCATCGGCCTCCGTCATCGCAAGGCGCGATGCCAGCGCATAGCCAAGTCCGGCGATCACGTAATGGGCGAGTGCGTCGAACGAGGCGGTGGTAAACGCGAAATTGAGGCGGACGCCCTCGCTGATCTCGGCGGCCTGGACATGCTGGCGCAGGCCGAAATTGGGATGCATTGCGGCGCCGGGGTAGGGGACAAGGTCGGCGAGCCTGAGCGGTCGGCCGAGTTTGGTCAGCGGATGCCCGCGCGGCACCACGGCCTTGATCGGATGCGGCTGCGAATGATGCGAGCGCAGCCGATCGTCGCGCGGTGGATTGAACAGGACACCGATATGCGCGCGTTCGTCCACGACTTGCTGGACGATCTCGTCGGTGCTCCCGATGTCGAGGCTGATCGTGATCTTCGGGTGGCTTTGCATGAAGCGGCACAGGCTGCTCTTCGCCAGCCAGTCGACATAACCTTCGCCCGTCATGAGATCGATATGACCCGACTCGATCTTGCGGATGCTGTCCATCTGCGCCAGCAGCGCCCGTCGTTCGCCCCGCTGGCGGTGGAGGTAGGCGGCCAGGAGTTGGCCGGCGTCGGTCGGCGCAACGCCGCGGCCCCGTCGTTCGAGCAGGCGCGCGCCATATTCCTTCTCGAGCAGGCCAAGCGCCCGGCTGACCGCCGAGGCGTCCATGCCGAGCGCGCCGGCGGCGCCGCGCACGGAGCCGCTATTGAGCACTTCCATGAAATAATGCAGTCGGCGCGGCTCCAGCTTGGCGTTCATCGGCGTGGTCCTGATCGTTGCAAACAGCACAACGAATATTCAATGGCATGGCCATTCATGCAAGCGCGTGAACGTGGGCGCGCGACAACGGATCAGCGTCGGAAATCGGATTCGCGATCCGGGATTGGCCGGCTCGCTCGCGCTGACATGAGCAAAACCGACATCTGTTCTGTGCTCCGAGCGGATCCTATCGATTGCTCCCACGCTTCACCCGTCGCTTGTTGGGGGAATTTCGCAAGCTCAGCGCGGAGGGCTGCTCCTCCTCCTGACATTTTAGGGTCGCTCGAACATGTTCGGCGAGCTTCAACGCATTGTCGGCATTGGATGCAAGACGAGATAGGAGGTGAGATAACAGTTTGAACTCCTCCCTCGTCAGCGTCCCAAACAATGCGTCGTTGACTGGTCGCTGCAAGGCCGCAAGGCGGATCAATAGACTCATTCCGTGCTGGGTGAGGGCAAGCTGCACCCGCCGTCCGTCGTCGGGATGGGGGCTTTTCTCGAGCATTCCGTCCGATACCAGCTTGTTGATCTCGTTGGTGACGAAGGCGCCGCTCAGGTACAGCCGTTCGGCGACCTGATTCACGCCCATCGGCTCATCCGCAGTCGAGTTCTTGATCGCGATCAGGATCAGATACTGGGTCGGCGACAGGTCGACGAAGCCTGCGAATATTTCCCGGCAGGCTTCCAGGCTGCGTCCGAACGCGAAATAGTCGTAGAGCAGGCCGCGAAGCGTGCGGTCGCCTTCCTTGTCGAGCAACTCGGGTTTCGACGCCGTCAAAAGCGCATCGGTCACGCGGTCAATCTCCACGCCAAATCATGGCCTTGCGGTTTGCCTAAGAAGCACGCATGCGGCCGTCCAGCAAGGGGGCTTGACATTTTCAAATAGCTTTGTCAGAAAGCTATCTGAGAATTATAATTCGCTGTCAGAAGCAAGGCGGAGTTCCATGGAGGATCGTTCATTCAGACGTGCCCTCGGCGAATTCGCCACCGGCGTCGCGGTGGTGACCGCGCGCGGCAACGGGGAAGAGCTCATCGGCATGACCATGAGCTCGTTCAACTCGGTCTCGCTCGATCCGCCGCTCGTTCTCTTCAGCGTCGACCGCAAGGCGCGCAGCCTGCCTGCGATGCTCGAAGCCAAGGGCTTTGCCGTGAACATCCTGGCGCGCGACCAGGAAAACATCTCCAACCAGTTCGCGCGCGCTCTCTCCAACAAATGGGACCAGGTGAAGACGTCGGTCGGCCATGCCGAGGCCCCGCTGATCTCCGGCGCGATGGCTCATTTCGAATGCGCGCCCTACGCGATCTATGAGGGCGGCGACCATGTGATCTTCGTCGTCCGTGTCATCAGGCACGCGAGCCGCGCCGAGGCCGCCGCTCCCCTTATCTTCTTCCGCGGTCGATACCGCGATCTCGTCGATGACACCCAGCGCGAGCCGACCTGGCCGCTTCCCATTCACTACTAGCTTTGAACCGGAGACCTGCGATGCGTAGCGCAAAGGAATATCTGTCAGGCCTGAAGGACGGCCGGACCATCTACATCAATGGCGCCTCGGTCGGCGACGTCACGACGCACCATGCCTTCCGCAATCTCGCCACCTCCATGGCGGGCCTGTTCGACTTTGCGAATGCCAAGGAGAACGTCGATCTCATGACGTTCGACACGGGCACAGGTCGGGCCAACCGTATCTGGCAGCTTCCGACCTCCTATGCCGAGCTCGTGACGCGTCGAAAGGCGCTCGAGGCATGGGCCGCTCTGCATGCCGGCTTCATGGGTCGCGCCCCGGACCACGTGGCGTCCTGCATTTCCGGCCTGTATATGGGGCTCGACGTTTTCAAGGCCTACGATCCCGCCCGCGCCGGCGCGCTCGAGAGCTACTACCGCTACGCCCGCGACGAGGACCTCTATCTCACCTACGTCATCATCAACCCACAGGCCGATCGCTCCAAGGGTGCAGCCGAACAGGCCGATCCGTTCCTCACCGCCGGCGTCGTCGACCGCGACGCGGAAGGGATCACGATCCGCGGTGCAAAGATGCTCGCCACCGGCGGAGTGGTCGCCGACGAAGTCTTCGTCACCACCATCCAGCCGATGCGTCCGGGTGAAGAGCGTTACGCAATGTCGTTCGCGATCCCAATGAACACGAAGGGCCTCAAGATGCTGTCGCGGAAATCCTACGAGGATGCCGCCGGCGCAGTGTTCGACAACCCGCTGTCGAGCCGCTTCGACGAGAACGACTCGGTTCTTTATTTCGATGACGTGAAGGTGCCGTGGGACCGGGTCTTCATCGAAGGCAACGTCGAAATGTGCCAGAAGCAGTTTCATGCGACGCCCTGCCACGTCTATCAGAACTACCAGGCGATGGTCCGCCTGAGTGTGAAGCTCAAATTCCTGACCGGCCTTGCGCATCGGATAGCCGACATGAACGGCGTCACCCAATTCCCGCAGGTGCGCGAAATGCTCGGCCAGCTCGCGGCCGAGACCGGCATGGTCGATGCCCTGGTGGCGGCGATGGAGGCCAAGGGCGCGCAGGTCGGCCCGTACTTCATCCCGGACCGGCACACGCTCTATTCCGCGCAGGTGCTGACGCAGCAGCTCTATGCCCACATCGTCAATACGCTGCGCGAGCTCGCCGGCGGCGGCATGATCATGCTGCCCTCATCGGTTGCGGACTTCGACAACCCCGAGATCGCGGCCCTCATCGGCAAGACGCAGCAGTCGCCGAAGGCCAACTCGCATGACCGCGTCAAGTTCTACAAGCTCGCCTGGGACGCCGTGGGCTCCGAGTTCGGCTCGCGCCACCAGCAATACGAGATGTTCTACGCCGGCGCGACCTTCGTCACCAAGGGCCATTCCTATCGCACTTACGATTGGGCCGGCGCCGATCGGCTGGTCCAGGCCATGCTCGATTCCTACGACCTCAACGACGTCTCGACCGCCAACAAAGCCGCCTGATCCAGGGAGACAATCCATGCCTGTCAACAAGGAGCACGACGAGTTCCATACGCTCGACATGACCTCCGGCTGGGAAGTGCCGGCAGGCTATCCGGCCGGCATCCAGCAGAAGATCATCTCTGGTGGACTGGATGAGGAGAACCGGCGCGGGACGCGTACTCGGCTTCTGCGCTTCGCACCCGGCGTCTACACCACCGCGCCGTTCTCCCACGAATATTGGGAAGAGGTGTATCTCGTCTCGGGCGATCTGATCGTCGGCAATGATGCGAACGGCGAGGGCGGCCAGAGCTTTCCGCCGAATACCTATGCCTGCCGCCCACCGCACGCGCCGCATGGCCCGTTCAAATCCGTCAACGGCTGCCTGCTCCTGGAGATGCATTACTTCGATCCGGTCTGACTCCAGTTCGATATCGCCACCAACATCATCGATTGACCGGCCAAGGGGAAGAGGAATATGGCGTTCAAAGGTATGTCCAACGTAGCCGCGCGTTGCCTATCGTCGCTCGGGCTGCTCTTTAGGCTGGAGCGCGGGCTACCGCAGCCCAATCTTCGGTTGGTTGTCGATGGTCTTGTTGGCGCTCTCGCGATCGGCGTCATGGCGACAACTCCAGTCGCTGCGCAGGAAAAACCGAGTTCGCTGGGGCTGGGTATCTTCACGTTCACGTCCGGTCCCGCCGCAGCCTACGGTATGCCGGGCAAGAATGCCGCCGACCTCATGATCGACGAGATCAATGCAAAGGGCGGTATCGGAGGCGTTCCGGTCAGTGCGACCTATGTCGATGAGGCGCAGGGCGCGCAAGGCGTAATCGCGGAATACCGGCGGCTCGCGGGGGATGCGAAGAACCAGGTCATGGTCGCGGCCTTGTCGAGCGCGAACTGCCTGGCGCTGGCGCCGCTCGCCGAACAGCTCGAGGTTCCTACCGTCGGCTGGAACTGCGACACCCATCAGTTGCTCATGGACGGCAAGAGCAAATATGTGTTCCGCCCCAACGGAAACACGGTGCCGGAATTCATCGCCTACGCGATCTACCTGCTGGATCGCAAACCCGATGTGAAAACGGTCGCGATCATCAATCCGGACTATGCATTCGGCCATGACGCGGCAAAGATCTTCACCGCGGCGTTGAAAGCCCTGAAGCCCGACGTCGAGATCGTTGCAGAACTCTATCCGAAGCTCGGCTCGCCGAACTACCAGACCGAAATCTCGCGCCTCACCACGGCACGCCCTGATGTCGTTTTTTCCAATCTTTGGGGCGCCGATCTCGAAAACTTCGTTCGCCAGGCTGCACCGCGTGGAATCTTCACCTCCAGTCAGGTCATCCTGGCACTCGGCGAGACGGTGCTGCAACGCGTGCCGTTGCCCGACGGCGTGATCGTTGGTGTTCTAGGCGATGGCTGGTGGATGTCACCGGACGCCAAGGCGAAGCCCGAGACAGTGAAGTTTGCCGACGCCTACAAGGCGCGCTTTGGTGAGTATCCGGTGTTTCCGTCGATCAAGATGGCCAACGCGCTGATCTACGTGAAAGCCGCCTACGAGGCTGCGATGCAGAAGCACGGCGGCAAATGGCCGACGCGTGCCGAACTCGCCGCCGCCATGAAGGGCAGCAAGGTCGAGACCCTGACCGGCACGGCGCAGACCCGCGCCGACAATGACGGCCTCGTGGACCAGATCGTAGGCGTCACCGTGAAGACGCAGGCGCAGCAGTTTCCCGGGATCGGCGAGATGGCCCGCTACAAGGGCGATAGTCTGATGCCGCAGGCCGGCCAGGATCCGCTCGCCTGGATTTCGACGCTCAAGCCCGAGTTCGCCAAGAGCCTGCCGAGGCCCGGCAGCTACAAATAGAGCGGGACGACGTTCACCCTGATTTCAGTCAAGGAAGGCAATAGCCGATGTTGAACGCAATCATCCCCTTGCTGTTGGACAGTCTGGCGAACGCCGCGCTGATCTTCTTCGCGGCGGTCGGCCTGACGCTGGTCTTCAGCGTGCTTCGCGTCCTCAATGTCGCCCATGGCAGCCTCTATTCGATTGGCGGGTATGTCGCAGCCTCGATCTGCCTGTTCATCGCGAGCCGCCAGCTCAACCCGTATCTATCGTTCCTGGCGCTCCTGTTCAGCGCCGTGTTCGTAGCAGCGATATTCGGTCCGCTGATCGAGCGCGGCCTGGTCCGCTGGACCTATGGCAAGTCCGAGGCGGTGCAGATCCTGATCACGTTCGGGCTGTTCCTCATCCTGGAGGATCTCCAGCGCGTGATCTTCGGCGTCCAGTCCTTCTACGAAGACGCGCCGATGCGACTGCTCGGCACCACCTCAATCGGTGGCGTCCTCTATCTCAACTACCAGATCGTGCTGATCGGGATGGCGCTCATCGTGGTCGGCGGCCTGCGGTTCCTGATCAACCACACCCGGCTTGGTCGCCTGATCACGGCCGTCGTCACCGACCGCGAGATGGCGCAGTCGATCGGCATCGATACCAACCGGATCTTCATCCTCGCCTTCTCATTGGGCGTGTTCCTTGCGGCATTGGGTGGTGCGCTGGCGACGCCTACGTCAGGCATCGCGCCGGGGCTCGGGGCCGATACCATGGTGCTCGCCTTCGCCGTGGCGGCGATCGGAGGGCTCGGACAAATCGAGGGGGCGGCCGTCGCCTCGCTGATCGTGGGACTGGCACGCGTGCTGGCGATCTATCTGGCGCCGTCGCTGGATGCTGTTTCTCCCTATGCAGCGATGCTCGTCGTTCTCCTGATCCGTCCCTACGGCCTGTTCGGATCGGTGACGGCGCGGAGGATATGATGCGAACGATCTCTGCAACTGCTGCGGTTCTCGTCCTGGCGTTGTTGCCCATCGCCGCGCCCTGGCTGCAATTCGTGTTGACGCTTGCCATCGCCAAGGGGTTTGCGGCACTCGGCGTCGCGGTGCTGCTCCGCGCCGGACTGATCTCGATCGGTCATGCGATGTTCTTTGCCGCGAGCGCCTATGGGGTCGCTTTCCTGGCGCGCACCGGCGTTAACGATCTTGGGCTGCTGCTGATCCTGTCGGTGCTGGGCGGGGCGCTCGTTGGCGCCATCGCCGGATCGTTCCTCGTCCGCTATCGGGCGATCTTCTTCGCGATGTTGAATCTTGCCGTCTCCATGGTGTTTTACACGTTGTGCTCAAAGCTGTACGGCGTCACCGGCGGAACCGACGGCATGCCGGTGCCGGTCCCGGCGGTGTTTGGCGTCGAGCTCGGCGAACCGGCGTTCAAGACCGTGCTGTTCTATCTCAGCTTGGCACTGATGGTGCTGGTCGGCCTTGCCGTGCAGCGTTACCTGAACAGCCCGCTCGGTCACGCGCTCTCGGCCGTCCACACCAACGAGATCCGGCTTGAATATCTGGGCATCCCGGTCTGGGCGGTCCTGCTGATCGCCTATGTCGTCTCGGCCGCGCTTGCCGGCCTTGGCGGCGCGATCGCCGGTTTTGCGATCGGTCGCGTGGTCCCGGATTTCGCGTTCTGGACCGCATCCGGTCACCTCGTCCTGATCGCCGTGCTCGGGGGCATCGGCGGCGTTCCTGGCGCGTTCATCGGTGCCTTGTTCCTGGAATTGCTGCACAGCGCGGCCGTGACGGTCACGGATTCCTGGAACTTGATCGTGGGGATGACGCTGATCATCGTGATCATGTTCATGCCCCAAGGGGTCTATGGGTTGTTTGCGCGCAAGGAGGCGACGATCCTATGACGCGTCCAATCCTGGAAGCCAAGCGCCTCCACGTCTCTTTCAACGGCGTCAAGGCCGCCGACGACGTCAGCATCGCAGTCAACGAGGGCGAGTTCCTCGCGATCATCGGGCCGAACGGGGCCGGCAAGACAACGCTGCTGAACATCTGCACGGGCTACATCCGTCCGAGATCGGGCAGCGTGCTGCTCGACGGTCACGACATCACCCGCCTGTCGCCACGTGCCATCGCGCGCCGCGGCGTAGCCCGCGCATTCCAGATCCCGCAGCTCTTCTCCGCACAGCGCGTGATCGACAACATGATGCTGGCGTTGGCGGCAACGGAAGGTCTGTGGAGCGCGGTCCAGCCGCTCGAAACTGCGACGCGACGTGACGAGGCAATGGCATTGCTTGACCTCGTCGGGCTCGCCAAGGATGCCGACCGGATCGGTAGCACGCTTCCCGAAGGACATCGCAAGCTGCTCGACATAGCGGTTGCATTGGCGCTGAAGCCGCGGCTGCTGCTGCTCGACGAACCCACCAGCGGCGTGAGCGCCCTCGAACGCTTTCCGTTGATGGAGGCGCTGATGGGGGCGCTGCACCAGCGCCGCATCACGGCCCTGTTCGTCGAGCACGACATGGACGTGGTCGCGCGTTACGCGAGCCGCGTCCTGGTGTGGAACGCCGGCAACATCATGGCCGAGGGCCGGCCCGACGAGGTGTTCAGCAATGCGCAAGTCCGCCAACGTGTCGTAGGGGTGGCCTGATGCTAAGTCTCGACAAGGTCAGCGTCTCGATCGAGGGCGTCCGCGTGCTGCGCGCCGTCAGTTGCGAGATCATCGGGGGCAAGACGACGGTATTGATTGGGCGCAATGGTGCCGGCAAGACGACAATGCTGCGCGCAATCATGGGCCTCATCGCGCTGGACGAGGGTTCGGTCCGCCTCGATGCCGACGATCTAGGCAGCAGGCCTGCTTATACCCGTGCCCGTGCCGGAATTGGCTATGCGCCGGAGGACCGGCGCCTGATTCCGGACCTCAGCGTGGAGGAGAACATTCGCCTTCCGGCACTGGCGCTGAAGCTCGACCGTACCGAGATCGGGCGCAGGCTCGACGAGATTTACCACCTGCTGCCCGAATTGCACGTGATGCGCTCCAGGCCCGCGGCCGGCGTTTCCGGAGGGCAGGGCAAGATGGTTGCGCTGGGGCGCGCGCTGACAGTGGCGCGTAAGGTCCTACTGCTCGACGAGCCCTTCCAGGGCTTGGCGCCCGCCCTCGCGCTCGACTATGCGCGGACGCTCGGCGAATTGCGCAAGCACCGGCCGGAGCTTGCCATGCTGATTACTGAGTCATCGCCCGCACTGCTCGACCGGATCGCCGACAGGACGCTGCAGATCGAGCGCGGCGAAGTCCTGGGCAACTGGACGAGGGAGAAGGAATTCCATGTTCTTGAGATTTGACCGCCTCGCAAATAACCGGACGGACCGGATAGGTATCGATATCGAGGCCCTCGTCATCGCTGGCTGGGCGGGCAGGGACGCCGCGGCGATCGAGCATCATATCGAGGAGCTCGCCGCGCTCGGCATTCCGCGCCCCTCGACGACCCCGCTCTACTACCGCGTCGCGGCGCAAACATTGACCCAGGAAAGCCGGTTGACCGTCCTTGGTCCGGATAGTTCCGGCGAGGTCGAGCCTGTCATTGTCGCCATGACAGATGGGCTCTGGGTCGGCATCGGCTCCGATCATACCGACCGCAAGGCGGAAGCTTCGGGCATCGCAGTTTCGAAGCAGCTGTGCGGCAAGCCGGTCGGCCCACAGCTCTGGTCATATGCTGATGTTGAGGGGCATTGGGATGAGCTGGTCCTTCGATCGTGGACGACGATCGACGGGAAACGGGTGCTCTATCAGGATAGTCCGGTCTCCTCGCTCAGGACGCCGCGCGATCTCGTGCGGCGCTACGCCGGGAAGGACATGTTACCAGCCGGCACACTGATGTTTTGCGGCACGCCGGGCGCGATCGGCGGCATTCGGCCGGGGACGCGTTTCGAGATGGAGCTGAAGGATCCCGTCCTTAACCGGTCCCTGACCCACAGCTACGACGTCGACGTCCTGCCAGTCGTCTCCTGATCCCTTTCGGCAAACGGTGTCATGACAGCAACAAAGGAGCGATCGTACCCTTCTGCCGTTGCCCGGCTGGAGGCTGCCCTTGCGCGCATCCGCTCGCCGGAAGCAAACAACGTCTTCACGACTGTGCTCGCGGATAACGCCCGCTGGGAGGCTGAGGCCGCGGACCGGCGCGCCGCCACAGGTCGCTCTCGCGGTCAGCTCGATGGCCGCATCGTTTCGGTGAAGGCGTTGTTTGACGTCGCCGGAACGGTCACGAGCTCTGGATCTGCTGTGCTGCGTCATCTGCCGCCCGTCGTTGAGGACGCTGAAGTCGTGAAACGGTTGCGGGCTGCGGGCGCCATCGTCATCGGTAAGACGCAGATGACCGAGTTTGCCTTCTCCGCGCTCGGTACGAACCCGCACGACGGGATGCCGGCCAATCCGCGAGACCGCACCCGCGTTTCCGGAGGTTCGTCGTCGGGCGCTGTGGTATCCGTGATTGGCGGCATGGCCGATATCGCCATCGGCAGCGACACCGGTGGCTCGATCCGAATCCCGGCCGCGCTGTCGGGTGCGGTCGGCTTCAAGCCCACCAGCAGCTTCGTGCCGACCACCGGCGCGTTCTCATTGTCATCGAGCCTCGACACGATCGGTCCGATCGCCTCGAACGTCGAAGACTGCTTCGTGGCTGACCAGGTGCTTTCCGGGGAAGGCGCGCCGCCGCGGCTAAGGGCAGCCCCTCCAGGCACTTTCCGTCTCATCGTGGCCCGCGGACGCCTGTTTGACCGCTGTGAACCCGAGGTGATCAGCGCGTTCGAGAATGCCATGGAGCGGCTTCGGTCAGGTGGCTTGCAGATCAAGGACGGATCAATCGAGGCGGCACTCGATGATGTCGCACGAATCGACAGGATCGGCACGTTCCCATCGATCGAGGTCGGCGCAACCTTGCGCAGTTTGGGGCTCTCGGATCTGGACGGTGTCGATCCTCGAACGCGCCTACGCATCGAAGCCGGGGCCGGCATCCTCGGCACGGACTATGTCCGCATGGTGCGGCTCCGGCAGGCTGCGATCCGTTCCTTTGAACAGTCTTTCGGCAACAATGAGGTTTTCATCCTGCCGACGGTACCAATCCGTGCGCCGCTTCTCTCCTCTGTTGCGGACGACACCGCGTTCCATCAGCTCAATGCGCTCGTGCTGCGCAATCCTCGTGTCGCCAACATGCTCGACTGCCCGTCGATTTCACTGCCTCTGCCGGCAGGCGATCTTCCCGCCGGACTGATGCTGATCGGTCGCAGGAACGCCGATCGGCACTTGCTAGAGATCGCATCCAGTGTGGAGACGATGCTTCGAAGCTATTCGCATGCTCTTTAGCCTTTTCGCGCGAAAGGGTCGTCGACCTATGATTGATTGGAGAGGTCGTGGCGGGGGCGCGACAGGTGACCGGATCCTGGCGGCCATCGCGCAGGCAGCGGGAAGCGCGGGCTGATTCAATCCAAGGTCGGACATGGGGCCTTCGTGCGTGACAAGCCGCGAGACAGGCGCGCCCGGGCGAGGTCTTCGTCGAGCCCGCCGGACGGGACCAGCGTCTTCGTCAGGCGGCTGACCGAAGAGCGCGGCAGGCCGGTTCGCTCGGCTGTCTCGCCATTGCCGAGCGCATCGACGCCGGGCCGGAACGCGCGCAGGTTTCCGATGCCGAAGTCGGCTTGGCGCGCTTCGTGATCAAGTCCAATTTCGGATGAGCGGCGCGGCAGTCGACGTCGATCCTGATCCGCTCGAGATTCGCGCTCGCGCCATCGTACTTGCGGGCCATCAGCTCAATTCCTTCATTCGGGAATAACGAAATTCGCCGTGAATGTTTGTTTGCGCGATACCAGCAAAAATGCCAGCAAACCGGACGGCTGCGGTGAATTTTTACGGGTGTTTTCAACGTGTCGCGAAAACTCTGCCGTGAAAACCGGAATCGAGCCAACGATTTAAGTTATTGTTATTATTGGTATTTTTCGTGGTGCCCCTGGCCGGCAGTCGCTCATTCCCGTAACCATCTGAATTTTATGTCATTTTGTCTGTTAGTTGCTGCCGATACCAGCACAAATACCAGCAACGTGAGATCCGTATTAGCTGGCAAAAAATAAGTGCGCGGCTTCCCGACAGCGCCCGCTGCCGCTCCGGCTTCCACAAGGGCTTGGACCGAATCGGGACTAGCTCTGGCTCCCCGCTGAGACAGACGCCGAGCGCGCGAGAACGGTCCGCGCCCTCGTGAACCGCGGGATTACTTGCGGTCCGGCTCCTTAATAGCAGGCCCACTCTTGTTGCCCGGCAGGCCTTTGACATTTGACGTGTCCTGCTGCTGGACAGTCGAATTGCGCTGAGCGTCGCCGGAGGCGCCAACCATTTGGCCGGGTTTGGCTGCGGGACCGCTTTTTCCGCCGGGCTGACCGGCTATTCCCGTGCCTGAACTCTGCGCGCTAGGTGCCCCCGAAACGTCTGACTTACTCGTCTGGGCAAACGCAAACGCCGTAGAAAGAATGAACGCGATCGCGAGGGTAGCCGAGGTCCACCTCATGTCGTGTCTCCTCCTGGAATTGTTTTCCGCTCACGCTCGATGAGGGACCTGAACCCGCAACGCCGAGATACGCGGCCCGTTCCTCGCGCACCACCGAATGCAGCGAAGTCACGCCTGCGACGGGGCTGCAGGTCCAAGGACTGCCCCGGTGCGCCATCAGCAGAGCACGCGCTGACGCATAGGAACGAGGCCATGTCGGACATGGTTGTCCTTCATCGACAATCCAAAGCGGAGCCCACCATGGAAACGGAACGACGGGAAACAGGAACACTGATCGGCAGCGACAAAGTCGAAGGCACCGCCGTCCACGGCGCCGACGCCCAAAAGATCGGTTCGATCGAGCGCGTGATGATCGACAAGATCAGCGGCCAGGTATCGTATGCAGTTCTTGGCTTCGGCGGCTTTCTCGGCATCGGCGACGATCACTATCCGCTGCCTTGGCAATCGCTGAAATACGACACCGGCCTCGGCGGATACCGAACCAGTCTCACCGCCGACAGGCTCAAGGGCGCGCCAAAGTACGGCAACGACAATGCTTGGGACTGGAATGATCCAGGACGCGCAAGAGCGGTCAATGATTATTATGCCGGTTTCTGACGCGTCCCGCGCAAAACACGTGTGAGAAGAAGACCGCGATTTGAGCACGAAGAAGATGTCGCCCGCCAAGCCCGACAAGGATCGGGAGCGCGAGATGGGACAGGCCGTCGTCGAGGACGCCGACAAGACGGAAGGCAAGGATCGCGACCTCGAGCATGGCGACGGCGGGACGCTCGGACTTGACGACGGCGAAAGCCTCAACAAGGACGATTAGGATATCGACATGAAGGATCGCTTCGAAGGCAAGGTCGTCATCGTGACGGGCGCGGCGTCTGGCATCGGCGAGGCGACGGCGCGCCGCTTTTCGTCCGAAGGCGCGAAAGTCGTGCTCGTCGATCGCGAGGGCAAGGCGCTCGAAAAGGTCGCCGGCGAGCTCCCATCCGACCGCACGCTCATGCAGATCGCCGATGTGTCGGACTCGCGGGCCGTGGACGACATGGTGACATCGGCCGTGAAGCGTTTCGGTCGACTAGATGTGCTGGTGAACAATGCGGGCGTTCACGAAGGCGGCGATCCGGCCGAAATCACGAACGAGCAGTGGCGCAAGGTGATGGCGACCGATGCCGACGGCGTATTCTTCGGCTGCCGCGCCGCCATCCGTCATCTCGAAAAGACCAAGGGCTCTATCGTGAACACTGCATCGGTCTCCGGGACGGGCGGCGACTGGGAGATGAGCCCTTACAACGCCGCGAAGGGTGCTGTCGTCAATCTGACGCGCGCGCTCGCGATGGACCTCGGCAAGAAGGGCATTCGCGTGAACGCGGTCTGCCCCAGCCTGACGCGCACCGGTATGACCGAGGATATGATGGGCGACAAGGATTTGCTCGCGAAGTTCGCCGAGCGGATTCCGCTGGGCCGCGTCTGCGAGCCTCGGGAAGTCGCGGCCGTGATCGCCTTTCTCGCGAGCGAGGACGCCAGCTTCATGACCGGCGCGAACGTCGCGGTGGATGGCGGCGTGTCCGCATCGAACGGTCAGCCGCCGCAGTAGCGGCAGGCAGGATCGTCGTTTCCACTCCCTTGCGGACATGCCGCGCATTGGCCCGTAAACGGAATTGTTCCGCCAACTCAAACTGGCGCCACATTGAGGGCGAAGCCCGATAGGAGCCAATGGGTCGTCTAAGCGTTCCAAATTCATCGATTAGAGATCAATCGGGAGAGCACGGAATTAGCGTCAAGGGCGAGATCAAGGAAGGTGCCGACTACATCAAGGAAGAGTTGAACGAGCACGGCAAATCGCCGGAAAGCCAACGCAAGGCTCAGGAAGGTCGCGACCTGCGCAACCAAGGCAGGGTGGAGGACGGCAAGACGCCGAAGACCACACCGCCCGGCAGCGGCCATCCCGAGAAGTGAGCCAGAGACGCCGCCTCGCTAAAGCGAGGCGGCGTGAGTTCGTTGCGTCAATAACGTAAATGGAGGCGACCATGCCCCGTGGTGACAAATCGAGTTACACCGACAAGCAGAAACGCCAGGCCGAACACATCGAGGAAGGCTACGAAGGCCGCGGCGTTCCGGAAAAGGAAGCCGAGCGGCGTGCCTGGGCAACTGTGAACAAGGAAACGCACGGGGGCAAGAAGAGCGGGGCCGGCCGCGTTACGAAAGAGGATCACTCTCCCTCGCGCAAGGGCGGGCGACTCGGCGGCGCCGCGTCGGCCAAACGGCCGGCGGCGGAACGGTCGCGATCGGCGAAGAAGGCCGCGAAAACCCGAAAGCGGCGTGCCGCCTGAATTCGTCGAGGGAGATCGAGATGGGCGAAATCGTCTATTTCATGGGAGCGTTCGTACTATTGGCGGCCTTGATCTACGGCACCTTGAGCTATCGCTATCGAAACCGCGCGTTGGATCACGTGGCGGAGGAAGTTACGCGCGAGCGGTATCGCAGGAATCAGACTTAGCGAGCGGACATTGGACCAGAGGCGTACCAAATCCGCGGCGCTATACCGAATGGTGACGCCGGAGCACATCTGTCCGTTCGGCCTCAAGTCGCTTGACCTCCTCGAGCGCCGAGGGTTCGAAATTGAGGATCACCAGCTCAAGAGCCGAGCCGAGACTGACGCGTACATGGCGCGCGAAGGCGTCGACACAACGCCCCAGACCTTCATCGGCGGCAACCGAGTTGGTGGCTACGACGATCTCCGCCGCTATTTCCATGAACCGGTCGCCGATCCGGTGGCGACCAGCTATCAACCCGTCATCGCGGTCTTTGCAACAGCGCTGGCGATGGCTCTGGCAGCGACCTGGGCCGCGAGCGGAACCTTGGCTACTCTGCGCGCCGCAGAATGGTTCGTTGCCTTCAGCATGTGCATCCTCGCGATCCTGAAGCTGCGCGACCTCGAGACCTTCTCGAACATGTTCCTGGGTTACGATCTCCTGGCCCAGCGGTATGTGCGATATGCGTACATCTACCCGTTTGGTGAGGTGATCGCCGGCGTCCTGATGATCGCGGGCGGCCCGCTGAAGTGGATCGCCATTCCGATCGCCTTTGTCATCGGCAGCAGCGGGGCGGTTTCGGTTTTCAAGACGGTCTACGTGGATCGACGCGAACTCAAATGCGCTTGCGTCGGTGGCGACAGCAAGGTCCCTCTCGGCTTCATTTCGCTGACCGAGAATCTCATGATGGTGGCTATGGCCCTGTGGATGGCGATTCGGTAATCGTCCAAGACGGCAAGCGAAGCCTGTCATGCAAGCGCGGCCGCCTCTTCGTTATTTACCCGGCTTGGGAGGCCGTAAGCGCAAGTGCCTTGCGCCGAGGCCGTTTCGGCACCTCAACGAAGAACTCCGGCAGGATGGCTGAATATCTCGAAATCACTTCCGCGTGCGATTCCGATCAACGTCACCTGGGCAGCTTGAGCGGTGCGAATTGCAAGCGCAGTTGGCGCGGAGACTGCGATGACGAATCCGGCATCGATCGCAGCGGCCTTTTGCACCATCTCGACCGATATCCGGCTCGTGAGAACGACGGCGCCAGTGCGGCCGGAAATGCCCTCAGATGCCAGCGCGCCAGCGAGCTTGTCGAGCGCATTGTGGCGCCCGACGTCTTCGCGCAGGATCATGTCATGATCGCCGGGTCTGAAAAGGCCGGCGGCGTGAGTAGCGCGGGTCGCGCGGTTCAAAACTTGAGCTTCGCCAAGACTTTCGATCGACATCCGGATCTGTTCCGGCGTGAGGCTGATCCGCCGCTCAACGGGGCGGCGTGTCCGGTTGGCCTCGGCGAGGCTTTCGATGCCGCATAAGCCGCAGCCTGTCGGGCCAACCAGTCGCCGGCGCCGATCCTTCAGGAGACGCCCCGCACCCGGGCGCAACCAGGTTCGGACCTCAATGCCGTCCAAGCCGGGAACGACCGACAGTTCCGCGATCTCGCCAACATCTTCGATAATTCCTTCCGTCAGACTGAACCCGAGCGCGAGATCGGTCAAATCGGAAGGCGTGGCCATCAGGACGGCGACAGTTGTTCCGTCATAGACGAGCGCGACGGGGCATTCCTCGGCCACCACCCGTTCGTCCTGCGTCCCGTTCGAGGTCAGGCGCGGCAGTTTCACTGTCGATTCGTACGCGCAATCGCGCTGCGCGAAGTGGGAGCCGTGCATGAGGTCCGTCCAGCGACGACGTATCGACGCGCGAGTGGATGCTATGTTCCTGTTGCGGAGGAACCAGCGATGCCGGCTCCGGTTTCCCGTTGGGGGCTTGCAATCGAAGGGCCCGCCATGCGGCAAAAAGCAAAAGTCGAAACCTATGATGCGCCGGCTGGTGGCTGGGGCTCGCTCAATGCCGTCATGCACATTCTCACGCAGGAAGAGGTCGCGATCCTCGGCAGCGAGATCCTGCTGAAACAGAACAAGCCCGGCGGCTTCATGTGCGTGAGCTGCTCCTGGGCCAAGCCTGCAAGCCCGCATCCGTTCGAGTTCTGCGAGAACGGCGCCAAAGCGACTGCTTGGGAAATAACAGGCAAAACCGTCACGCCGGAGTTCTTTGCACAGCATACGCTCACCGAGTTGAGGAACTGGTCCGATCACCAGCTGGAAGAGCAGGGACGGCTGAGCCATCCGATGCGCTACGATTCGGCCAGCGACAAATATGTGGCGGTTGATTGGTCCGAAGCATTTCGCGAGATCGGCAGCGAGCTCAACAGGCTCGATCCCCGCTCGGTCATCATGTACACGTCCGGCCGCGCCTCGTTGGAAGCGAGCTACATGTACCAACTGTTCGGCCGCATGTACGGTACGAGCAACTTTCCTGATAGCTCCAACATGTGCCACGAGACGACGTCGGTGGCGCTGCCGCAGGTGATCGGATCTCCGGTCGGTACGGTGCTGTTGAAGGACTTCGAGCACACCGATTGCATCTTTTTCTTCGGCCACAACACCACCACGAATGCGCCCCGCATGCTGCATCCGTTGCAGGAAGCGGCCCAGCGCGGCGTGCCGATCGTGACCTTCAACCCGCTCCGCGAACGTGGGCTGGAGCGTTTCGTCAATCCGCAAAGCCCCGTACAGATGATCGCGGGCGGTACGCGCATCAGCTCGCAATACCATCAGGTTCGGATCGGCGGAGACGCTGCGGCAATCGTCGGCATCTGCAAATGGGTGATCGAGTCCGACGATCTGGCTCTGGCAAACGGAAGCGCGCGCGTCGTTGACGTCGATTTCATTCAGCAACACACCGCCGGATATGAGGAGTTTGCCGCCTTCTGTCGCGCCCAGGATTGGCACGAGATCGAGCGCGTATCGGGGCTCTCCCGGGGGGCCATGCTCGACGCCGCGAACACCTACATGGCTGCCAATGCGGTGATCGCCAATTACGGGATGGGGGTGACCCAACACAAGCACGGCGTGGAGACTGCCAAGATGATCGTGAACCTGCTGCTGCTCCGCGGCAATATCGGCAAGCCCGGGGCCGGCATCTCGCCGATCCGCGGTCACTCCAACGTCCAGGGTCAGCGCACCGTCGGCATCTCCGAAAAGACAAAACTCGTGCCACTCGACAAGCTCGCCGAGCTCTATGGGTTCGAACCGCCGCGATGGGATGGACTGACGACCGTGGACGCCTGCCAGGGCATTTTGAAGGGAGATGTGCGCGGCTTCGTCAGCCTTGGCGGCAATTTTGTGCGCGCCATCCCGGAACGGTCGCTGATGGACCCGGCCTGGTCCGGCCTGCGCCTGTCGGTGCAGATCGCGACCAAGCTCAATCGCAGCCATATCGTGCCGGGAGAAGTCACCTATCTCCTGCCGTGCCTTGGCCGCATCGAGATCGACGAGCAAGCAAGCGGCGCCCAGGCGGTCTCGATGGAGGATTCCACCGCGTGTATTCATGGCTCGCGTGGTCAGCGCAAGCCGGTGGCCAAAGACGCTCTGTCCGAGCCGGCAATCGTCGCAGGCCTCGCCAAGGCGACGCTGAGGCCCAATCCAAAGATCGACTGGGACGCCTGGACTGGCGATTATTCGAAAGTGCGTGATGCCATAGAGCGGACCTATCCCGACCAGTTCAAGGACTTCAACAAGCGCATGTTCGAGCCCGGCGGCTTTCCACGGCCGCTGGGGGCGCGAGAACGCAAGTGGAAGACGCCAAACGGCAAGGCGAACTTCACCGTTCCGAAGACCGCCTTTGCGCCGCCACAGGAGAGCGACGGCGTCTATGAATTGATGACCATGCGCGCCGACGGGCAGTTCAACACGACGATCTATAACGAGGACGACCGCTTTCGCGGCATCCAGGGCAGCCGCTACGTCATCCTGATGAATTCCGCCGACATGGAGGCGGATGGCCTGAAGTCGGGCGATACCGTCACCCTCGTGACTGAGGCTGGTGACGGCGTCGAGCGCAGCCTGAGCGAGCTTCAGGTCGTGCCTTACGACATCCCGCGCAGGACGATTGCAGGCTATTACCCTGAATGCAACGGCTTGATCCCGTTGTGGCACTACGCGGCAGGCAGCAAGGTGCCTGCGGCCAAATCGGTTCCGGTACGGGTTTTCAAGGATGTTCCTCCGGAGATCATCGAAGGCGGAGAGATTCCTATCGCGACCGACTGAATGCCAGCCTCCAAGATGGAATGCCCGATGAAATCAAAATCGTTCAATGACGGCGCCGAGCGAACCTTCGTTCTCGTGCTCGATCCAGGTGAGGAAGCCTTCAAGTCGATCACGGAGTTTGCGGAGCGTGAGAAGATCACGGGCGCGTCCGTGTTCGCGATCGGAGCCTTTTCGCAAGCCAAAGTGGGCTGGTTTGACTTTGCTGCAAAAACCTACAAGCCGATCGAGGTCGGCGAGCAATGCGAGGTGTTGAGCCTGCTCGGTGACGTCGCACAGGGAGACGATCGCAAGGCCAGCCTGCATCTTCACGCGGTGCTTGGGCTGCAGGACGGCACGGTGCGCGGTGGCCATCTTCTCTCCGGCCTGGTGCAGCCGACGCTCGAGGTGACGATCACGGAGACGGTGGTGCATTTGCGTCGCAAGAAGCGTCCTGAACTCGGCATCGCGCTCATCAGCATCTAGCCATTGGAGGCATTATGTACGCCTTGTTTGAAGGAGATCGGCAGATCGGCAATCCGTTCGCGACCGAAAAGGAAGTCTGGGAGGCGGCGTTGATCGAAGGCCTTGTGACGGATGTTCCCGTCGCAGATGAGGAAGGTGGTCGTCTGCTTCCAGCCGGCTATCACGTCCAACAGGTGAACGACAAGTCGCCCCCTCAGGCTCAACGGGACTAGAAGCGGTGAATTGTGAGATCGATCTACTGCGCGGTAGGCGCGAACGAAGGAAGCTGATCCGGAATTGGTCAGGTCCGACTAAAGACTGGGAATGGCGTAGGAACGGGCGCGCCCCGGTTTCGTTGGCGGAACAGCTCACTGGATCCCCCCAATGCGGCGACGGACATTTCTGGTTTCGCTGGCGGCCTGCCTTGCCGGCACAACATCGCTCACGCGGGCTGGCGTCATTCACGGTCATGTGCCATGGTCGCCTTATCCCAGTTCGACGCCCGAATGGGTCCGGCCAGGCCCGTGGCAATTCTTCAGTCTGGACGAGGCTCGTGCGATGCAGGCGATCGCGGATCGGATCATTCCATCCGATCCGGATACGCCGGGCGGCAAGGATGCAGGCTGCGCCGTCTTCATCGACCGTCAGCTCAAGGGGCCCTATGGCGCAAGCCACGGCCTCTACACGCTTGGACCTTTTGTTAAGGGCACAAAAGAGCAAGGCTCGCAATCGGAGCTGACGCCCGGCGAGCTCTATCGCAAGGGATTGGCGGCCCTCGACAGGCACTGCAAGTCAACGCAGAGCGGCAAGACCTTTGCGGAGCTTGATTCCGCTGCGCAGGACGACGTGTTGCGGAAGATCGAGGCGGGCGAGATCAAGTTCGACGGTGTCGACGCCCAAGGCTTCTTCTCCGCGCTTCTGAAGGATATTCCGGAGGGCTTTTTCTCCGACCCCATTCATGGCGGCAATCGCGACATGGTCGGTTGGAAGATGATTGGCTTTCCCGGCATCCGCTACGACTATCGCGACTGGGTCGGTCGCCACAATGAGCGCTATCCGCATCCGCCCGTCAGTATTGCCGGGCGAGCCGATTGGACTCCAGCCAAATCGTGAGTGTTTCAGATGGGCCGCAAGCTTCCGCGCAAGGACGTTGCCATCATCGGACTGGGCTGGACCGGCTCGATCATGGCCTATGAGCTCGCGGATGCCGGCCTGGATGTGATCGCGATCGAACGCGGTCCCTGGCGTAATACGGCCACAGATTATCCACCCGGCTATGCGGCCGACGAATTGCGCTATCGCATTCGCCACGAGCTGTTCCTCAGTCCAAGCCAGACCACGTTTACATTCCGCAACAAGATGGACCAGACGGCGCTGCCGATCAGGAGTTGGGGTGCGTTCATGCCGCCGAACGGCGTCGGCGGAGGCGGCGTGCACTGGAATGCGGAAACTTGGCGCTTCCTGCCGTCGGATTTCGTTCTGAAGACGCATCTGACCGAGCGCTACGGTGCGGGCTTTTTGCCCGAGGACATGACCATCCAGGATTTGGGCGTCACCTATGACGAGCTCGAACCGCACTACGACCGGTTCGAATATCTCTGCGGCACGTCCGGCCAGGCTGGTAACGTCAAGGGCACAATCATGGAGGGCGGTAATCCCTTCGAGGGACCGCGCTCGCGGCCCTATCCAAATCCGCCGCAGGAGCAGCCGTTCGGACACACGCTGTTCGGCAAGGCGGCCCGCGATCTCGGCTACAAGCCGTTCCCGCAGCCTTCAGGGAATATGTCTCGCCCATACCAGAATCCGTTAGGTGTCCGACTTGGGCCATGCACTTATTGCGGCTTCTGCGAATGGTTTGGCTGCGGCAACTACTCGAAAGCGTCGCCGCAGACGACGGTGTTGCCGGCGCTGGTCCGCAAGGTAAACTTTACGGCGCGGGACAACAGCGAGGTCACGCGGATCAACCTTGACAGTTCGGGCAAGCGCGCGACCGGCGTGACGTTTGTGGATGCCGCAGGCGAAGAGTGGCAGCAGCCGGCTGATCTCGTCGTGCTATCCGCATTCGCGATCTTCAACGTCCAGCTCCTTCTGCTGTCCGGAATCGGCAAGGCCTACGACCCAGTGGCCAACACAGGGGTGGTCGGCCGCAATTTCACCCACCAGACGATTTCCGACGTCGTCAGCTTTTTCGACCCTGCCAAGTTCGTCTTCAACCCTTTCATTGCGTCCGGTGCGATCGGGATGTGCATTGACGAGTTCAACGGCGACAATTTCGACCATGGTCCGCACGGCTTCGTGGGCGGCGGCTATATGGGACAGATCCAGACCAATGGCCGGCCGATTGAAACGACCCCGGTGCCGCCGGGAACGCCGCTGTGGGGCGCGCAATGGAAGAAGGCCGTGAAGGAGAACTATCAAAGCGCGATGAAGCCCGGCACCGGTGTCCATGGCAGCATGTACAGCTACCGGGACGTTTATGTGGATCTCGATCCGACCTACAAGGACCGCTTCAACCGGCCGCTGGCGCGGATCACGATGGATTTCCACGACAACGAGATCAAGCAGAACAAATTCCTGACCGACAAATTCGCCGAGATCTTCCAGGCGATGGGCGCAAGACAGGTCGTGAAGGAATACCGCAAGGCGCCGTACGACGTCACGAAGTACCAGACGACCCATCTGTGCGGTGCTGCGATCATGGGAAACGATCCCGGAACGAGCGCGCTCAATCGCTATCTCCAGAACTGGGATGTGCCGAATCTGTTCGTGCTCGGTGCCAGCGCTTTTCCGCAGAACGCCGGTTACAACCCGACCGGAACGGTCGCTGCGCTTGCCTATTGGGCCGCGGATGCGATCCGCTCCAAATATCTCAAGAACCCCGGGCAACTGATCAATGCGTAGAGCCGCGAAGTTCGCCCTCGCCACGCTCGTGCTCGCTTCGGGCATTTGCGGGGCCATGGGCGCGGGCTTGCAGGATTTCGCCGCCGTGAAACGCGGGCGCTATCTCGCCAGCGCAGCGGACTGCGAAAGTTGCCATACCATTCCCGGCAGTGATCATCCCTTCAGCGGCGGTCGCCCGATCGAGACACCGTTTGGCGTGCTGGTCGCACCCAACATCACACCGGATCGCGAGACAGGGATTGGAGCCTGGAGCGACAAAGAATTCGACGCGGCGGTGCGCAACGGACGCCGCCGAGACGGCAAGCGGCTCTACCCGGCGATGCCTTTCCCGTATTTCGCGCGCATGACATCGGAGGATGTGAAGGACATTCGGGCTTACCTGTCGACGATCGATCCGGTGCGCAATCCCGTGACCGTGAACCACCTGCCGTTTCCGCTGAACCAGCGAATGGCCATGGCTGTCTGGGACGAGCTCTATTTCACGCCAGGCACGTTCAAAGACGAGCCGTCGAAGTCGAAGCAATGGAATCGGGGAGCCTATCTGGTCCAGGGCCCCGGCCACTGCGGCGCCTGCCACACGCCGAAGAGCATTCTGGGCGGGGACGAGAGCTCGAAGCCCCTGCAAGGCTATACGCTTCAGGGCTGGGTCGCCCCGGATATCACCAGCGGACAAGGACCGCTCGCGCAATGGTCTCCTGACGATGTCGCGCAATACCTCAAAACCGGTCACAATCGATTTGCCGCCGCGGCAGGACTTATGGGTGAGGTGGTCGAGCTCTCGACGTCCAAGCTGACGGACGACGACGTCAAGGCGATGGCGACGTACCTGAAAGATGTGCCCGGACCCAAGCCCGCGGCCGGCAATTCGGCCGGCGCCAAGGTGCTGACCGCAGGCGGCGCGATTTACCAGGATCTCTGCTCCGCGTGCCACAAGTCGGATGGCACAGGCGTGCCCAACCTCATTCCGGATTTGACCCATGCCGCCACCGTCAACACCGGGGATCCGACGACGGTGCTGCGCGTGATCCTGCAAGGTGCGAAAAGCGTTGCGACCGACCGTGAGCCGACTGGCCCTGCCATGCCGGCCTTTGGCTGGCAATTGAACGATGAGCAGGTGGCTGCCGTGGCAAGCTATGTTCGCAATCATTGGGGCAAGGCCCCGCCGGTCAGCCAGGATGACGTCGGGAAGGAACGCGCGGCACTGGACGCGCGAACCAACTGAAGCTTTACGTCCGCGTCATGAAATCCATCAACCCGAGCCAGAGCATTATGCCGAGCCAGAACAGCCCGGCGCCCGCGAAAACGAGCGTCAAGCCGTTCCGGTGCCGCAACTCCATGAAGATGGCGGCGACCAGCCCTGCCTTGATGGTACCGATACTCAGCGCCACGACAGCATTGCCAGCCCCGAGCGGGACATAGGCGAGTGCGACCGTCAGTGCCAACAAGGCCAGCAAGCCGAGCCACGCACCGACGAGCGCCAGAGGTGGTCGCCATTGTGTCATGGCGCACCTCGCCCGGGCAGGTAGATCAGCGCGAACAGGAAGATCCAGACGACGTCGACGAAGTGCCAATAGAGCGCCGCGCTGTGGAGTGCCGTGTGATGGCGTGTCGTTGGCGCCCTCCGGCTGATGATTGCAAGCGTGAGCAACATGCAGATCCCGATCAGCATGTGCACGGCATGGATCGCCGTCGCGATGAAGTAGAAGACGAAAAACAGCTGGACGCCATTGGCGAGAGGGCCCGCGAACTGGAAATCGACGCCGGGAATCAGATGCTCGTGATATTCCTTGCCGTACTCGATCCCCTTGAGCGCGATGAACGCGAGGCCAAGGCACGCGGCGCCGACGAGAAGCCACGTGACGATTTTGACGGTGGCGGGCGAGAAGATCTCGACGGCCCATGCCACCAGGAAGCTGGATGTTAGGAGAACGGCCGTGTTGATCGTCCCGATCAGGATGTCGGTATGCCGGCTGCCCTCTGCGAAGGCTTGGGGAAACGCGTGCCTGTAGACGAAATAGGCAAGGATGAGACCCCCGAACAACAGAATTTCGGTCGCAATGAACACCCACATGCCGAGCTCGGCACTGTGGTCACGATGAGGCATGGAGACATATTGGGAGGCGAAGGCGCGCGGCTCAGGCATTTTGCGGCTCCGCCTCAAACGCTTCGTTGTATTGGTACGGTTCGCGCGTGACCACGGGCTGTGTCGCGAAATTCTCCTCGGGCGGCGGCGAGGACGTCTGCCATTCCAGTCCGGGTGCGTTCCAGGGATTTGCCGGCGCGCGGGCCCCGAAGAAGGCGGAGTAACCAAGATAGACTAGCGGCATCAGATAGGCGACCGCGAGAATCACGGCGCCTCCCGACGACAGCACATTCCAGACTTGAAATTCCGGCGGATAGACATGATAGCGTCGGGGCATTCCTTCCGCGCCCAGGATGAACTGCGGAAAGAAAGTGAGATTGAAGCCGAAGAAGATCAGGACGGCGGCCGTACGCGCCCAATATTCCGCATAGAGGCGGCCCGTGATCTTCGGCCACCAATAATGCAGGCCGCCGAAATAGGCGGTCACCATGCCCCCGACCATGATGTAATGGAAATGCGCCACGACAAAATAGGTGTCGGTCGCGTGGACGTCGAAGGCAAGGCAGGCTAGAAACAGACCGGTGAGGCCTCCGATCGTGAACAGGCCGATGAACGCCAGTGCATAGAGCATGGGTGCATCGAAACGCAGCGAGCCCTTATGCAGCGTCGCGGTCCAGTTGAACACCTTGATGGCGGAGGGCACCGCAACGATGAAGCTCATGAAGGAAAACACCAGGCTTGCGATCAGCGACTGGCCGCTGACGAACATGTGGTGGCCCCACACCAGGAAGCCGACGCCGGCAATTGCGAGGCTCGCCCATGCCACGAACTTGTAGCCAAACACCGGCTTGCGCGAGAAGCACGAGATCAGCTCGTTGATTACGCCCATGCCCGGCAGGATCATGATGTAGACGGCCGGATGGGAGTAGAACCAGAACAAATGCTGGAACAGCAGCGGATCGCCGCCGATCCGGGGGTCGAAAATGCCGACGCCGAAGAAGCGTTCGGTGGCCATCAGGAGAAGTGTGATCGCCAGCACCGGCGTCGCCAGCACGAGGATGACGGAGGTCGCATAAAGCGACCACAGGAACAGAGGGAGCCGATACCAGGTCAGGCCTGGAGCGCGCAGGCGGTGGATGGTGACGATGAAGTTGAGCCCGGTCAGGATCGATGAGAAGCCTGCGATGAACACGCCGGCCGCCGCGACAATCACATAGCTGTTGGAGTAAAGGCTCGAAAACGGCGTGTAGAACGTCCAGCCGGTGTCGATTCCGCCGGCGAAAATTGCGAACAGAGCGGTGCAGCCACCAAGCATGAAGATGTACCAGCTCAACAGGTTGAGGCGAGGGAAGGCGAGATCGCGCGCGCCAATCATCAACGGGACAATGAAATTGCCGAGCGTATTGGGGATGGACGGGATCAGGAAGAACCACACCATGATGATACCGTGCATGGTGAAAAGGCGGTTGTAGATGTCCGAGCTGACGAGATCGGCTTGTGGAGTGGCGAGCTCGATCCGGATGGCAGTGGCGGCCGCACCCCCGATGAAAAAGAAGAAGATGAGGCTCGCGAAATAGAGGATCGCAATACGCTTGTGGTCCGTGGTCAGGAACCAGGATCTGAGCGTGTAGTCGGTCGTGAGATAGTTCTTCTCGCTCATGATGGGCGCCCCGCGAGCGATTTGATGTAGACGACAAGCCGGAGCAGCTGGTCCTCGGTGACCTTGCCCTCGAATGAGGGCATCAGCGGCTGATAGCTGGCGACGATCTGGCTGCGCGGCAGCAGGATCGAATCCCGGATGTACTTGTCGTCCGCGATCACCGTGCTGCCGTCGGAAAGCGGAACGGGCTTGCCGTACAGTCCTTCCAATGGCGGGGCTCGCACCTGGCTGCCATTGCCGTGGCAGCTGCTGCAGCCGAGCTGACGAAACAACGCGCCGCCTTCGTCGGCAAGCGGGCTTGCGGGGGCCTGCTGCTTCAACCAACGGGAATAATCGGCCGGCTCCATGGCCACGATCTCGCCGATCATGCCGGAGTGATCCGTGCCGCAATATTCCGCGCAGAAGAGATGATAGCTACCCGGTCTGTCGACCTCGATTTCGATGTCCTGATAGCGGCCGGGGACGACGTCATGCTTGAGCCGCAGCGCCGGAATGAAGAAGCTGTGAATGACGTCCTGCGACGCCATGACGAGACGGACCGGCCGCTTGACGGGCAGATGCAGCGCATCGATCTCGGATTGGCCACCGGCGTGTTGCGTCTTCCACATCCACTGCTTGGCGACGACGAAGACCACCAACTCGTCTGTTGGTGTCTTGTACATCTCGAAATAGACGCTCGCGCCCCACACGAACAGGCCGAGAAAGCAGATGAAGGATGCCGCGGTCCAGCTGACTTCCCAGTGCCAGCTCTTGGAGGTGCGGTGCCCACGGTCGATCTCATTGCCGGCGCGATATCGCACGCAAAACAATATGAGCAGGAAGAACAGCAGGCCGAGGACGAGCGCGCTTGCGATCAGAAGGCCGGCAAACAGCAGGTCGACGTCGCCGCTTTGCGGCGACAGCCCGGGGCGCCAGAACGGTATCCATTCACGCCACATTTAAGATGAGCTCCGGCAATACGCCTGGGATCGCGTCATTGCGACGGCCATCCAGCCAAACCTTTCCGTAGCAGGATATCGATCGCGCGGTCGACGGGGATCCGGACAGCTCCGCGCTGGCGATCGCTCCATCCGTAGCTTTGCGCAAAATGCGCATCATCCTCACGCGATCGCCGGAGCGCGTCGCGGGGATCGACCTCGAGCGGCGGCGCGCTCGCGCTCAGCGCGGGTCGGCCCGCAGGCGTGGTCGTTGTCCTAGAAAGGGGAAACATCCACGGCAGCATGAGCGGGGTGACGACGATGAAGATCGCAAGGCCGCCTGCGAGCCATCCGACAAGGCGTATCCCAACGTCCGACCGCTCGTAGTCGAAGCGCTTGCTGTCCGCCATGTTGCTGCCCTCGATCGCGGCAGGACAATGCCGGGGGTCGAATAGCGTTCCTAGTTAGGAACTAACGGGCGGCGGCGGCATTGCCGCCCCGACAACTCGCCACCGGGTCACAGCGGGAATGGTCCAGTTATTCTCTCCTGTGGCGGACACATGGATGCGCCTCTTTCTGATCGGCGGCCTGTCGCTGGTCGGCGGCAGCACAGTTGCTGTCGTCGGCTTTGCGCGCTCGGCCTACATGACCGAGACCGACATCCGTCCGCAGCAACCCGTTCCGTTCAGCCATCGCCATCATGCCGGGGAACTCGGTATCGATTGCCGCTATTGCCATAGCAATGTCGAGACGGGCCCAAGAGCCGGCCTCCCACCGACCGAAACCTGCATGACCTGCCACTCGGAAATCTGGACCAATGCGGCCATGCTGGAACCGGTGCGGGAGAGCCTGGCTCATGACATCCCGATCCAATGGACACGTGTCGCAAAACTCCCCGACTACGTCTTCTTTCGTCACGACATCCACATCGCCAAGGGCGTCGGATGCGAGAGCTGCCATGGTCGCATCGACCAGATGGCGCTGACCTATCGGGCGAAGGCGTTCACGATGGAGTTCTGCATCGATTGTCATCGCGATCCGGCGCCGCGTCTGCGTCCTTCCGATCACGTCACCGACATGGCCTGGCGCCCGCCGGCAAATGCGCGCAAGGAAGGGGAAGCGATTGCGGCCCATGAAGGCATTCGGTTCGGTGAACTGACCCATTGCTATGTGTGTCATCGATGAAGCGCCGCATCGACAATCTATCCCAGGCGACAGCCGAACCGCGGGTCTGGGCAGGCATCGAGGAGCTCTCCAACGATCCCCAGTTTCGCGCGTTCATCGAAGCGGAATATCCCGCCGCCCTGGAGTTACCGACAACGGCGCGCCGTCAATTCCTGAAACTGATGGGTGCCTCTTTCGCGCTGGTCGGACTGACCGGATGCGAGAAGAGCTCGTTTGTCGCCGCGCTGCCCTATGTCGACCAGCCCGAGAGCGAAATGATCGGGCTGCCGCGCTATTACGCGACCGCTGTCTTGCTCGACGGCTACGCGCAGCCTGTGATCGCAACGACCCATGCGGGACGGCCGACCAAGCTCGACGGCAATCCGGATCATCCGGTCACCCGCGGCCGCAGCGACGTCTTCATGCAGAGCGCGGTGCTGCAACTCTACGACCCGGATCGCGCGGCCGCACCGAGCCGGCATGGCGAGCCCGCGAGTTGGGCCGATGTGGAATCGGCAATCGGAACACTGCGCGAGAACTGGCGGGCCGATCAGGGTGATGGGATGCGCCTGCTGCTCGGCCCCACCACGTCGCCGACACTGCTGCGGCAGATCGATGCCTTCCAGAAGCAGTTTCCAAAAGCCCGCGTTCACATCCATGCGGCGACGGGACCTGAAGCCAGGCGGCAGATCACGACTGCGGTCTATGGGCAAGTAGTCGATCTGCATTACGAGCTCTCTAACTGCGATGTCGTGGTCGGCTTCGATGAAGACTTTCTTGGGCCGGGCCCCGACCAGGTACGCAACGCTTTTGGCTGGTCGCAATCTCGGCGACGGTTTGGCGATCGGCCGGGCAACCGGTTGTTCATGGCCGAAAGTGTCCCGTCGGCAACCGGCGCATTGGCAAACCAGCGCCTGATTGCCGACGCGAGGCGAATGCCGGCCCTCGCGCAAGCTCTTGCAGGCGCACTCGGCGTTGCCGACGCATCGAGGCCTGAATTGACGGAAGTCGAAGCCAACTGGATCGCGCGCGTCGCCGATGCCTGCAAGGAGAAGACGGGGCGGTCACTGTTCGTCTCGGGATTGAGCGGCGGCGTTACAACCGCCCTCTGGACCGCCCGGATCAATCAACAGCTCGGCAATGGTGGCGAGACGTTGAAGCTGACTGCGTCGCTTGGGGGCCCCCCGGACACCGGAACGTTGGCCGCGCTGGTGTCGGACATCAATGCCGGACACGTCACCTCTCTCATCGTGCTCGACTGCAATCCGGCTTACACCGGTCCGGGAGAGCTGGAGCTTGGCGCGGCTATCACGCGTGTCCGCTCGTCGCTCCACATAGGGTTGCAGCGGGACGAGACTGGTCAGAAGTGCGAGTGGCAGCTTCCCCTGGCGCATGCGTTGGAGAGCTGGAGCGATGCGAAGGCCCTCGATGGCACTGCGACGATCCTTCAGCCGGTCATTTCGCCGTTCTACGACGTCAGGACGGCGCATCAGATTTTCGCAATGCTGCTCGGGGAGACTGATCCGTCTTCGGATGCCGCTGTCCGCGAGACCTGGCGGCAAAACTTTGGCGACACATTCGAGCTGCGCTGGAAGCAGGCGTTGCATGATGGCTTCGTGGCGGGCGCAGCACCGTTCGTCGCGGTGCCGCCGCCTGTGGCCGACGCGATGGCGCCGCCCGGTACTGCTGGTGACCTCGACATCGTATTCAAGCCGGATCCGACGACCTGGGATGGCCGGTTCGCCAATGTCGGCTGGCTTCAGGAGCTTCCCAAGACGCTCACGACAGTGACATGGAGCAATGTCATCGCGGTAAGTCCGGCGCTGGCAAAGCGCCTTGCGGCGACCAATGGCGACCATGCCGTGGTGGCAATCGGAAAGCGTCGCATCAACGGGCCCCTCTGGGTCATGCCAGGGCAGGCCGACAATACGGTCGCGCTTTATCTGGGTTACGGCAGGACCCGCGCGGGACGCGTGGGTGATGGGCTTGGTTATGATGCCTACCAGGTGCGTCCCGACGCCGACCCGTGGCTGACGCAGGGGAGCCTGCGCAAGCTGGATACGCGTGAGGATCTCCCTGTGACGCAGCTGCATCGTCGCATGGAGGGCTTTGATTTCGCGCGGGAGGTTAGCCCTGGTGAAGTGAAGCAAGCATCCGAGCAGTCGCCGACCGGTCAGGCAAGTCTCTATGCCGCCTGGCCTTCGGCAAAGAATGCCTGGGGCATGGTGATCGACCTCGATAGCTGCATCGGTTGCAACGCCTGTGTGGCGGCCTGCACGGCTGAGAACAATGTGCCTGTCGTAGGGGCGGACCAGGTGAGAGCCGGCCGCGAAATGCACTGGCTGCGCATAGCGCGTTACTACACCGGCGACATCGCTGAGCCTCGCAGCTTCTTCGAGCCCGTGCCCTGCATGCATTGCGAGGATGCGCCTTGCGAGATGGGTTGCCCGGTCCATGCCACGACGCACAGTCCGGAAGGCGTAAATCAGATGGTCTATAACCGCTGTATCGGGACGCGGACCTGCTCCAGCTACTGCCCGTACAAGGTGCGGCGCTTCAATTTTTACGATTATCGCGCGCCAGCGGATTCGCCGACGCATGCTGCGCACAACCCCGATGTCACCGTGCGCTCGCGTGGCGTCATGGAGAAATGCACCTATTGTACCCAGCGCATCGAGGCAGCGCATGTCGCCGCGGACAAGGAGAACCGGCCGATCCGTGATGGCGAGGTCGTCACTGCCTGCCAGCAGGCCTGCCCCACCAAGGCGATCGTGTTCGGCGACATCAATGATCCGAACTCGGAGGTCGCGCGTCTGAAGCGCGATGGACGGCATTACGTCCTGTTAGAAGAGCAGGGAACGCGGCCGCGGACGACTTATCTGGCGCGCTGGCGCGAGGACGAGACGGAATCGAGGCAGGGATGAGCGAGCAATCGGACATTCTGCCGACGCGCCAGAGCATGGGTGGCATTGCCGACCAGCTCACCGGCATTCCCCTTCATTTCCCCGCCGAGCAGCGCTGGCTCATCGCCATGCTGTTTGCGAGCGCCTTGCTGCTGTTGTTGCTGGTCTCAGCGGTCGAACTGTTCGCGCGCGGTGTCGGCATCTGGGGCATCAACATCCCCGTGAACTGGGCTTTTGCGATCCACAACTATGTCTGGTGGCTCGGCATCGGCCATGCAGGCACGCTGATCTCTGCGCTGCTGCTTCTCACCGGCAGCGAATGGCGCAACTCGCTCAATCGTTTCGCGGAGACGATGACGCTATTCGCCGTGGTCTGCGCCGGCATTTATCCGCTGCTGCATCTCGGTCGTCCCTGGTATGTCTATTGGATGTTTCCCTATCCCGCGACGATGGGCGTGTGGCCGCAATTCCGCAGCCCGCTGGAATGGGACATTTGGGCGGTGATGACCTATCTCATCGTGTCGCTCGCCTTTTGGTACACCGGCCTGATCCCTGATCTTGCTGCCGCGCGTGACCGGGCGACCCGACGTGGCTGGCAGATCTTCTTCGGCATCACAGCGCTCGGGTGGCGCGGATCTGCCAAGCATTGGTCGCGCTGGTCGCAAACTTATCGGCTGATGGCCGGGCTCGCTGTCCCACTGGTTGTGTCGGTCCATAGCGAAGTCTCGCTGCTGTTTGCGGCCGGGCAGATCCCGGGCTGGCATTCGACGATCTTTCCGCCGTATTTCGTCCTGGGAGCTGCGTTTTCCGGATTCGCTGTCGTTTCCATCATTGCCGTGACGCTACGCTCCTGGTTCGGTCTCGAAAACCTCGTGACCGACGATCATCTCGATCTGCTCGGAAAAGTCCTGCTGGCGACCGGATTGATGACGGCCTATGGCTACGTCTTCGAAGTGTTCGATGTCTTCTATTCCGGAGACAAGCACGAGCTCCAGACCCTGGCCGACCGCTTTACCGGCGCTTACTCTTGGACTTACTGGGGCGCAGTCATCTTCAATTTCATTCCGCTCCAGGCCCTTTGGTGGCAAACCGTGCGGCGGACGGGATGGGTGCTGCTGCTGATCTCGGTGTCGGTTGCGGTCGGGATGTGGCTCGAGCGCTATATGATCCTCGTCACCAGTCTCTATCGCGACTTTCTGGTTTCCTCCTGGAGCCATTTCACGCCGACGTTCTGGGACTGGTCGACCTATTTCGGCACGATCGGCCTGTTCCTGATGCCATTCCTAATCGCGATCAGGGTCATTCCCATGATTTCGATCTTTGAGACGAAAGAGCTTCTCCACGAGGAACAGGAGGAGCAACATGGCTGATATCGCGTACGGCCTGCTTGCGGAGTTTCGTACGCCCGAAGCGTTGATGTCCGCAGCCCGGGAAGCGCGCGAGGCCGGTTATCGTCATCTCGACGCCTTCACGCCGTTTCCGGTCGAGGGACTGGACCGCATTCTGCACATGCCGCGTCCAGGCATTTCCTTCGTAGGCCTGGCGGGGGCAATTGCCGGGGCGAGCACTGCGCTGCTGATGCAGCTCTACGTCAATTACGATTACCCGCTCAATGTCGGCGGTCGGCCCGTCTATGCGATCTCGGCCTTTGCGGTCGTCACGTTCGAGCTCACGATCCTGTTCTCGGCACTGTCCATGCTGATCGCGATGCTTTGGCAGAACGGGCTACCGAGGCTCAATTACCCCGTGTTCGGCGCGGAACGGTTCCACCGCGCCAGCAGGGACCGCTTCTTCCTTTGCGTGAATGCGGATGATGACCAATTCAGCGCAGGTGAGACGTCGGACTTTCTAAGGGGGATCGGCGCGCTCTCGGTGGAGTTTGTGCCGAAATGACCAGACTTGCGCTCGTCGTTGTGCTGGCCGGACTGGTTGCTGGATGTGACCAGAACATGGACGAGCAGCCGCGCTACAGCGACTATGCCCGCGCGCCCCTATTCCGCGGCAGCGTGCTGCGCCCACCGCCAACCAATACGATCGCCCGCGATGACCCCGAGCGGGAGAAGGCCGCTCAGACCAAGCCGGCGCTCACGCCTGAGCTGCTTGCGAGAGGAAAGGAGCGTTTTGGCATCTTTTGCTCGCCATGCCACGGCGGTGGCGGCGATGGAACTGGCATCATCGTGCAACGCGGCATGCCGCGTCCGACCAGCTATCATGACGAACGTTTGCTTGCCGCTGACGACCAGCACTTCTTCGACGTCATCACCAACGGCTATGGCGCGATGTATTCCTACGCTGCGCGGGTGCCGGCGGCCGACCGCTGGGCGATCGTCGCCTACATCCGCGCGCTTCAGGTCAGCCGCCATGCTTCGCTCGACGATGTGCCGGCGGACGAGCGGTCCAAGCTGGAGGCCGCGCCGTGAGATATCGCGGTAGCGCAACGATTGCAGCCGTGGTTGCGGGTCTCGTGCTGATCGCCGGCTTTGCGGTCGACGCCCGATCGACAGTTGCGGCCTATCTTGTTGCCTGGATCGCCTGGGGCTCAATTCCGATCGGATCGCTGATCCTCTTCATGACCAGCTATCTGGTGCGGCGTCGCTGGACCGAGGCGCTGCATCCCGTCTTCGTCGCGGCGACCGGCCTTTTGCCGGTCGTTGCGCTGACCTTCATTCCGGTTCTGCTCCTCATGAAGGATATTTATCCCGCAATCGCCGATGGAGCTTCCTTGCCACCGTTCAAGGCGCACTGGTTCACGCCGTGGTTCTTTGTGCTGCGGACCGTGTTCTATTTTGCCGTCTGGATCGGGCTCTCTGCATGGCTTAGGAGATCCTGGCGCAATGATGAGGCGATGGTGCGCGCGGCATCGGCTGGTGTGATCGTCGGGGTGCTGCTCATATCGTTCGCCGGCATCGATTGGGTCGAATCTCTGGAACCCGAGTTTCACTCGTCGATCTATGGCCTGATCTATCTCAGCTTCACATTAGTGAACGGAACAGCTTTCGTCGTAGCGGCCGGCTTGTTGTCGCCGCGTCCCATCGGGCCGAGCCGCGGCTATAGCGGCCTGCTGCTCGCGGTGCTGCTGCTGTGGTGCTACATCCATGCCATGCAATACATTGTCATCTGGTCGGGTAACATTCCCAAGGAAGTCACCTGGTATTTGGCGCGGTCGGAGCATGGTTGGCAGTTCGCCCTGGCGGTACTCTCCCTCGGTCAGTTCGTCTTTCCATTCTGCGCGATGCTCAGCAGCAAGGTGCGATCCGATCCGCACTGGCTGCTGGCTCTGTGCACGCTAACGTTGGCGATGCGGGGACTTGAATCGGCGATCCTCATCCTTCCTGCCATTCACGGGCTGTTACCTGCTGTGACCGCTGTAATGCTGATCGCCGCAGGAGTTTTCCTCGGCTTGGTATTCTGGCTGGCGTTCGAAGCGGTCCTCGCGCGAGCGCCGGAAGAGAATGGGCCGATCGTGGCTATCTGGCCGCGAACTCGCGGCGAAACAGAAGTCCGATCAACAGGGCAAGGACAATGGCGCTGATCGAGGAGACGGCGAGCAGCAGCCGGCTCGCTGCCAGCGTGTAGACGCCGCTTGCGGGGTCGAATCCATAGCAGAGCAGGTGGATCTGATCGGTCCAGCGCCCGACGCGCCCTTGGCTCGCCTCGACCAGTGCGAGGCGCAGGCTCGCCGCATCAACCGAGAGGGCCGAGAGAGCGCGCGAGATCCGCCCTTCCGGCGTGACGACGAAAGCTGCCGCGGGATGGGCGAATTGATCATGCTCGCGATCATAGAGTGTCTGAACCCCAAACGCATCGCTCAGCGTCCCGATATCTGGCGCGGCAGCACGCAGGAAATAGCTGTGCTCGGGCAATCCACCCCTCGGGCTTACCTGTTTGCTTTTCATAGTCCGTGCTTCAGCCGCCCCGTCCTTGGGATCAAAGCCGACGACAATCAGCCGATAGTCCTGACCGGCCCTCAGGCCGGTGTCTGCCAGCGCATTGGAAACGATCGATATCGCCGGTCCGCAAAGCGTTTCGCAGGTGAAGTCGGCCAGTATCCAGACGGTCGGGACGCCTCCGAGCCAGCTACGCAATGGCGCGATGCGACCGCTCTCGTCGCTCATGGGAACAAGCAAGGGAAGCAACGCGTTTGCGCGGGGAGCGAGAGCGACCTGGCCGAGCTCGGAGCTGGCGACACCGGCTTGCGCTGGCAAAGAAACGGCCAAGCAGGCGCTGACCATCATGATCCACGTCAAGATCTGGGAGCGGCCCTGCCTGTCAGAAGCCTCGATTGGGCATTCGGTCGGCAAAATTCCCTCGGGATTGCGGATTACCGCGTGACGATGGTTCCAAACGCGCGGCTTTGGAACGCCTCTTTGTCGCGCAGGTTCCTAATTCCGGCCGCGCAGACACCCCCTCAAATGCCGCACGCGCTCATGGTGGAGGACGATGAGAGACACCAAATCCGAGGTCGCCGAAATTCGGAACGCGGTCCATCTCTGCATCGACATGCAGAATATCTTCGCTCCGGGCGGGCTCTGGGAGACGCCGTGGATGGAGCGCGTTCTACCGACGATCGTCGACATCGTCTCGCGGCATCAGTCGCGGACGATTTTCACGCGCTTCATCACACCGCAACATCCAGAAGACCGTCCAGGACAGTGGCAAAATTACTTCCGGCGCTGGCGCCAGGCGACCCGCGATCATCTTCCGCCGTCCGCACCCGAGCTTGTGCCGGCCCTTGCGCGCTACGTGCCCCCGTTGCGCATCGTCGACAAGCCCGCCTACTCGGCGTTCAGCAATCCCGCCCTGGCAAGTCTGCTGGTTGAGCTTGGCGTGGGAACGGTGGTCATATCAGGCGCGGAGACCGACGTTTGCGTCCTGTCGACCGTGTTGAGCGCCGTCGATCTCGGCTTCAGGGTGGTGATCGTGGAGGATGCTTTGTGCAGTTCGTCCGATGTCGGTCACGACGCCCTGATGACGATGTACCGCACGCGCTTCCACGGCCAAGTGAATCTGGTAACTTCCGAAGAGCTGGCCGAGTATTGGCACGAATAGCTATACCACGGGTTGCTTGTCTTTTCGCAGCTTCTCGATCACCGCGCGATCGATGTTGAGATGCGCGGCGACGAGTTCGGGCGGAGTCAGTGCCATCCATTGCGTGAGCGATACATCGACGAAACGTGGTGCCTTGAACAGCTCGAGGAACCGGAGCGGTTCATTGCCGGTGTTTTCGATGAAGTGGCTCATCGACATCGGGACGTAGCCGACATCGCCGGCGCGGTAGTCGAATGTCCGTGCCCTGGCCTCGGCCGCGAAAACCGTCATCCGCGCCTGCCCAAAGATGTAATATTGCCATTCATCGGCATTCGGATGCCAGTGCAGCTCGCGCATGTGACCGGGATTGACCTCGACCAGCGCCGCGGCCACGTCGCTTGAAATCGGAAAGTTGCGCATATCGGCGATCCGGACATTGCCGCCCGCCGATTGGGTCGGCGGCTGCTGGGTCAGGTGGAACACCATGTCGAGCGGAACTGCGCCAAGGGGATCGTGAACCTCGTCCGAAGGCAACGCCGGCGGCGGCTCTGCCTGAAAGATGAAGCGCTCTTCTTTGGGGATATGGTCGAGGTTTTCCCGCTCAACGCCCAATGTTTTCGCCAGCACGCCGGGATCGTTGTGGGCGAACAAATCGGTGATCGCAAAAGTGCTGTCCTCGGAGAACTCGCCGTCCGGAAAGGCCAGCAGGAATTCACAACCTTCATCCGGCAATCCTTGTATCGAATGGGGGATGCCGGAAGGGAAGTACCAGAGGTCGCCGGCACCCACGTCGGCAATGAAATTGTGGCCGTCGTTGTCGACGGCCGTGATGCGTGCCTTGCCGGCCAGCATGAACGCCCATTCGGCCTGCTTGTGCCAGTGCATCTCGCGGACGCCACCGGGCGTCAGGCGCATGTTGACACCGGCCATGGTGGTGGAAATCGCCAGCTCTCGCTGCGTGACCTCGCGCGACCAGCCGCCCTCGCGGATCTTCATATGGGCATCGGCAAACGAGAACCGCAGATTCGGCATCGAGCCGTGATCGGTGGACGGCGGTCGCAGAATGTTGGGGTTCTGGCCTTCACGCTGTGGGTTGCGGGGACCGATAATGGTCGCGCCCTTGTTGCCGATGATAGGCTCGCTGCTCTGAGCTGAGGCCGCCGCGGTCGCACCGAACGCGGCTGCGGCAGCGAGCACGGAGCGTCGATCAGGTAAATTCATCGCTTGCTCCGTTTAGGCACAAGTCAGCACGACCTTGCCGGCCGTATGGCCGCGCTCGACGCTCGCAAGCGCTTCGGCTGCCTGCTCGAGCGGGAAGGTTGCCTGAATGTGGGGCTTCAGCTTGCCTGCATCGGCGAGACGTCCGATCTCAGCCAGCTCTTCGCCGTCGGGCTCGACAGTGTAACGCATCGCGGTGACACCGAGCGCTTTGGCGCTGTCTTGCGATGGCTCCGTCAGTGTCGAGATCAGTCGCCCGCCTTTCTTGAGCAGATCCCACGAGCGCCCACGGGTTTCTCCGTCGATCAGGTCGAACACCATGTCGAGGTCCTTGGCGACCTCTTCAAAGCGCTGGGACTTGTAATCGATCACCATGTCGGCCCCGAGCGATCGCGCGAAATCGACGTGTTCGGTCGACACCGTCGTCAACACGCGAGCGCCGACGGCTTTGGCGAGCTGAATTGCGAAATGTCCGACTCCTCCGGAGCCGCCGTGGATCAAGATCGTCTCACCCGCCTTGAGCTTGCCGCGCCGGAATAGACCTTGATACGCGGTCTGCCCTGCGAGCGGGATGGCTGCCGCCTGGACATGATCGAGCCCCACCGGCATGTCGGCAACAGCGCGTTCGTCCAGGACAGCCCGCTCGGCGTAACCGCCACCGAAGACGGGCACCATGCCGAAGACGGCGTCGCCCGGTTGGAAGCGGGTCGCCTGCGCGCCGCACGTCTCCACGATGCCAGAGACATCACGGCCAAGCGTGTAGGGAAGGCGATCGCCCTTTACGGAGGGATATTTGCCCGACCGGATCTTGAAGTCGACCGGATTGACGCTCGCGGCACGCACGCGGATCAGAATCTGGCGTGCATCGGGACCCGATTGCTCGAGCCTTTCAACGCGCAGCACGTCATTGCCGCCGAACTCGTGAAACCGGACTTTCATGATCTGTGTCATGCCGGCTGACGCCTGAGCACAGCTTCCGTTCCTATCTGATCGATTAAGCGTCAGTCTCGCCAAATGGCATTCCAAGGCAGGAACTGGCGACGAGAACCCCGGTTACTGAACTGATTTGTCGAGGAGGCACCATGACGGAACCGGACGTTCGCAAGGGGATGCCGCCCGTCGAAATAGCGCGTGAAGAGTTCGAGCGCCGCTACAGGAGCCAGTTCGCGGATCCCGCTTTTGTCTCCCTCCAGCACGAACTCGATGCCATAGTCAGTGCTGCCTGGGATGCCTACAGCCATTCGCGCAAATCGCCGGTGACACGAAAAGCTGGCGCGGGGTTTGCCGACCCTGATTACGAACTCTCTGTTGACTGGCTGGCGGCACGCACCGCCATTCTTGAGGCTCAGCGGCACGATGATGCCCGGGAAAATCCGCGCATCCTGATCATCAATGGCTCGGCCCGCAGCGAGCACACTTGTCCCGGCGAGATGTCGAAAATCCCGGCGAGATGTCGAAAACCTGGCGTATGGTCAAGCTCGCCGAGCCTGTCTTCTCTGGGATGGGCTTTGCCGTCGACATCCTCGATCTCTCGCGGCTCACCGCCGAGTTCGGCAAGAACATCCACCCCTGCAAATCCTGCGTTTCCACCGCCATGCCGCTCTGTCACTGCCGTGCAGCTGCTATCCGAACTACTCACTAGGCCAGACCAGTGACTGGATGAACGAGATCTATCCGCTCTGGGTGGCAGCGCACGGCATTCTGATCGTGACGCCGGTGAATTGGTATCACGTGCCGGGGGCCTCAAGGCGATGATAGATCGTTTGGTCTGCGCCGACGGCGGCAATCCCGATCCGACGTCAACGCACGGCAAGAACGCGGTTGAAGCCAAGGCGTTGGAGCTGAAAGGTTGGCCTTATCCGCGACATCTCGCCGGCCGCCACTTTGGTCTCATCGTTCATGGCGACAGCGTCGGAGCCGAGGGCGTACGCCGAACCCTGTCAGACTGGTTGACCGACATGCACCTGATCTCGGCCGGCCGTTTCGGTGAGATGGATGGCTACATCGGCTACATGGAGAAATATGCCACCTCGCACCAAGAGCTGGACGAAGATCATGCGTTTCAGCGGGAAGTGCTGAATACGGCCATGGCATTGGGCCGTGCCGTACAACTCGCCCGCAGCGGTCAGTTTGGCGACCCCGGGGCTGAACTCTCGGATCCGGCTCCGAAATGACTAAGGATCTCGGTGGGTGACCAAGACGGCGGAAGGATCGTCCAAAACCATCGTCTACGCCGCACTCGTCGGCAACGCTCTCGTTGCGGTCACCAAGATCGGAGCTGCCGTCTGGACCGGCAGCTCCGCGATGATGAGCGAAGCCGTGCACTCCGTGGTCGACACCACCAATGAAGTGCTGCTGCTCTACGGTTACCGTCGCGCCAGCCGTCCGCCTGATGAATCCCATCCGCTCGGCTATGGGCGCGAGCTGTATTTCTGGAGCTTCATCGTCGCTCTGTTGATCTTCGCGCTTGGGGCGGGCGCCTCGCTCTACCAGGGCGTCCTCCATGTCACGGCTCCCGAGCCGATCGAGGATCCCGTCGTCAGCTTTGTCGTGCTCGGCCTGTCCTTTGTGTTCGAGGGCATCTCCTGGTTCTTCGCCTGGCGGCGGTTCCGCTCGGAGACTTCGCGCCTCGGATGGTACGAGGCCTTCGTCCGCAGCAAGGATCCGCCCGCCTTCATGGTGCTGCTTGAGGACAGCGCGGCGCTGGTCGGTATCGTCATCGCTGCTGCAGCGACCGCTGCGGCTGTGCTTTTCGCTCAGCCGGTCTGGGATGGGGTCGGTTCGATCCTGATCGGCGTTCTGCTGGGGATCACATCTATCGGGCTCGCCAGGGAGAGCAAGAGTCTGCTGATCGGCGAGCCCGCTCATTCCGATCTCTCGCGATCCATCCTCGACGTCGCGCGTCATTCGCCGGGCGTGCTCCGCGCCAACGGACTGTTGACGGTGCAGCTGTCGCCGGCCGAGGTGGTCGCTGCGCTGAGCGTCGAATTTGCCGACGACAAGCGCGCCGACGACATCGAGCAGTGCGTCATCGCAATCGAGACCGAGATCCGCAGGCAGCATCCGAGCGTCGCGGCTCTGTTCATCAAGCCGCAGACCAATGCGCGATTTCACGCCGTTCGCGCAAGGCGTTGGGGTACCGGGGCCTGAAACACCTTCGCGCTCGGCCAGGAACCAAGGGCGCAGCGTCGTTTTAGTTGAAGGGAGAGGGGGGCGACACCCAAGGCCAATGGGAGTGATACGAGATGACGCATACCGGACAGATGACGGGCTGCAGTGGCTACTGGACCTGTCTTGTCACGGCGATGAATCATTGCCTGGAAACGGGCGGAAAGCATGTCGAGCCCAAGCACTTCCGCTTGATGATAGCCTGCGCCGAAATGTGTCGGACTTCAGCGCATTTCATGCTGATCAACACCCCCACCACAAGCATACCTGCGGTGAATGCGCCGAGATCTGCGCCGAATGCGCGGACGACTGCGAACGGATCAGCGGCATGGACGAATGCGTCGCCATGTGCCGCTCATGCGCGGCGTCCTGCCGCGCCATGGCCGCGTGAAGGAGAGACACATGCTGGAGGAGAAGCTCAGGGACGCCATCCTTAACGAGCTCAAGCGCCAGGCGGCCAACCAGCCGCAAGTATTGAAAGTCGAAGGCTCTGCGGAAGAGCTGACGGTCAACGGAAAGATCGATCTTGCCGACCTTGTCATGGTGATTGCCGGCTCGGTTGCCGGCGGGCCGTAGTGTTAGAGCATCGCCTTCAGCTTTAACGCATCGGCAGGCGCGGCGCTTTTCTGGTCGTTGTCGAAATAGACGTAGACGTCGCAGCCCTGCCGCTTCCAGGATTTGATACGTCGCGCCCATTGGGTCAGCGTCGGCTTTGTGTAGTGACCGTAGTAGCGTCCGCTCGGGCCATGCCCGCGCACATAGACGAAATCGGCGGTGCGCTTCCAGGGAGCCGGCGCATCGTGATGATCCGACAGGCAGAGCGAGATGTTTTCGTCCGCCAGCATTCGCAGAATACGGGGCTGATACCAGCTTGGATGACGAAATTCGAAACTGTAGCGGCGCTTCTTCGATAGCAGCTTGAAGAAGGATGCAAGTCTGTCCTCATTTGCCTCGAATTGCGGCGGCAGTTGAAACAGGATTGGTCCGGCCTTGCCGCGCAGGAACGAGATGCGGTCCTCCAATAGCTCGAGGCTGTTTTTACTGGTGTCAGACAGACGCTTCCAATGCGTGATGAATTTAGACGCCTTCCAGGCGAAGATAAAATCGCCGGCGGTCTGCTCTTGCCATGCCTTCACGGCTTCTGCCGTCGGCGTGCGGTAGAACACGCCGTTGAGTTCCGTGGTCTCGAATTGGCTGGCGTAGTAGCGAAGCTGCTCTTTCAAAGGCAAGCCTTTTGGGAAGAAGGGGCCGCGCCAGGAGTCGTAGTGCCACCCGGAAGTTCCAATCAGGACGCGCGCCATATTTCGGCATTTCTCCGTTAGTCTTGAAAACGCGGAGCTAGAGGACGCGATCCTGGCGAGCACGCTGGTCTGCATAAAATTTGCCTGTGAACCCGTCGACCGACCCGTCACCGGGCGCCGACTGCAGTTGCTTCGAAAACTAAGTCGGGCGTTCCAAATTATTACCCCTGGGTAAGGCGGCAGTTTTCGGCCCCCGGGAACATGCGGAGGAACATCGTACCAAACGAGCTGTTCTCGTTGCTTACGTCTACAACCGGGGAGCCCCCCTAATGGCCCAGACCGTCTCCGACTTCATCGTCCAACGTCTGCATCATTGGGGCATACGTCACATTTTTGGTTACCCCGGCGACGGCATTAACGGTGTCTTTGGTGCGATGAATCGGGCGGAGACCAAGATCAATTTCGTGCAGGCCCGCCACGAGGAGATGGCGGCGTTCATGGCGAGCGCCTATGCGAAGTTTTCCGGCGAGCTTGGCGTCTGTATCGCGACATCGGGGCCCGGCGCTTCGCATCTCATCACCGGGCTCTACGATGCGCTGCTCGATCACCAGCCGGTGCTGGCGATCGTCGGCCAGCAGGCGCGAAACGCGCTCGGCGGGAGCTATCAGCAGGAACTTAATCTCGTCTCGATGTTCAAGGACGTCGCAGGCGCCTATGTTGCGCAGGCGTCATCATCAGCCCAAGTGCGACATCTGATCGATCGCGCCGTGCGCATCGCACTCGCACGCCGGGCCCCCACCGCCATCATTCTGCCCAATGACCTTCAGGAAGAGCCCTATGAAGCGCCGCCCCGCGCGCACGGCACGCTGCATTCCGGCGTCGGCTATAGCGCTCCGCGCGTGATGCCGCGCGAGGCCGAGCTCGATCATGCCGCGGAGGTGCTGAACGCCGGCAAGAAGGTCGCGATGCTCATCGGTGCCGGCGCGCTGCACGCCACGGACGAGGTGATTGCGGTCGCTGATCGCCTGTCGGCCGGCTGCGCCAAGGCGCTGCTGGGCAAGGCGGCGCTGCCGGACGACCTGCCATGGGTGACGGGCTCGATCGGCTTGCTCGGCACCGAGCCCAGCTACACCATGATGATGGAATGTGACACGCTGCTGATGGTCGGCTCGGCATTCCCTTACGCAGAATTCCTTCCCAAGGAAGGTGCCGCGCGCGGCGTGCAGATCGATATCGATGCCGGCATGACTTCGATCCGCTTCCCGATGGAGGTCAACCTCGTCGGCGATGCTGCCGAGACATTGCGAAGCTTGTTGCCGCGGCTCGCGCCCAAAAAGAGCGACGGCGCTTGGCGCAAGAGAATCGAGGACGACGTCGCTAAATGGTGGAAGACGCTGGACGATCGTGCCCATCAACCGGCCGCTCCGATCAATCCGCAGCTCGTGGCCTGGGAACTGTCGCCGCGCCTGCCCGAGCGTGCCATCATCACCAGCGATTCCGGCTCCTGCGCCAACTGGTTTGCGCGCGACCTCAAGATCCGGCGCGGCATGACGGCCTCGCTCTCCGGCGGCCTCGCCTCGATGGGCGCGGCAGTCCCTTACGCGCTGGCGGCGAAATACGCGCACCCGGACCGGCCGGTGATCGCACTGGTCGGCGACGGCGCGATGCAGATGAACAACATGGCCGAGCTGATCACCGCCGCAAAATACTGGCGATCCTGGCGCGATCCGTGTTTCGTCGTCTGCGTCTTCAACAACGAAGACCTCAACCAAGTGACCTGGGAGCAGCGCATCATCAATGGCGATCCGAAATTCGAGGCCTCGCAGCGCATCCCCGACCTGCCTTACGCGCGTTTCGCCGAGATGATCGGCCTCACCGGCATCTTCGTCGACAGCCCGCAGCTGCTCGGCTCGGCCTGGGAACAGGCGCTGGCCAGCGAGAAGCCGGTCGTGCTGGAGGTGAAGACCGATCCAGAGGTGCCGCCGCTGCCACCGCACATCACCTTGCAGCAGGCGAAGAACTTTTCCCTTGCCCTCATGAAGGACGACCCCAACGAGAGCGGCGTTATCAAGGGTGCAGCACGGCAGGTGCTCGAAAAGATCCTGCCTGGGAAGGAATGAGGTGAACCATGAGCGACTTCCGTGACATTCAGCATGGCGTCAACGATCCCGTCGACGGCGTCGATGTAAAGCACCAGATCAACGCCAACCAGACGCCGCATGAGCGGGCTCAGCATCATGCCGACGTGCGTGCCGAGCCGACGGCCTCGCCGTCCGAGCCATTCCTGCCGGAACGCTTGCGTCGGAAGCCAACCGATCCGATCAATCCACGCACCGGCCGCCGCCCGACGGATTAGGAACCTCGGTCCTGAAGCCGTGTTGGTCGCCGCAAAGACCTGCGCGGCAGAGGCCGCTTGGCCAACCAGAGGGATCCGACCATGAAACGTACCGTCATCGCCATCGCCTGCGTGCTGCTCGCAGGCCCCGCACTCGCCCAGTCGCTCGGTGAGAAGACCGGCGTCAATTCGGCGCTGGGGGTCGCGCCAACGACCGCCGATTTCGTCAAGGAGGTCGCCGTCAGTGACATGTTCGAGATCGAATCGAGCAAGCTCGCCGAGCAGAAGGGCAATGCGCAGGAGAAGAGTTTTGCGCAACAGATGGTCACCGACCACACCAAGACCAGCAGCGAGCTCAAGGCCCTTGTCGGCGATGGCAAGGTGCAGGCGACGCTGCCGACGGCGCTCGACAGCTCGCACCAGAGCAAGTTGGACAAGCTGAAGGGTGTTTCCGGCAAGGACTTCAGCTCGGACTACGACTCCTACCAGGTCAGCGCCCACGAGGACGCGATTTCGTTGTTCGATCGCTACGCCAAGGGGGGCGACAATGCGGCGCTGAAGGACTGGGCCGACAAGACGCTGCCGGCGCTCAGGCATCATCTCGACATGGCCAAGGAGCTGGGCAAGGCGCCGAGCGTCGGGCAGGCGAAGTAAGGCTTTGCGGAGGACGCCGGCCCTGCTGGCGTCCTCCGTTAGCAACATTGCGGCTCTCCGCGGATTGAGATTGCAAAATCGCGGAGGCCTCCATGGCACAAGATAAAACTTCAGTATCCCGCCGGCACATCGTTCAGGCGGCAAGCGCAACGCTTGCCACAGCGTCGCTGGCAACCTCGACAGCGAAAGGAAACGCCATGGCCGAGCAGGACCTGATCAACCCCGTCACCCGCTATCCGAAGCCTCCGTTCAAGAAGCAGTCGCAGCCCTGGCCCGGCCTCGCCGGCAAGATGGAGCCGCCTCCAGATCACGGCGAGAGCAGCTACAAGGGCTCGGGCCGTCTCGCTGGCCGTAAGGCGCTGATCACGGGCGGCGATTCCGGCATGGGCCGCGCAGCCGCAATTGCATATGCGCGCGAGGGCGCCGACGTTGCCATCAACTATCTACCGGCGGAGGAGCCCGATGCACAGGAGGTGATTGCGCTGATCAAGAAGGAAGGCCGCACCGGCCTCGCGGTCCCCGGCGACCTCAAGGATGAGACCTTCTGCAAGAAGCTGGTCGACCAGGTCGTGCAGGGCCTCGGCGGTATCGACATCATCGTCAACAATGCAGCCCGACAGCAGACGCGCGCGTCCATTCTCGACGTCTCGTCGGAGGATTTCGACGCGACCATGAAGACCAACATCTACGCGCCGTTCTGGATCATCAAGGCCGCGCTGCCCCATCTCAAGCCCGGCTCCTGTATCATCGGCACGACATCCGAACAGGCTTACGATCCTTCTCCAGATCTCTACGACTATGCGCAGACCAAAGCGGCGACGATGAACTACGTGAAGTCGCTGGCGAAGCAGCTTGCCTCCAAGGGCATTCGCGTCAATGGTGTCGCGCTGGGACCAATCTGGACACCGCTCCAGGTTTCGGGGGGCGCCACGATGGAAAAGCTTGAAAAATTCGGTGGCATGACCCCATTGGGCCGCCCCGGCCAACCCGCCGAGCTTGCCTCCATCTACGTGCAGCTTGCCGCTGCTGATGCGAGTTACGCGACCGGCCAGGTCTATGGCTCCGCGGGCGGATCAGGACAGCCGTAACGCCGCGGCCTCAACCGATGGCGCAAGCCAACGCAAGTCGATATCGAGATCGCGAGTAGGGGCGCGGATTATACCAATGTGGCGATCGCCGTATCTTTGAACTTGCTGCTGGCAGGAAGGTGGGCGGCGCGGCAGTCGACGTGTTCGCTTGGCGCTCACGCCATCGTTCTTGCGGGCCATCTGCTCGATGGCTTCATTCGGAATACCGAAAGCCGCTGATGACGTCTGTTCGCCCGATACCAGCAAAAATGCCAGCAAGCCGGACAGCCGTGGCGAATTTTTACGGGTGTTTTCAACGTGTCGCGAAAACTCTGCCGTGAAAACCGGAATCGAGCCAACGATTTAAGTTACTGTTATTATTGGTATTTTTCGTGGTGCCCCTGGCCGGAATCGAACCAGCACTCCTTGCGGAACTCGATTTTGAGTCGAGCGCGTCTACCAGTTCCGCCACAGGGGCATTCGCAATGGTCCCGGCCGGGAAGGCCGGGGTCGCGAAGCGCGGCGGACTATAGCGGGCGGCCCGTCACGGTCAACCCGCGCGGACGGGATGTCCCGCGCCACGGCAGTGGAATTTCGGGGTGTGTGACCCCAAGGTCGACGCAAAGCCGTTGCTTGTCCATATGGCGATGACAGCAGAGTTTGCCTGGCGGCCGCCGCTGCCACGGTCCCCATGCCCGGCCGCGGCTGCAACAACCTACTCCGAGACGGAGGCGCGAGCGCAACGGTATGGTCCGGTTCATCGATCTCGATGACGCACGGGGGCACTTGAAGCACTTGAACATGGTGTGGGGATGGTACGAGCGCAGCCAATTCGGCGACACTTCCCGAACGGCGACTATGTGGGCTGGGAGGAAGGCCTCAAGCAATATTTCGACGAGCAGATGTCTGTGGAGCAAAGGGCGGCGCTGAACAACTGGCACGGCGCCTATATCGGGCAGCCTGATGGTCTTGAAGAGTGTCAGCGCTGGCGCCCACCTCTGGCATGAACGCAGGCTGCTCAACCCGAGCCTTCTCTTGTCCGACGAGTTGCAGGCGGAGATGAGCCGGTGGCGCCTGCGCGTTCCCACGCATCATCGACTGAACGCGATCTGACCGCGGCGGACGGCGGCCGTCACGGTCAACCCGCGCGGATGTGATTGTCCCGCGCCTCGACAGCGGTATTTTCACGCGATACGACCGCAATCGACGACCTTGGAGCAGGGCCCATGACCCTCCCGAACGATGCTCGCAGGAGGACCGACGTGACGATCGCCACCGCCCATCCGTCGCATGCTTCCGCCGCCGGCAATCCGGCGCTGACCTCGGCGCTGGCGATTGCCGTGATCGCGGCGGCGACGCTGGCCGGCGCCTGGTTCTTCCAGCTCGTGCTGGAGATCATGCCCTGTCCGCTCTGCCTCGAGCAGCGCTATGCCTATTACCTCGCGGTGCCGCTCGGCGCCCTGGTCGCGCTCGCGGCGGCCCGCGGCGCGCCGCGTCCGGTGCTGCTCGCGGGCCTTGCGATCCTCGGCCTCGCCGCGCTCGCCAATGCCGGGCTCGGCACCTATCACGCCGGTGTCGAATGGGGGTTCTGGCCGGGGCCGACCGATTGCACCGGCCCGATGGTGGATTTCGGCAAGGCCGGCTCGCTGCTGGACCAGCTCGACAAGGTCAAGGTGGTCCGCTGCGACGAGGTGCAGTGGCGCTTCCTCGGCATTTCGCTGGCCGGCTACAACGTGCTGATCTCGCTCGTGATGGCCGCGATCGCCGGCTGGGGCGTGGCGAAGGCGGCCAGGGCCTGAGGTTGATGAAGCATGCATGGCCACCGGCCGGGCCGTTCGCCCTTCGAGACGCGCTTCGCGCTCCTCAGGATGACGGGATCAACGGATTCTCCGTCTAGTCAATCGTCGACGTCGTCCTGCGGCCGGCCGAACAGATGGATGATGCCCGGCGTCGAGATGGTGACGAACAGGAAGCGCGACAAATGATGCGCGCCGACGAAGATCGGGTCGATGTGCAGCGTCAGCGCCAGCGCCAGCATCGCGTCCATCGCGCCCGGCGCGAAGGCGACCACGACGTCGGCGAGCCGCACATGGGTGGTGAAGCCGATCACCGCGACGAACACGGCCGAGATCAGGATGGCAATCGCAAACGAGCCGAGCCCGGCATTGACATGACTGAGCAGGGTCGAGGTTTTCATCCGCGCGAAGCGGGTGCCGATGATGGCGCCGATGCCGACCAGCGCGACGTTGCGCAGCCAGGGCGGCAGGCCGCCATCGACCAGCCCGGAGCCGTGCAGCAGGCTGGAGGCGAGCATCGCGCCGAACATCCAGCTGGCGGGGAATTTGATCCAGCGCAGCAGCAGCGAGACGCCGATCGATAGGGCGACCAGCGCGACGAGGCCGAACGGCGAGGCGACCGAGGTCGGCAATGGCGGCGGCGCGGCATGCGTCACCCCGGTCAGCGCCAGCACCAGCGGCAGCGCCGCGGTCAAAATGATCACGCGCATGGTTTGCACCACCGCGATCGCCGCGACGTCGGCGCCCTTTTCCGCGGCGAGGATCGTGATCTGCGACAGCGCGCCGGGGCTGCCGGCGAGGAAGGCCGAGGTCTGGTCCCAGCCATGGATGCGTTGCAGATAGAGGCTCGAGCCGAAGGTCGAGCAGAACGTCGCCAGCGCCAGCAGGCCGATGGTGAGCGGATAGGAGCTCATGTGCTGCAGCAATTGCTGCGACATCAGCGAGCCCAGCGAAATGCCGAGCAGCAGCAGCACCGATTGCGTCAGCAGCGCCGGCACCGCAAGCGGCCGTCCGGCCAATGCGGCGATCGCGACTGCGACCATCGCCCCCGAGATCAGGCCGCCCGGCAATTCTGCCCACAGAAACAGCAAGCCGCCGACGGTGCCGATGACGAGGGTCTCGAGCCCGTTCAGGACTTTGCTGCGGTCGGGAATGGCCGTTGCCATCGAAGCGCGGATCAGGGTCACGCCGCCTTATGGCAAATTCGCGTGAGCGCGACAAATGCATCTCGCGATTGCAGCATTGCACCGCGGCTCGCCCGGCGCACAGATTTTCACCCTTCGAAGCGAGCCGGGGATTGCGATCAGTATCGCCACAAACTCGTCATGACCGGGCAAAAGCGCGAAGCGCGTTTTCGCGCACGTGTCCCGGGCATTCACGTCTTTGTTTCGGTGGAAAGAAAGACGCAGATGGCCGGGACAAGCCCGGCCATGACGGAGCGGAAAGTCAGCTGGCTCCGAGTGCGACGGCCCTCCGTGAAACGGGGGGCATGCGCATCAAACGTGTCTGCGGGTTACTTCGTCGCCGCGGGCGCAGCGGCGGCGCCGCCGCCCGACTTCTCCTTCTTGCACTCGGCGCGGAATTTCTTGCGCTCCTTGCCGTGCAGCCCCTTGGCGTCGGCTTCCTTCGAGCATTCCAGCGACTCGGCGGTGCGCGGCTTCTTCTCGGCCGGCGCCTTGGTCTCGGCCTTCGGAGCGGCGTCCTTGGCGGCGGGCGCGGCCGTTTGCGCGAAAGCTCCGCCCATCAGCAGCAGGGAGGCAAGGGCGGTTGCGGACGCGAGCGTGGAAATCGTCTTCATGGGGCACCTCGTGAGGGAAAGAGGGTCGAAACGTCGCGCGACGATGCTGAACCGTGGATGAACATGCAGCGGTCCCGCCGCCACAATATTTTAACGCGCAGGCGCGCTGATGCGTTGTCGCAAGTCGGGGTTGCGCTAGGATAATGGCCTTACGCCAATGCCCCCCAAGGGAAACCAACCAAGGGAAACCAAGGGGAAACCAGGGATGACGGGAGACCAGGGATGACCATTCAGACCAGATTGTTGTGCGTGATTGCGGTGTCGGGCTTTGCAGCCTTTGCGGCGAGCGCGCCGGCGCAGGCCCTGACCGCGCAGGAATGCAGCGCCAAGTACCAGGCGGCCAAGTCGGCCGGCACCCTCGGCGGCCAGAAGTGGAATGATTTCCGCAAGGCGCAGTGCGGCGCCGACGCGACCCCGGCCGCGGCGCCCGCTGCTCCGCCGCCGGCAGCCGCAGCGCCCGCTCCGGCCGCGCCGAAGGAAGCCAAGCAGGCGCCCGCCGCGGCACCGGCGGCGCCATCAGGACCCGCCGTGTTTCCGAACGCCATCGATCCCAAATACGCCAAGGAGTCCGAAGGCAAAGGACGCATGCACACCTGCGTCGACCAGTACAACGCCAACAAGGCCACTGGCGGCAATGGCGGCCTGAAGTGGATCCAGAAGGGCGGCGGCTATTACAGCGAATGCAACAAGCGCCTGAAGGGCGCCTGAGTCAGCCTCCGGGTTCGGCGAGCGGCCGGCGTTAGCCGGCCGCTTTCCGTTTGCGCCGGCTCTATTGGCTGCAGCCCTTTACTGCTTTTCCGCCAGCAGCTTTTCCGCCGACTGCGCCAGCAATTGCGCGCGCTTGCGCGGGCCGCGCTCGAGGAACAGCAGGCTCTGGCCGAAGATGAAGCAGTAGAACAGGAAGGCCTGCGCATCGGCCTCTTCAGTCGGCAGCCCGGTGGCGCGATAGAGCTGGGCGACATTCTTCAGCCGCGCGGCATCGACGCTTGCGGCGGCGTTGGCAGCGGCCTCATCGGTGCGCGCCCATTGCCGGATCGCGAGCTCGACCGCCATCGCCTCGGTGTTCATGCGCTCCGAATACAGCGTGATGATCGCCTTCAGCCGCTCGCGCGCGCTGGCGCCGTCGAGCGCGGTCTGCTTCTCGATCGATGCGATGCGGCCGTCGCGCCAGCGCGTCAGCATGGCCTCGAGCAGCGCGGCGCGATCCCTGAAGCGGCGGTAGAAGCCGCCCTTGGTGACGCCGAGATTCTTCGCCAGCACCTCGACCCGTACGCCGTCGACCCCGCTATGCGCGAGTTCGGCAAAGCCCGCCGCGACCCAGACGTCGCCCTTGCTTTCAGTCATGTGATCTCCGCGTACCTAGTGCGCGATCAGATCGTTATCGCGCACTAGTCGCTTGTTTGAGCATGATCTTTTCGGCAAACCGCTTCGCACTTTTCCGGATCATGCTTTGATACGGTACCGTATTGCTAGCCTGCCTCGATCTTGATACGCTACCGTATCAGCAATCGAGGAGCGGCAGGATGGAAGGCGAGGCGACCTATCGCGGCACGGTCTATCCCTGGCACTGCGACCACATCGGCCACATGAACGTCATGTGGTATGTCGGCAAGTTCGATGAGGCGAGCTGGAACATGTTCGCGCGGCTCGGCCTGACGCCTAGCTATCTGCGCGAGTCCGGCCGCGGCATGGCCGCCGTGCAGCAGAACGTCTCCTACAAGCGCGAACTGCTCGCCGGCGACCTTGTCGAGGTCAAGAGCCGGCTGGTCGAGTTCCGCGACAAGTCGATCCGCATCCTGCACGAGATGCGCAATGCGGAAACCGGCGAGGTCGCCGCGACCTGCGAGATCGCGGCCGTGCATATCGATCGCGCCGCGCGCAAGGCGACGCCGTTTGCGCCCGCGATCCGCTACGCCGCGATGCCGCATCTCGTGCCGTCAGAACCCGTGAGTGCGTGACCGCGATGCCCCGCTTCGAGCCGAAGAATCCCGATTATCACGCGGTCGCGACCGATACGTTCGCGCGCCAGCGCGCGATGCAGACGCTCGGTATCTCGATCGCGCGCATGGAGCCCGGCGAAGTCGATCTCGCGATGCCCTACGCGCCGGAATTCTGCCAGCAGAACGGCTTCGTGCATGCCGGAATCATCACCGCGGGCCTCGACAATGCCTGCGGCATCGCCGCCTTCACGCTGATGCCCGAAGGCTCCGACATCCTCACCGTGGAGTTCAAGACCAATCTGCTGGCGCCGGCCCGCGGCGAGCGGTTCGTGTTCCGCGGCGTCGTGGTCAAGCCCGGCCGCACGCTGACGGTCTGCGACGGCCGAGCCTATGCGATCCAGGACGGCGTCGAGACGCTGGTCGCGACCATGAGCGGCACGCTGATGGCGCTGCAAAGGCGGCAGTCGCGTGTGGTCGTGGCGGAAGGCCAATCCCGTCATGCCGAGGAGCCGTGTAGCGGCGTCTCGAAGCATGCACGGCCCGGCTAGCGGCTGTCCATCCTTCGAGGCTCGCTCCGCTCGCACCTCTGGATGACGGGACTGAAAGCAGCGGCGCCCAAGATCTGCGCACGCATCCAAGACCGGCGCATTGACAAGGTCCCGCCACACCGACCTGATAGGCGGATGTGTCGCGTGAGCTTCCTGCCATGATCGCCAGCCTCAGCCTGATCCTGCTCTGCCAGCTGGTCGGCGAGGTCGCCGTGCGCGCGCTGGCGGTGCCGGTGCCGGGCCCGGTGGTCGGCCTCGTACTGCTGCTGTTGCTGCTGTTGGCGCGCGACCGCTTTCCGGCGCTGGCACGCGGGCCGCTCGGCGATGACGGCGTCGAGAGCGCAAGCCGCGGCATGCTCGCCAATCTCTCGCTGCTGTTCATTCCGGCTGGCGTCGGCGTGGTGCAGAAGCTCGATCTGCTCGCCGAGCACGGCATCGCGGTCCTCGTGATCCTCGCGGTTTCGGTGATCGTCACCCTGCTGGCGACGGTTGCGACTTTCGTTGCGGCGAGCAGTCTGTTTTCGCGCGAGGAGGAGCGGCCGTGAGCGACAATCCGTTCTCGCTCTGGGTCTACCTCTCGCAGTCGCCGCTGCTCTGGCTGACGGTGACGCTGTTGACCTATGCGGTGGCCGACGCGGTGTCGCTGAAGACAAGGCGGCACCCCCTCGCCAATCCCGTGCTGCATTCGGTGTGGATCATCGGCGTATTCCTGCTGCTGACCGGGACCTCCTACACCGCCTATTTTGCCGGCGCGCAGTTCGTGCACTTCCTGCTCGGGCCGGCGACGGTGGCGCTCGCGGTGCCGCTCTACGAGAACCGCAGGCGGGTCGCGGCGGCGATCGTGCCGATGCTGGTTGCGCTCGCGGTCGGCTCGCTGACGGCGATCGTCTCGGTGGTGCTGCTGGCGCAGGCGTTCGGGTTGCCGCGCGACGTCATCCTGTCGCTGGCGCCGAAATCGGTCACCGCCGGCGTTGCAATGGGCATCAGCGAATCCCTGCATGCCGATCCCTCGCTGACCGCGGTGTCGGTGATCCTCACCGGCATCATGGGGGCGATCATCGTCACGCCCCTGATGAACTTCACCGGCATCACGGACTTTCGCGCCCGCGGCTTTGCGGCGGGGATCGCCGCCCATGGCATCGGCACCGCGCGCGCCTTCCAGGTCGATGAGGTCGCCGGCGTGTTTGCCGGGATCGCGATGAGCCTGAATGCGCTGGTCACCTCGCTGCTGGTGCCGCTGGCTGTGACATATCTGCTGCGCTAATCCGGGCTGCAGGGCAGTTTTGTGCTATTGATCTGGCGTCAGACAGCAAATCCTTCTAGGGTTGCGGCCTCAAACGCGAGTCTGTTCCCCTTGGTCTTCTCCGCAACTCAAAGCATGCTTGGGCTGGCATCGGGCATGCTGGTCGGCTTTTCGCTGGGCTTGGTCGGCGGCGGCGGGTCGATCCTTGCCGTGCCGCTGATGGTCTATGTGGTCGGCGTGCCGGAGCCGCATGTCGCGATCGGCACCTCGGCGATCGCGGTCGCCGCCAACGCGGCGGTCAATCTCTCCAACCACGCCCGTGGCGGTACCGTGATCTGGTCCTGCGCGCTGGTATTCGCGCTGTCGGGCATGCTGGGCGCGTTCGGCGGCTCCATCCTCGGCAAGATGCTGGAGGGGCAGAAGCTGCTCGCGCTGTTCTCGGTGGTGATGCTGGTCATCGCGGGCCTGATGCTGAAGAACCGCGCGCGGATCGGGCTGACCGACGTCAAGATCTCGATGTCCAACATGCCCGCGATCATCGGCCTCGGGCTTGCCACCGGAACCATGTCCGGCTTCTTCGGCATCGGCGGCGGCTTCCTGATCGTGCC
>NZ_SMYJ01000049.1:0-54829 GCF_009720285.1 Bradyrhizobium sp. BR2003
GACCATGTTCAAGAAAATCCTGATCGCCAACCGCGGCGAGATCGCCTGCCGGGTCATCAAGACTGCGCGCCGTATGGGGATTGCGACGGTCGCCGTCTATTCCGAGGCCGACCGCGATGCGCTGCATGTCGAGATGGCGGACGAAGCCGTGCTGATCGGCCCGCCCGCCGCGGCCGAGAGCTATCTTCTGATCGACAAGATCGTCGAGGCCTGCCGCAAGACCGGCGCGCAGGCGGTGCATCCCGGCTACGGCTTCCTGTCCGAGCGCGAGGCGTTTCCGCGCGCGCTGGAAGCCGCCGGCATCGTCTTCATCGGCCCGAACCCCGGCGCCATCGCCGCGATGGGCGACAAGATCGAATCCAAGAAGGCGGCTGCGAAGGCCAAGGTCTCGACCGTGCCGGGTCATCTCGGCGTCATCGAGGACGACAAGCACGCCGTCCAGATCGCCGACGAGATCGGCTACCCCGTGATGATCAAGGCCTCCGCCGGCGGCGGCGGCAAGGGCATGCGCATCGCGCATTCGAAGGCCGAGGTCGCCGAAGGTTTCAACCTCGCCAAGGCCGAGGCGAAGTCGTCGTTCGGCGACGACCGCGTCTTCATCGAGAAGTTCATCGTCGATCCCCGCCACATCGAGATCCAGGTGCTCGGCGACAAGCATGGCAATGTGATCTATCTCGGCGAGCGCGAGTGCTCGATCCAGCGCCGCAACCAGAAGGTCATCGAGGAGGCGCCGTCGCCGCTGCTCGACGAGATCACCCGCCGGAAGATGGGCGAGCAGGCGGTCGCGCTGGCGAAGGCGGTGAACTACGATTCGGCCGGCACCGTGGAATTCGTCGCCGGCCAGGACAAGAGCTTCTACTTCCTGGAGATGAACACCCGCCTGCAGGTCGAGCATCCCGTCACCGAATTGATCACCGGCATCGACCTGGTCGAGCAGATGATCCGCGTCGCCGCCGGCGAGAAGCTCGCGATCGCGCAGAAGGACGTGACGCTGACCGGCTGGGCGGTGGAATCCCGCGTCTATGCCGAGGATCCGTTCCGCAACTTCCTGCCGTCGATCGGACGGCTGGTGAAATATCGTCCGCCGGCCGAAGCCAGCCATGACGGCATCACGATCCGCAACGACACCGGCGTGCAGGAGGGCGGCGAGATCTCGATCCATTACGATCCGATGATCGCCAAGCTCGTCACCCACGCCCCGTCGCGCGCCGCGGCGATCGAGGCGCAGGCGACCGCGCTCGACGGCTTCTATGTCGACGGCATCAGGCACAACATTCCGTTCCTGTCGGCGTTGATGAACCATCCGCGCTGGCGCGAAGGGCGGCTCTCGACCGGCTTCATCGCGGAAGAGTTCCCCACGGGATTTTCGGCGCGCGCCCCCGAAGGCGAGATTGCGCGGCGGCTGGCCGCGGTCGGCGCTGCCATCGATCACGTGCTCGGCGAGCGCAAGCGGCAGATTTCCGGCCAGATGGGCGGCCGCGTGGTGCAACGCGAGCGCCGCCGCGCGGTGTGGCTCGACCACGCCGAGATCGCACTCGACGTCGCGCGCGAGGCTGACGCGATTGCAGTGCGCTTCATCGGCGCCGACGGGCTGCCCGGCAATCCGCACAATCTGGTGTCGAACTGGGTGCCGGGCGAGCCGGTCTGGCAGGGCACCGTCGACGGCAATTTTGTCGCCGTGCAGGTGCGGGCGATCAACAACGGCTTCCGCCTCGCGCATCAGGGCTTTGAGGTCCCGGTCTATGTCTTCACCGAGACCGAGGCGACCTCGGCGCGGCTGATGCCGGTGGTCTCGGCCGCCGACACCGGCAAGAAGTTGTTGTGTCCGATGCCCGGACTCGTGGTGTCGATCGCGGTGACCGAAGGGCAGGAGGTCAAGGCCGGCGAGACCCTGGCGGTTGTGGAAGCCATGAAGATGCAGAACGTGCTGCGCGCGGAGCGCGACGGCACGGTCAAGAAGATCCACGCCGCCGCCGGCGCCACGCTCGCGGTCGATGCGCTGATCCTGGAGTTCGCCTGACAATAGGGATCGCGATCTTCGCATTCTACCCTAAGGATATGTCGGCTAACCCAAGGCGGAAAAAGGGCGACCGCCCCCATATGCAACGGGCTGCGGGCGATCAAGGTTGACCGATTTTGCGCCCGCATCTGGCTTTCAGTTCCCACCACATCAAGGCGTGCGTAGTTCCACGACACGACGAAGTGAGCATTCTAAAAGCCTTGTTCATGCGACATGCGACTGCTCAAGAATCGAGCTTGTTCGCAGATGCGCGAATGCGCCGGCAGGGTCCAATAAAGGACAATTCGGTCATCGGATAACTCGCGAACTGCCCAAGCGCTCACCAGCGGCGGGTTGACATGGATGATCAAAAGAGAGCGCCAGGAAAATCGCAGCCGGCGCAAGCGATGATACGCGCCCGAAGGCTCTGTCGGGAAGATGACGCAATGAATCGTCTCTCGTCGTCGCATGCGCTGAAAATTCAACAAGCCGGCCCCGATAGCCTGCAGCATAATATGCTGATGGGCGATGCGCGCGGTGAAAACTTCGAACATTAATGCCGACCGCGCGGCGCAAAGATCATCGGACAAGCGTGGCCGGAGGTCACGGATTGATGGTGCGCTCGGAATCGAAAGCAAGAGATGAAGCTCAAGCACATCTATCTTACCGCCCAGGAACCTGAAGCGTTAGCCGGCTTCTATGAAGCGCTTGGACTGACGATCCGCTTCGCCGACGGCGCCAAATGGATTCAATTCGCCGGAGAGAAGGCCGCCTTCTGCATCGCAGGCCCCGGAGAGTCGGCCTCCGAAGGGGCTCGGAACGCGGTCGTCGTATTTGAAGTGGATGATCTGGAGCTGACGCTCGATCGGGCCCGCGCCCTGGGAGCCGAGATTTTCGGCGAAATGCGGGACATGGGGGCGCATGGCCGTGTGGCTTGCTTGAAGGATCCGCAAAACAACACGATCCAGCTCTTTCAAGCGTCGAACAAGCAGGGCGGCTAGCCGACTCCGGACAACTCGGTTCGAGTATTTGCGGGAACCCATCACCATGAACTTCCGAGTGTCACCGATGCCAAACCAACCATCCCCGGTGTTCAGCAGCGCGGAATTCCGGAGCGCAATGCGCAACGTGCCCGGCGCGGTGTCTATCGTGACGACGGGCGTGCGACCGGGCAGGCACGGTTTGACGTTGACGGCCGGGTGCTCATTGTCAACCGAACCATCGAGCGTGCTCGTTTGCGTCAACAAGTCCGCCGGTGGCCACGACACAATAAAGCAGAGCGGATCATTCTGCTGGAACATTCTCACGGCGGATCACGCCGAGCTGGCAAAGAAGTTTGCCGGGCAGGACGGAAGCAAGGGCGACATACGCTTTGCTGACGGTTTGTGGCGTCAACTCACGACAGGTGCGCCGAGTCTCATCGAGGCAATTTGCAGCTTCGACTGTCGCGTGTCCGGTTCGTACGATGCCGGCAGCCATACGATCTTCGTCGGCGAAGTCGTTGCCCAAACAACCAACCTCGATCGCGAGCCGCTTGTCTACGTAAACGGCGAATTCACCGTACCGAAGCGTTAGAAGGTCCCGCGCATGGGCTGCCGAATGAGTGTCGAACTCAGTGAGAATAGCGGCCGGACGCCGACCGAGAATGCGAAGCAAAGGCTCAGGTCATAGCGTCCGGCGGCCAAGAGGATATCTGCACAAACGCAGGAGGAATGCCAATGCGGGGGATCATGTTCGCTGACCAGATCAGGTGGGAATTCAACGCTGGGGTGGTCTCGATCCTATCCGAGCGCGGCCAGCTGCGGGTGGCAGCCTTACTGAGTGTTGCGGTGTCCAATACCCGGCATTCGCTCGCGCCGGTCAGTGCTTGCTGATGCTCTCGCTCTGGCTAAATGTTCTTGCGAGCGGCATTCTGCTCGGTCTCGTTTACGGCCTCGTTGCATTAGGCCTGACCATCATATTCGGCGTCATGCGCGTCGTAAATTTTGCGCACGGCGAGATGGTCGTGTTCGGTGTCTACATCGGCTATTGGACTGTTCGGCTGTGGAACGTCCCAATCATCGTGGCGGCAGCAATCGCCGCGGTCGTGATGTTCGTCTTCGGATATCTGTTAGAAGCGCTGATCGTGAAGCGGTTCGTGAACCGGCCGCATCACTATCAGTTCATTGTTTTCATCGGCCTGTCGTTGCTCTTTAGCGGAGCCCTGTTGGTCGCGTTCGGGCCGGATCCGCGTCCCACTGCTTCGCAGCTGTCGTTTCAGACCGTATCTCTCGGCCTTATGACGCTCGACTTGGCGAGATTGCAGGCGGCAGCGACCGCCGGGCTGCTTATAGCTCTGCTTGGAGCGTATCTGAAGTTCTCCTCGTTCGGCCGCTCGCTGCGGGCGGCGGCGGACAATCGTTTGGGCGGCCTCATCGTTGGACTGAACATTCCACGAGTCTATGCCGTTACCTTTGGCATCGGGGCAGCTTGCGCAGGGGTCGCCGGCGCCCTGATATCTCCCCTGTTCGACGCTCAACCATATCTCGCCGTCGATTTCACTCTCCTTGCTTTCGTGACGGTCATCGTGGGCGGGCTCGGCAGCTTTGGCGGAGCACTCCTCGGAGGTCTGGTGATCGGCGTCGCCGAGGCAATCGCGGCGTTGATGTTCACGCCTTCGATGAAGACGGCGCTTCCTTACGCGCTCCTGATCATCATCCTGGTTTTCCGTCCGAGGGGGTTTTTTGGTGCAAAAGAAATTTGACCGTGGGCTGGAAAGGACTCGGTGGCTTGCCGGAATAACGGTCTTCGCTGTCCTGGGATTGGTCGGGATGCTGGCAAACCCGTACGTCATCTCGCTGATGACGATCGTATTGTTGTTCACCTTCCTCGGACAGTCCTGGAACCTGATGCTTGGGATCGGCGGGCAGCTATCGATCGGTCACGCCCTCTTTGTCGGGCTGGGAGCCTATTCCGTCGGTGTCCTCTACGTAAAGTACGGCATTTCGCCTTGGGTCGGGCTCTTGACCGGAATGATCCTCGCCGGATCCGTTGGCGCGTCGATCGCCTGGTTGAGCTTTCGGTTCGAGGTTCGCGGTATCTATTTCGCGCTGCTCACGATTGCCGCCGCCGAGTTCGCCAGGATTATGTTCAGTGGCTGGGAGTTCGTGGGCGCAATGCAGGGATTGTTCTTTCCTGCGCCAACAGGCGGGATTGAGATCTCCATGCTTCGCGGCGATGCCCGCTTCTACTACTTCGTCGCGCTTGCACTGGCGGCGTTGGGAATAATCGGAACCGAATATATTTCACGATCCTACCTCGGATACGTATGGCGGGCGATGCGCGACGACGAATCGGCCGCACGCGCACTTGGCGTCCGGACCTTCCAGCACAAGATTCTCGTGATCTCGATATCGGCCGCAACGGCTGCCGCGGGCGGTGGAGTTCTGGCGCTCGTTCAAGGGTCGATATTCCCGGACTCGATCATGGGGATGGGGCTATCGGTAGACGTCCTGATAGGGCCCGTGGTCGGGGGGCTGGGGACCACGTTCGGTCCGCTGGTCGGGTCGCTCGCCGCGATTCCGCTCAATCACTTGATGAGCGCGCTCGGCGACAGTCTTCGGATCCCGGGACTGAACAATATTACCTACGGTGTTGTCCTGATCTCGGTCGTCTGGTTCCTGCCAGACGGCATCTGGCCGGCGATTGTGCGCCTTTGCAAAGCTATCCAGGCGCCACCCACGGCATGGCTGTGGCAGTCCCGAAAGGTCGAAGAATGACAACTCTGCTCGAGGTCGAGAACCTGTCCCGATCGTTCGGAGGCTTGGTCGCGGTGAAGGATGTAAGCTTCTCACTTCGAGCCGGGCGGATCACAGCGCTGATTGGACCGAATGGAGCGGGAAAGACGACATGCTTCAACCTGGTCGCTGGTGCCCTGAAGCCGACCAGCGGCCGGGTGCTGTTCGAAGGCCGCCAAATCGACAATTCGCCACCCGAGACGGTTTGCAGGATGGGCATCGCGCGAACATTTCAGATCGTGCGGCCGATGCGTGAGATGTCGGTGCTTGAGAATGCCATGATCGGAGCCTTCAGCTGGACCAGAAACGTAAGCGAGGCCAGATCGAAGGCGTACGAGTCTCTTGAAAGCGTTGGTCTGGCCGCCAAGGCCCACGCGAGGACGGATCAATTAACGCTACCGGACCGGAAAATGCTGGAAACGGCCAAGGCGCTGTCGACCCGGCCCAAATTGCTGTTGCTGGACGAGGTTATGGCGGGTCTGAGACCGACTGAAGCTGCGGGTATTGTAGGCGTACTGCAGAAGCTTGCCGAAGGTGGATTGACGATCCTCCTTGTCGAGCACGTGATGCGCATCGTGATGGAAGTGGCCTCGCGTGTGGTGGTTCTGCATCACGGCGCCAAGATCGCAGAGGGACCTCCCGGAGAGGTGGTTGCAGATCCGAAAGTCCTCGAGAGCTACCTGGGGGCAGGCTTCCATGCTTAGTGGTGCGCTTCTGACGATCGACGGACTTTGTGTCGCGTACGATGGATCCTGCGCATTGAACGGCGTCTCCCTGCAGATCCACAAAGGCGAATTGATCTGCGTCGTTGGCGCGAACGGCGCAGGGAAGACCTCACTCATCAGATCTATCTCGGGCATCGTTCGGTCGTCGAGCGGTGTCATCAAGATGAACGGTGTTGATATCACCGGGATGCCGCCGTGGGAGATCTGCGAGCGCGGCATTGCCCAGGTCGCGGAAGGTCGGCAGATCTTCGGAAGTCTTTCTGTGGAAGAAAACCTGCTGCTCGGAGGGGCGCTGAAGCGCGCGAAGGCCGGGCGGTCCGAAACGCTCGATTTCGTTTATCAGTTGTTTGAGAAGCTTCGGGAGCGCCGGGGGCAGTTGGCCGGCACGCTATCGGGCGGCGAGCAGCAGATGCTGGCTATCGGCCGTGCAATCATGTCGAAGCCCGAGGTCGTCATGTTCGACGAGCCTTCCATCGGGCTCTCGCCCGCCCTGACGGACGTCATGTTTCGTGTGGTGAAGTCCCTGCACGAGCAGGGCGCCACGGTACTGCTGGTAGAGCAGAATGTGGCGAAATCGCTTGCGTTGGCCAATCGCGGCTACGTTCTGGAGAACGGCTCAATCGTGCTCCACGGATCCAGCGACGCGTTGCTGGACAATCCCGAGATTCAGCGCGCTTATCTTGGATTGTAACGGTCCTGAATGGCGGGACTAGCCCGCCATCCGAAAAGGCGGCCGAGCGATCGCGGCAGAAGATGCCGCGAAATAGCCCGGGCACGACCATTTGTGTCGAGCAGCGGCGTCGGGGAAAGGGTGTACCGCAATCAATTCCACAAGGCTTCGCTTAAGCTATTTGTATGGAAGCCGATGACGCCCTTCTAATCGAACGCGACCGCGATGTGGTCACCATGACAATGAACAGGCCGCCGGCGAACGCATTGAATAACGCCCTTGTTGGCCGGCTGCTGGAGGCGTTTCGCGCATTGTCTCGCGAGACGTCGCCGCCGGGCATTGTCCTGACCGGCCAGGGCGAGCGCTTCTTCAGCGCGGGCGGAGACATAAAGGAGGTCGCCGGCATCGAAATATCAAAGCCTCGGATGAGGAGCTTCCACGCGCTTCTTTGCGAGATGGAGAGATACCCCGGGCCCTTCGTGTGTGCCGTGCGTGGATACGCCGTCGGCGGGGCCTTGGAGTTTCTTCTTCACGCCGACTACGTCGTGGCGAACCTTGAATGCAAGATCGGATTTCCGGAGATCAACCACGGCCTCTTGCCTGCAGCCAAGGGAATCCGGAAGGCAGTCGAGAGGCTTGGGCTTCGTGAGGCGCAGGCATTGCTCTACTGGGGCGACTTGACCGACGCCCAAAGGGCACGCCAAATCGGGGCGATCAACGAGATCGCAAGCACCGCGGAAGTGATGGTGAGGGCCGGGGAGGTATGCAGGTATCTTCGTGGAAAGGAGCGCAAGCTGTTTGCGGCGATCAAGCGTTCGCTGAACCTGACGGGCCAAATGGACGATGCTGCGCTCGAGGCGGTGACGATCGAGGATCTTGCGGCCTATCTGGTAGACGATAGTTCGGCACAGGCGCGTTCGCGCTTCCTGTCGAAACAGCCAAGGAAAGCGTGAATGACCGCACCGGCATTGCCTGACGAGCTCCGTCTTGAACTGATGAGCTTCGAACAGGTATCGGTCGCCCTTGCTGCGGGGGTATCGACCGTCCTGATACCCTGCGGAGCTGTGGAGCAACATGGACCGCACCTTCCGCTCTGCATGGATGCGGATCATGCAGACGCCATCGCGGCGAGGCTGGCGCGGCATCTGGGACGCACCCTGATCGCGCCCACCATCAAGGTCGGCTGTTCAGCCCACCATCTGGTCTTTCCGGGGACGATCTCCATTCGCCCGGAGACGTTCGAATCGATCTGCCTGGATTATTGCACAAGCCTTGCGAGGCACGGCTTCAGGCGCATTCTGCTGTTCTCAGGCCACATCGGGAATTTTCCCGCGCTCCAGGACATGCTTCCCCGGCTGAGGAGCGCCGTTCCGGCAGACGTCGAGATCGACGCGTACTGCGATGCAGTCGCCTGGATCGAGAGATGGCGAAGCGCCGTCGAGCAAGCGGGTGGTGACCCGAATGCGGTTGGAGGACATGCCGATATCGCGGAGACCTCGCTCATGATGTTGCTCCGGCCCGATAGCGTTCGGCTCGATCGGTTCGAGGTCGGCCATCTCGGTGCGCTATCCGAGGAGCAGCTTCAGGCAATGTGGAAAAACGGCATCAAGTCCGTCACCGCCAACGGCATCATCGGCAACCCGTTCGGCTCGACAGCCCGGATCGGCGAGCGATGTCTCGCGGCGATAGCAGATCTTCTGGCTGTCTCGTTTGGAAGCCGAAGCAACGTTGTCTGAATCTCTCGTGCTCCTCCGCAGACGAACGCCGAGAATGGTTGTCGAGCCACGCTCAGCGGCGTTGGCTGCGAAAGGGGCAGGCATTGACTGCTCACAGCACAAAATTTGGAAAGTCATGTAACTGCGGGGCGCATTCGAACAAAAATGTTGCCGCGCCCATGAAATGCTTCGCCATCTGACACTCCATGAGGATCCAGAAGATGGCACTTACGTTCGGGTTTTGGTCGGAGCAAGAAACCCAGGTCGGGCAGAGCTATGCCCGCCGACTCCATGAACTCGTGGACGAGGTGCGTCTGGCGGAAAAAGTCGGATTCGACTGCGTCGCGCTTTCCGAGCAACACGTTGCACTCGGCGGCATCTCGAGCTCCGCGCCGGAGGTCGTCTACGGGTACCTTGCAGCCGTTACGTCGCGCGTGAAGCTGAGGTCAGCGGTGACGCTGATGCCCCAGAAGATCAATCATGCCTTGCGATCGGCGGAGCGATTGGCAGTCACCGACATCCTGTCGCATGGCCGCATGGAATTCTACGCCGGCCGAGCCAATACGACTATCGCCATGCGCGCCTTCAACGTTGATCCGAGTGAAACTCTCGCTCAGATGGAGGAAGGTATCGCGCTCCTGAAGAAATCGATGCGCGAAGATATCTTCACCTTCGAGGGCAAGTACTATCAGATCCCGCCGCGGATGCTGGTACCGAAGCCGATACAGAAGCCGCATCCGGTGATCGGCATCGCTGCGACCAGCGAGCGGAGCCACAGCTGGGCCGGATCCGAAGGCCTCGCCGTCATGAGCAACTGCATCTACCAGGGATGGGAGGTCCAGGAAAAACTTCTAAACACTTACCTTCGCGGCTGGAAGCGTGACGAGCAAGGTCCGCTCGATCGGCCGCGCATCGGCATTCCACTTTTCTTCGGCATCGGGTCAACCGATCAGAAAGCGAAGGACGATTACGCCGAGCCCCTCATGCACTATGCGAGGATTTCAACGGACGCCTATCCCCGTCTCGCGAAGCTTGCCGACGACTATGCGTATATGAGCGAGAGCGTGCCAGCCATGGAGCGAGCGGGAAAGGACTGGGACTACTTGCTCAACCACTCCGCGACAACGGTCTGCGGAAGCCCGGACACTGTCATTCGTCAGATCGAGAAGTTCCAGGCGATGGGCGTCGACGAGGTGCTTCTCCATCTCGACTCCGTCAATCACGAGAAAATCATGGAAGCGATCGACATGTGTGGCCGCTATGTGATCCCGCACTTCAACGACAGAAACAATGTCGTCCGGCCTACGGAAGACATTCTCGGACAGATCCGCGCCATGCGACCACACAAGTAAGCCAACCGGAACCAACGGAAGATAGCCATGTCGAAGCAGAACTACAAATATCTGATCGTCGAGAAGCGGCCGAGCGGTGTCGCCATTGTCACGATGAACCGGCCGGAGATTCTCAATGCGATCAATTGGGATATGCACAGCGAGCTCGAGCGGGTCTTCGTCGAGCTGGACGAGGACAAGGCGGTCCGCGCGATCGTTCTGACGGGGGCGGGACGGGGGTTCTGTTCGGGCGGCGATCAGAAAACGCTCGACAAGAGTCCGATCCCGTCGCCGACCCGGGGCGGACGCCATCTGATCCGGAACATGCTGGAAGTCGAGGCGCCCATCATCGCCGCGGTCAACGGCGTCGCGGTCGGTCTCGGGGCGACTCTCGCCTTGTTCTGCGATGTCATCTTCGCGAGTCCGGCCGCGAGGTTTGCCGACACGCACGTTACTGCCGGCGTGGTTGCGGGCGATGGCGGAGCTGTGATGTGGCCCCTGTTGATGGGGCCCGTCCGTGCGAAGCACTATCTGATGACCGGCGACTTCATCTCCGCCGAAAAAGCGGCGTCCATCGGCATGATTAACGAAGTCATTTCGAACAGGGACGTCAAGGATGCTGCAATCGAGTACGCAGAGATGCTCGCGAGCGGTCCAAGAGAATCAATCATCTGGACCAAGTATTGCGTGAACAAGATTATCAAGCAGTACGCGCATCTGCTCCTAGACACCTCGACCGCCCTCGAGACGATCACCTTTGCCGCGCCCGAACGGCGCGATGCCGTTGCCGCCTTCGCTGAAAAGCGCAAGCGCTTCGCGGAGCGTTGAGGTGAGCGCCGAGGGTTTTGCGTCGGGCGCCCAACTCGCCGACGTGACCATTCCGCAGCTCCTGAGCCAGCGGAGGGTAGAGCTTTCTGACGAGATCGCGTTCAAGCAAAAACGTCGCGGTGAGTGGATCGCCACGACCTGGAAGCAGTATTCGGACCTGGTGGCTAAGTTGGCGGCCACTCTGCAAAAGGCTGGATTCGAACGCGGCGATCGCGCGGCGATCATGGGGGATGTGTCCCAGGAATGGCTTCTTGCCGACATGGCGATCATTTGTGCCGGCGGCATCATGGTCGGCGTCTACTTCACCTCATCGGCGGAGGAGGTCGGCTATTATCTCGGCGACTCCGGAACGTCGTTCATGTTCGTCGGGAGTGAACTTCAGCTCGGTACCGTCCTTGCATCGGGCCTTGCTGACCAGCTGAAAAGAATCATCGTGCTCGATCCCGCTTGGAAGAAGGCAGGCGGGCCGGCGAACGTCGTCTCTCTTCATGATTTCTGGAGCGAAACATCGGTTGACGCCGACATCTTGCTGCAGGAGCAGGTCGCGAAAGCAAAGGCGAGCGACCTGACCAGCATCGGGTACACGTCCGGAACGACGGGATTTCCGAAGGGAGCGATGCTGACCCATCTGTCGCTGCTCGCCGGCGCGCACAGCGTAACCCTGTTCACGCCGAAGTTGCGCTCCGATGTCCACCGTGTCGTCGTGCACCTGCCGATGTCACACACGGTGGCACGCGCACAGGCAACGACACTGCCTCTGCTCATCCGCCTGGTGCCGTATTTCGGCGAGAACAGCGCAGAGTTCGCTCAGACGGTCAAGGAAGTGAAGCCGACCTACTTCATGGCTCCGCCGCGGTTCTTCCAGCGGTATGCTACCCAGATTCTCAGCAAGGTTCACTCCGGGTCCGAGAAGCAGAAGCAGGACTATCAGCTCGCGATGACCATCGCCCGCAAGGCCCTTGATGATCGTCAGGCCGGAGGCGTGCCGGAACCGTTCATTTCCAGCCTCTTTGCCGTGTGCCAGCAACAGGTTTTCCGTCCGCTGCTTTGTGACGTCGGGTTCGAGGAACTCACGGTTACATACACCTCGTCTGCGGCGATGCCTCCCGAGCTGATGTCGCTGTGGCAGCTATGGGGATTGCAGCTGAAGGAATGTTACGGACAGACAGAGCTGGTTGGCGCCAACCTAGTGCAGATGGCGGAATGGCCGGAAGCCGGCACCGTGGGCGTACCTCTGCGGGATCCGGCTTGGGAGACCGCTGTTCTCGAAGACGGGGAAATGATTGTCAGGGGGCCCGGACTCTTTGTCGGTTACTGGAATAAGCCGGAAGAGACCAAATCCGCTCTGCGCGATGGCTGGCTCTACACCGGGGACATCGTGGATGTCGATTCGACCGGCCTCTTCAGGCTGGTCGATCGAAAAAAGGAGATCATCAACACTTCCAATGGAAAATCCATCAGCCCGACGCAGATCGAAAACGAGCTCAGGCGCAGCCCGTTTATCTCTGAGGCGGCTGTGCTTGGTGAAGGAAAGAAGTACCTCACCGCGCTGATCGAGGTGAACGCGACCGCGACGACGGATTGGGCCAGATCGCACGGTCTTCGGATCGATCGGTACTCGGAACTGGCGAACTCCGAAATCGTGGTGCGGATGATCGAAGCAGAGATCGGCAAGGCGAATGGCAGGCTCGCCAGGGCCGAGCAGATCAAAGCGTTCCAGATACTGCCGGAAGAGCTTTCTCCCGAGAACGGCACGATGACGCCGACTCGGAAGAAGCGTCGGAAGCAGATCATGGAGAGGTATCGATCACTAATCGATACGCTTTATGACGAGAGCGAAGAAAACCTCGTCAAGGCAGAAATCAGACCCTGAGCCAAATCACGCGGGCGGCGGATCTCGTGAAGCGCCGGGGCGCGAGTACACGTCCCTGGCGCGATAGCGCCTGACTGTTCAGTGAGAGCTATTAGACCGCATCATCATTCTTGCAGCCAACCAAAGGGGGAACTACATGAGAAAGCACAGCGAAAGCGGTTTGACCCGCCGGTCCTTGATCGGTAGCGGAATTGGCGCCGCCGTCGGGTTCGCATCGTGGCGGTCAAGAGCGGCCACCCCGGCCAAGGTCCGCGTCGGCGCAATCAATCCGAGCAGTGGCGTCCTGGCGTTTCCGGGGCAGGCTTGCGTACGCGGCATCGATGTGGGTGCGAAGTTCGCAAAGGAGAAGTTCGGTATAGAGCTGCAAATCATCCATGCGGACACGCAAAGCCGGCCGGAAAACGGACGGATTGCCGCCGAGAACCTGATCAGGCAGGGGTGCACGGTACTTATCGGCGCGTGGGATTCCGGAGCAACCATCTCCGCGCTTCAGGCCGCAGAAGCCGCAAAAGTGCCTATGGTCGTTCACATCGCGAGCGCGACCCAGGTGACCTCCCAAGGATTCACCGAGGTGTTCAGGTATTACCCGACGTCCCTGACAATCGTCAGGAAGTCCCTCATGGAGCTGAAGTCCATCCTGTCCTCGATCAAGGACGCTCCGACAAGCGCCGTCGTCATGCACCTCAACAATACGATGGGACAGTCGACCGCGGCGAGCATCGATCAGGCCTGGAAGGAGGTCGAAGTGCCGCTCAGGATTGCCGAGTATATTCCATACGATGAAAGAGCCAAGGATCTCTCGGTCGAGGTTGCAAAAGCCAAAGCGTCAGGCGCGGACGCGTTGGTCTCCGTCACGCGTGTCAACGATGCCATCATGATCATTCGGGAATGCACCAAGCAGGGGTGGAATCCCAAAATGATCTTCTCACCCAACTCGAATGGCGCGCAGGACAAGGCGTACTATGACGCGTTGGGCAAGTACGGTGACGGCGCGATACTCTCGACCCTGTGGTACAATCCGAAGGCGCCCGACGCCGCGGCGATCTTGAAGCGATTTGCGTCCGATTATCCAAATGACTGGGTCGACGGGAATTCAGGGTGTGCCTTCGAATCTGTTCAGATTGTTGCGGACGCCGTAAGCCGCGCCGGTTCTTCCGAGTCCGCTGCGATCCACGCCGCGCTTAAAGGAACGGACATGATGCCTATCCTGATGTCCAGCGGCAAGATCAAGTTCGACGCCAATGGCCAGAATATGGGCAGCGACGTGACCATCCTTCAAGGGCAGAACGGGAAGCCTCGCGTGGTGGCGCCGCAGTCGGTCGCCGAAGCTGCGCTCCAATACCCTCTCGTCCCATTCAACTCGCGATAGCAGACGCCGCGAGCTGCGGCCCCAGCGGGCGATGTTGGGGCCAGGGCTCCCGGGCGAAGGTCTTCAAGCCAAGGGCTCACGGCCTACGAAACTGGATCGCTCGGCAAGAAAGCGGCGCGGGCTCTTGCCCATTGCCTTTTTGAACATGGTTATGAAGGCGCTGGGGGTCTCATAGCCCAGATCGAGCGAGACGGCCTGAACGGAAGATCCCGCAGACAGCCTCTGCAGCGCGACGAGGATGTGAAGGCGCTGTCGCCAGCGTCCGAACGTCATCCCGGTTTCCTTCAGCACCAGGCGGGCGAAGGTCCGGACACTCATCGCATATCTGGTCGCTAGTTCGTCGATCGTGCTGCGATCGCCGGGGTCATTGAGCAGCGATGCCGCGAGATGCTGAAGTCGGCTGTCGGTGGAGATGGGCAAGTACATCTGTTCGGTGGACATCTGCACTAATTCGTCGAGCAGCACGCGTCCGAGCCGGCTGGTCGGCCCGTCGACCGGATACAGGGGAGGAAAGACGGAGAGCCGATGGATCAGTTCACGGACGAGCGATGATATCGTGAATGTGCAGCATGTGCTCGGAAGCGTACTCGCCTGCGGATCGATGAAGACGACGTAGACCTTGCCATTGTCCGAGACGCAATTGCTGTGCATGACGCCGGCCGGTATCCACACGGCACCCTGTGGCGGAACGATCCATAGTCCGCCGGGGGCACGACACATCACCGATCCATGTGAAGCGACAACGAGTTGCCCTTTCTTGTGTGAGTGGAGCGGAAGCTCGTCGTTGTCTTCACCGGTTTCGATGCAGAATGAGGTGATCGGCCGATCGAACTGATCCGGATCAATCGGATCGTAGTTGATCCGAAGCTCGGGCAAATTCATTCTGGCAAAACCAGGATCCATTTCGGACGTGGATAACATGCTCATCGAATTCGCTCGTTATTGGCTACGGCTCCCGCAATTCAGGAGGCGGAGATAAGAGGCGCGCCTGGAGTCCGGGTGACGATAGCGCTCCGGGACATGCTCGTCACCGAAAAGTAACGCGAGGATGCAAGAATCCGATCCTGCGGGTTAGCCTCGTCCCTTCCCGGAACGAGAATCTTGGTGACTGTCACGGCTGCTCATCGCCGGGCTCCGCGATGGGGAAAGCAGCCGGAAGGCTCAACGAGGAAGCTGCTGCGACAAGACGCGTCTTGGGGCGTGACCGGGCACTGCCCCGACGGTAGAAAATGCCGCGTTCCCGCGTCAATCGGCTCCACCGATCGCGCTTTCACGGCTGTCCGCAAGGGTTTTCGTCAGCAAATGCCGCGACCCCCAATGCTACCAAGGAGCATTGCGCAGAAAGTCGGCACGTACGTGTTGCCGATTGGAAGGCGAAAGCCATGCCGCGCAGGCTGTGAGGTCGAGAGACGGAAGGCCGCGCCGTGCGATCGTTCGGGGGCAATTGAATATGGCGGAGGATAATCGAACTGTCTTCTGCATATCCTTGAGCGCTCAGGAACTGGAGTTCGCGGCAGCGTGCCGAGACTTTGTTCTGCAGAAGAAACCAGAGCTCAGATCGTCCATCGTTGTAGCGAACAATATGCTTTCGATCGCCAACCAGCCACATGTCCGGCAGGCATTCATGGAATTGGGCCTGGCTAGATTGGTCCGCGTTCTGCGGCTCTCGATCGTGGGTAAAGCGATTGCGATCAGGAGAGCACCCAGATTGCTGTTTGATCTCGCGCGCTTCAGGACAAAAATCGTCCGCGCCCTGCGCAGGCGCGCGGGATAGCCGCTCAGGGAACGGCGTCGATCGATCGTGCGATGAAGCCGGCATTCGAAAGATGGCCGGTGATGGGCTCAATCGATTGTTGTGATCGGGTCGTCGTCGGCTATCGACCGACTGGCCTCCGGTTCATGCAGCATGGCGCGGACCGATGTGGCTCATCCCGGCCTTGTCACGCGAAAATGCCGGAAATTAGTGCAAGTCCATCTTCTTCAGCACAAAATGCCGGGCGGTATACCGGATAGTTCTGTCGCTGAGATCGTTCGTTGAGCTGTCTTCGATCGAGATCCGCGTTCGGCGTTTGCGAAGGATCCACATCCTTCGCTTCCTCCCTGGACTTGGCCCGGCTCGTGCCGGGCCATTTTTTTGCTTGGCGGGACCTGAAGCGTTTACGGGATCAGCTTGTCGGCCGGCTCAGCGCTGTGGGGCTCAGCGGCGTATGATTTTCTTGAGGATCTCGGTCAGGGTCCGAAATTCTTCCCTCGTCAAGGGGGCGAATGTCTCGCCGGAAATCTCGCCAATGGTCTCGATCGCAGCGTCCGCCGTCCGCCTCCCTTTGTCCGTTAGTTCGATCTGCCGTCGTCGTGGATCCAAAGGATCCTTGGAGCTCTTGATCAGCCCGCGCGACTTGAGGCGATTGATGACGCCGGTGATCGTTGCTGAATCATAGTGGATCAGTCGTCCCAGGTGATTTTGAGAACATGATCCGACTTCCCTCAGTTTCGCCAGCGTCGAGAATTGGGGTGGGGTCAGTTCTTCGATCATTTTCGCGACAAAGATCGATGTGTGGGTCCGGAGCGCGACGCGCAACAGGAATCCTGGTGCATCGTCCAACCTGTAAGGCTGTGCGGCCTCTTTCGGCTTCTCCGTCGGAGCCGTCTTGGTTTTCGGTTGCACGATTTTCGTCCTCTTGCGGCATTTGGCCGTGGCTCGGCTTGAACAAAGCTGGATGGCTCGGCCTCGGAAGTTCCGAGTTGGTCATTTGTCTACATTCGTTGCCGCCAAGAATCCATGCCGTCTGACCGCGAGCGTGATCCGTCCGGTGCGACAGAAGAGATCACTCGCATACAAGTGTAGCACTTGCATACGAGTGATAAATGGGATAAGCGTTGAGAATTGCCGCCTGGGAGGAGCCGCGCAGGCTTTCTGACCTTCGGCGGCGACCTCGCACCCCGGATCCGAGCATGTCGGTGAATGACAGCATGAGTGCCGTACGACCCGACCTCATCGAGAAGGTAACGGGGCGGGCTGAATACGTTACCGACCTCGTGATCCCGGGGATGTTGCACGGCTTTGTGGTTCGTTCGCCGGCTACTCACGCGCGCATCTCGTCGATTGACGCGAGCGTCGCCAGGTCCATGCCCGGCGTCGTCGACGTGCTCATCGGAGCGGATGTCGTCTCGTTCGGTTGCTGGGGTGTCGTGCTCAAGGACCGGCCGATCATGGCAATCGACCGAGTCCGGTATGTGGGCGAGCCGGTCGCCGTGGTGATCGCTGAGACCATCGAGATCGCCGAAGCTGCCGCGGAGCTCGTCGAGATCGCGTACGACGAACTCCCTCATGCGACGACCATCCGTGAAGCGATGATGGCGGATGCGCCGCTCATCCATGAGCGTCACGAAAACCTCGAAGACTTCTACTTCAAGGGCGGCGCCAGGCCGACACCGGGCAGCAACATCTTCCACACTTACAGGAACAAGGTTGGAGATGTTGACGCTGCGGAGGCGGTCGCGGCGTACATTCACGAAGACCACTTCACGTTTCCGGCGATCTCGCATTTCGCGATGGAGCCGCACACGGTCATCGCCGACTTCCAGGGAGACTCCCTGACGGTCTGGGCAGGTGCGCAGACGCCGACCGCGGTTCAGAAGGTCCTGTCCAGGCTGTTTGGCCTGGCGTTGGCCAAAGTCCGCGTGATCGTCCCATTCGTTGGCGGGGGATTCGGCGGCAAGGCATCCGTCAAGATCGAACCATTGGTCGCCGCCGCATCCTGGAAGGTGCGGCGCCCAGTTCGTGTCGCTCAATCCATGGCGGAATCGATGCTCACCTGTCGAAGGCTCGGCGCTGACATCACGATTCGAACCGCGGTCGATGCCGACGGACGGATCCTCGCGAAGAGTGCCAGGCTTCTGCTCGACGGCGGAGCGTATTCAGATACGGGCTCAGCAGTCGCTACGAAATCGGCAAATCGCATCATGGGACCATACGTGGTGCCGAACATGCGGCTCGAAGCATGTGCGGTTTACACGAACACCGTCCCTGGCGCGGCATTCCGCTCAATCGGTGGCCCGCAGGCGGTTTGGGCCAAGGAATCGCACATGGACAATGTGGCTGCGGCAATCGGCATGGACCCGATCGAGTTCCGCATGCTGAATCTGGCCTCCCGTGGTGAGCGCATCCGCCCCGACCTGCGCGCGCTCGACATGGACATGAGCGAGTTGATCGGCCGGGTGACGCGGTCGTTCGCGCCAGAAGCGAAACCCTCCAACCGAAAGGCGCATGGATTGGCGCTTGCCGCAACCGATCCGGCGAATACGCCGATCAGCAACGCGATCGTGCGTCTCAAGATCGACGGGTCGATTCTCGTTTCGGTCTCCAGCATCGAGGTTGGTCAGGGTGCGCACGCGACGATGGCCCAAATCGCGGCGCAGACATTGAAGCAGAAGGTGTCTGCGGTCACCGTCCTGCGCCCGGATACAGCGGTCGCCCCTTACGACTGGGGTACCGGTGCGAGCCGCTCGACCGTCGTCGTCGGCCTCTCTGTCGAGAGCGCCGCTCTCGACGCAGCCGATCAGATCCTCGATATGGTTGCCGAGGTCTGGGAGCTTCCCCGCGCCGGCCTGTCACTCGTCGAGGGAGGCGTCTCGACCGGTCCAGACGTTCTCACTTTCCATCAGATATTTCACCGCAGCCTGGGTGTCGATTCGGGAGAAGTCGTCGGCCGCGGCGCCATCACGCCCCGTTCGAAGAAAGGCTCCCTGGCGGAGTCACCTCTGTTCTGGGAGACATCCGCGGGTCTCGCAGAGATCGTGGTCGATGAGGAAACCGGCGAGATCCGTGTGCCTCGGTACGCCAGCGCCGCCGACGTCGGTCGTGTGATCAATCGCGTCGCTGCGGAAGGTCAGGATGAGGGGGCTGCTGTCATGGGGCTCGGTCACGCGCTTCACGAGGCGCTCGAGTTCGAGGACGGGCAACCCGTCAACGCGACGCCGATCGATTATTCGATACCGCGGATCTCCGACGTGCCGCCCTCGTTCGACACGATACTTGTCGAAAACGGCGACGGCCCCGGGCCTGGCGGCGCCAAAGGAATGGGCGAGGGAGCAATCCTGCCGGTCGCACCGGCGATCGCCAACGCGCTGTTCGCCGCCTACGGCATCCGAATAACCGATCTGCCAATGACACCCGAAAAAGTGTGGCGCGCACTCCAGAAGAGGAACTGAACATGGAATTCAACATGTCAATGGCGGTGCCGGCGACTCCGGCGCAGCTTTGGAGCACGCTGCTCGACGTTCCACGCATATCGAGCTGCATTCCCGGGTGCGAAAGCGTCGAGGAGATCCAGCGGCTTGCAGCCTACAAAGCAACCGTCAAGCAGAAGATCGGTCCTTTCAAGCTCGAAGTGCCGGCTGACATCATCGTTGAATCGATCACCGAGCCGTCTCACGTGCGCACCCGCGCTACGGGCCGCGACAAGATCACAGGAACGCGGCTGGCGGTTGTCCTCGACGTGACCGTCACGCAGGCCGGTTCTGGATCCACATTTGCCGTGGACGCGAAAGTCGACGTGCAGGGCCGGCTTGCGACCATGGGGTTCGGCATCATCAAACGCCGGGTCGATCAGAACTTCGAAGAATTCGAGAAGCGGCTCAAAGAAATGCTGGGCGCGGCCTGATCATGCTGCCGTCACCCTTCCAATTTGAGCAGCCTTCGACGATTGCCGACGCCGTGCGTGCCGTCGGCGATTCCGGCGATGGCATGTTCTATGCTGGCGGAACCGAATTGCTGCTCGCGCTGAAAATGCGCGTTATCCGCGCAGACCGCCTCATCGACATCAAGGGTATCCCCGGGCTCGATTGCATCGCCGTCAACGGCGTGAACGAGATCGAGATCGGCGCGCGCTGCACGCATAGGAAGATCAGCGGCGACCCCGTTATCCGCGAACACGTGCCGGCGCTTGCGTCGCTCTGCGCCGAGATCGCAAACATCAGGGTCCGGAACGTTGGAACAATCGGCGGCAATCTCTGCTTCGGAGAGCCTCACGCCGATCCGCCGACGATGCTCGCCGCCCTCAACGCACGGCTGGTGCTGGAGGGATCCAAGGGCACGCGTGAAATTCACGCTGATGATTTCATCCGAAGCGAAATGGAAACGGTGCGCGAGCCTGACGAGCTGCTGAGAGTGATTGTGTTCCCGCGGCCCGCGGGACCGGTAACTTATCGCCGGTTCAAGCATGGTGAGAGGCCCTCCGTGAACGTCGCGATGTCCTGGTCACTGAACGCCGGCGGGAGTACGATCAGGAGCGCCCGTGTACGGGTCGGCGCACTTGGTTCGCGGCCACAGCCTTTGACGGTCGTCGAGGGTGCCCTCCGAAACGTAGCGGTAGCAGAGGCCCGTCGGGCGATTGAGACAGCTCTTCCCGCAGCCTTGGATCAGCTCGAAGTCAACGCCGATCGGCATGGCGCGGCCGATTACAAGCGTCACCTTGCAGGCGTGCTTCTTCTGCGTAACGCCGATGAGGCGATCATCGCCGGCGGGAGCTGGCCGAAATGACGCAGGTATTGGCTATCTCGTTCTCGCTGAACGGCAAGACGATCGCCGTCGACGTCCCGGCCCATGTGCTCCTGATCGACCTCATCCGAGATCGTTTGGGCCTCAGGGGAACGAAACGTTCCTGCGACATGGAAGTATGCGGCGCCTGCACGGTCCTTCTTGACGGTGAACCGATCTCGAGCTGCACAACGCTCGCGGTCGATGTGGACCGGCGCGCGGTCACCACAATCGAGGGGGTGACGCCGCCGGACGGACTGTCCCGGATCCAGGAGGCGTTCGTGCTTCATGGCGGTCTGCAGTGCGGCTTCTGCACGCCCGGGTTCATCATGGCGGTCACGGCGCTCTTGGAGACGACGCCACACCCGACAGACGCGGAAATCCGGCACTATCTCGACGGCAATCTTTGCCGCTGCACCGGTTACACCAAGATTTTCGAAGCCGTGAAGAGCCTTGCGGGCCGGCAGGATGCCGCTTGAAACCGCGCGAGACGGCGCAGCTAGTTTTTGGAGGTATCATGAGTATTGATCAGGTCAAAAGAACGAGCGTCTTGATCGCGGGCGCGGGCATCGGCGGCTTGGCGGTGGCGTTATCGCTGCTCCGACGCGGCATCGATTGCGATGTTTTCGAGCAGGCGTCCGAGTTGCGTGAAGTTGGCGCCGGCCTTTGGGTCTCCATGAACGGTGTGCGCGTACTTCGCGATCTCGGCCTCGCCGAGCAAGTCGAACAGAATTGCATCGCGGCCGAGCGACGTTCCATCCGGCTCTGGAACACCGGTGATACGTGGCCCCTCTATAACAAAAGCTCCGACGCGGCCCGCAACCAACCCTATCTTCTGCTGCGCGCGCACCTGTTGAAGATCCTTGTCGACGGCGTACGGCGAGCGAAGGCGGACGCCATCCATCTGAACGCCCATGTTGTCGGATTCAGCCAGAGCCGGGACGAAATTCGGGTCCGGCTCGCGGACGGCCGCGAGATCGAAGGTCTGGCGCTGATCGGCGCCGACGGTTCGCATTCGAAGGTCCGAACCGGGCTGATCGGCCAAATCGAAAGCCAGTACACCAACGCAATCGCCTGGCGTGGTCTTGTGCCGGTCGACCGGCTCGAGCCGCATCAACGGCAGCCCGTGGTGTCGACATGGATCGGGCCGACCGCGCATGTCACGGCATATCCGGTCCGCTGGCAGGACACGGAATTGATGACGTTCTCGGGTCAGGTCGATCGCAACGACTGGCTCCTGGAATCCTGGTCGGAGAAAGGATCTGTCGAGGAGTGCTTGAAGGACTTCGTGGGCTGGCATCCCGACATCATCGCGCTCGTCAGCAATGTACAAAGCCTTCACAAGTGGGGCCTGTTCGTGCGGCCCACGCTGGCTGGTTGGTCGCAAGGACGGGTCACGCTTCTTGGAGATGCGTGCCACTCCATGCTGCCATATCTCGGTCAAGGAGTGAACATGGCGTTGGAGGACGCCTCCGTTCTCGCCCGGTGCCTCGAGCAGCACCCAGGCGATCCAGCGAGCGCTTTCCAGACATATCAGAGCCTGCGCCTGGATCGCACAACCAGGGTTGTGAACTCCGCTGCCGGAATGCTGCCGATCTTTCATAACTCGGCGCTCTCCAGGGCCGAAACGGCGGGAGACTACATCAGGACGCAGTGGGCGCCGGAAGCGACCGCCGCTCGTTACGACTGGATCTACCAGTACGACGCGACCGCCGTTCCTCTTCATTGACATTTCTCCCCACGAGTACCGGTGCACAAGGATGATCGGCAAAGAGCAGCCCTGGGACAGGGTGATACCGCTCGAAGAGCGAGAGACCTATGCGATCACAGGATTGGGTGGCGCAGCTGGATTCGGCAAGCGGCCCGCGCTCCTGGTGATTGACGTGCAGTACCGCTCGGTCGGTGACCGGCCGATGCCGATCCGCGAGGCGATCAAGCAATATCCAACCAGCTGCGGCGAGGCTGGTTGGCAGGCCATGGCGCAGATTTCCGATCTGATAGGGTTGTTTCGCGGCAGAAGATGGCCGGTGATATTTCCGCATGTCGCCTGCAAGGTCAGCCATGACCGGGGGGCATTCGCGGCAAAAATTCCAGCCATCATGCAGATTCCGCCCGAGGGCTACGACTTTGTTCGCGAGGTGGCTCCTGAGCCGGGAGAGCTGCTGCTGCCAAAGACGCAGGCAAGCGCGTTCTTCGGCACCCCGCTCACGACGTATCTCGTCGGGGCCGGGATCGATTCACTGGTGGTGACCGGCTGCACGACAAGCGGCTGCGTCCGGGCATCGGTCGTCGATGCATGCGCGCTGAATTTCAAATCGATCGTGCCGAGCGATGCCGTCTACGATCGTTCGCCGACTTCGCACGCCGTCAACCTGTTCGATATAGCCAGCAAGTACGCAGATGTGATGCCCACCTCGGAAGCCATCGAGCGGCTTCATTCGCTGCCGGCCGATCGTACGCAGGATCGCCCGACATGAGTGTCGCCCAGGTCTCCGGTCTGCTCTACGGCGCTCACGTACGCGCAAACGGCATCCGCCAGCATTACCTGCGCTTCGGCGGAGCCGGTCCTGCCATCATCGTCGTCCCGGGCATCTCGACGGCCGCGGCACAATGGGCGTTCATCGCGGAACGTTTGTGCATCGGACATGACGTTTATGTACTCGACGTCCGGGGGCGCGGCCTTTCCGAAAGCGGGCCGCATCTCAATTATTCGCTGGATGCCTGCGCCTCCGATCTGGTCTCGTTCGCCGAGGCGCTGGAAATAGGCGCATATACCCTGCTCGGCCACTCCATGGGCGCCCGGATCGGAATTCGTGCCGCGCGCTGGCGGCCATCGTCCATGAGACAGTTGATCCTGGTCGATCCGCCGGTCTCCGGACCCGGACGCCGCGCCTATCCAAGTCCGATCGGGCCTCTTCTCAAGCTGCTTCATAGCGCAAGCCTTGGGGAAGCAGACGCGGTGCTGCGAAGCCCGTCCGCGCCGCGCTGGCCAGAAAGGCACATTCGTGCCCGGGCCGAGTGGATGCACACCTGCGACGAGCGCGCCCTGATCGAAAGTCACAAGGGCTTTCATCACGATGACATTCACAATGATCTTGCCAACCTCAGCGTCCGTACTTGGCTACTCGTTGCAGGCAAAGGCGACGTCATCCGCCCCGAAGATGAAAGAGAGATTCAAAGACTATTGCCGTCCATCGAGATCAAGCGACTGGAGAGCGCAGGTCACCAAATGCACATCGACGACACGGAAGGCTTCCTTTCGATCGTCAGCGACGTCCTCGCCTGACCCCTCGAAGGACCGGTCGGAGCGCTGCGAATACATGCCTGGCAAAGGAGATGACTGAAGATGACCCGGCAACGCATCGATGTTGAAATGCTGGAATTGTTCAAGGCCGAACTTGCACTCTGCAAGGTGAGGGAAGGCGAGGTCGTGGCTGTCCTGAGCGGCGGCGAGGATCAGTCGGAGTATGCCCAGACGTTCATGCTGGCCGCGCGGAGCCTTGGCGCGACAACCTTCCACCTCAATGTTCCAAAGTACGGCCAGAGCAAGGTTGCGGGCCAGCAGGGCAGGCACGCGTTGAGCGGCAACCAGCCGGCAATCGACACGCTCAAGCGCGTGGATATGGTGATTGATCTTCTGGGCCTGCTGTTCTCGCGCGAGCAGCTCGAGATTCAGGAGGCGGGCACGCGCATTCTGCGCGTCATGGAGCCGTTCCACATTCTCAAGAAGATGTTCCCGACTGAGGATCTCCGCCGGCGGACCGAGCTCTCGCGAACGCTCCTGCAGTCAGCCAGAACCATGCGCATCACGTCGCCGGGCGGAACGGATGTGACCTACGGCTTAAAGCAGTATCCGGTCATTTCCGAGTACGGATACACCGATGAACCGGGCCGCTGGGATCATTTCCCGTCAGGATTTGCTTTCACGCAAGCCACGGATGGGGACGTCAACGGCACTGTCGTTCTGATGCCGGGCGACATTCTCTGCGCATTCAAGCGCTACATCCAGTCTCCGGTCACGCTCACCATCAAGGAGGGCTACATCGTCGACCTCAAGGGCGAGGGCACCGACGCGACGCTCATCAGGAACTATATCGACAGTTTCGGCGATTCGCGAGGTTGGGCAATCTCGCATATCGGGTGGGGATCGAATGAGCGGGCTGACTGGCACTATATAGCTGCATCTCAGCAGCTCGCGTCGGAGCACATCATGAATGCGCTTTCCTTTTATGGAAACGTTCTGTTCTCGACCGGACCGAATACCGAGCTTGGCGGCACGAACGACACGCCGTGTCATCTCGATATCCCGCTTCGCGGCTGCAGTCTCTGGCTCGACGATATTCACATCCTCGACAAGGGCGAGTTCGCCTACCCGGAGTTGAGGGCACCCGGCCGCTAGGCCTCGCCATCGAACCGGGACCCGGAGCCGCAGTTGCGGCTCCCATGACGCGGAAAGCGCTTCGGCGACGATCATCCACTGTTCAGCTCTTTCAACGGGGAACGCATTGCATGTCTAAAACCGTCTCAGGCGCGGAAGATTACACGGCCAGGCAACGCTATTCGATCATGATCTCGGCGATGCTGGGATACATTCTCGACTTCTACGATGTCCTGATCTTTCCGTTCCTCCTGCCCGCGATCCAGCGCTCAATGTCGCTATCGTTGACCGAGATCGGCTCTCTGCAGGCCCTGACACTCTTCGGATCGGCGATCGGCGGGGCCCTGTTCGGCGTCATCGGTGATCGCCTTGGCCGAAAGACCTCGCTTCAGCTCACGATCGCGCTGTTCTCGGTCGCGGCGATTATTTCCGCGTTCGCATGGAATTACTGGTCGCTTGCGGTGCTGCGGTTCATCACCGGCATCGGTCTTGGCGGCGAGTACGGCGTTGGCATGGTGCTTTTCAACGAGGCCTGGAAGAAAGGCAGCCGCGGCCTGGGCGCGGCTGCGCTGCAGGGCTGCGCCGTGATCGCATCGTCCACGGCGTCGATCGTGGGAATCTGGCTTATCGCGACGTTCAGCGACGAGTGGAGCTGGCGCATCGGCCTGCTGAGCGGCGGAGTGCCGATCCTGCTGATCATCTTCATCCGCTTCTTCATGCCTGAATCGAAAATCTGGCTGGAGTACGAGGCGCAACGCAAGGCCGGTCAGGCTGCGGAGGCGGCCCGCACGCTTCCCCTGGCAGATCTGTTCCGCAACGGGCTGGCGCGCCAGACCGTCACCGCCTGCGTGTGGCTGATGAGCTACATGCTTTGCTACTACAGCATCGTCTCCTTCATTCCGACGCTGTTGCTCCGGGACATGCACACGCCGGGCGACGTCGTTCGCACCACGGCCGTTCTTCTTTCCGTGGTCAGCGGCATCTGCTACCTCGCCAACGGCTTTTTCAACGACAGGGCTGGCCGCCGGTTCGGTGCTCTCGTGCCGGCATTGTTCTGGATCGGGTCCCTGGTTGGCATGGCGGTATGGGGAGGTCAGCTCTATGCCGGCTCGAAGACCGAGTGGCCGATGTTCTGGCTCTATATCGGTTTCGGGATTGGCAATGTCGCGCTTGGCGTGACGGGCGTCTGGATATCGGAGCTCTATCCGGTCAATTTGCGCGCGACGGCGGTGTCCACATTCTATATGGGCGGCCGTGGCCTTGGCAGCATCGCGCCGGTTATCGTGCCCCTTGCGGCCGCTCATTTCGGCGGAAGCCTGCTGAACGGCATGGTTGCCGTGGCCCTTCCCGCTGCAGCTGTCTTCGTTCTTGCCTCTCTTCTGCTTCCTGAGACGCTCGGTCGGGATTTGTCCGCGAAAGGCTTCAAGGCCGATGCGGACTCGGAGCCGGCGATGAAGGCTGCTCCGGTCTCGAGCGTATGATGCACTCGTGAAATGACGAGCAACCGGGGAGATGAGAGCTTGGCGCGCTCATCTCGCCGGCCACCTAGCGTGGGCATAAGTTGGTGCCTCCCAGTGAATTAGGCTGCCAACAGCAAAGCAGGCTCCCGCCATTGCGGATTTTGCGATGTACCGAAGCTCCCGCACCGTGCCGAGCGCTCACGCCACCATACGAAGGACAAACAGCGGTTCTTCGTGTCGGTGGTTGCGTATGATTCTCGCCCCTGGCCACCACCACCCTTGACGCTGCCGGAATCAGCAATCGCTCCATGCAGGCGCTCGTCCCGGCGTAGCCCGGAGGGCGAAGCCGGATGGTTCGATCCCGCCCCCGGGGCACCATCACCATAATCAGCAATCGATGCGTCGATGGCTCACCCGCGAACACGGTCTTCAGTCGCGCCGGGGATGCCGCTGCCGCCAGCGACAGGGCAAGAAGCAGGCGGCCCTTGCAGGCCGCCTGGTAGATTAGCCTGTGGGCAGAGGCTCTATTGGCAGAGATGCTGGAGTCCGTCGGACCCCTTGAAAGTGGTACCGGGCCTGCAGACAATGCCATTGTGCGACGCGTAGGTGTTCCAGTCGCCGTTCCAGGCATAGTAGTCGCCATATGCACCGGGTTGATCATACGTGCCGTATGCGGCGTAGGAATTGCGCCAGCCGCTGAAGGGAGCGGTCGCGATCGCCGCGGCTGTTCCGACGGCAGCGCCGGCCACACCGGCAGCGGCCCCTACCGGCCCGACGGGTTCGCGATAGGCGGTTCGCCGATAATAACCCCGCCTGCTGTCGTACGGGCTCCCGGCTCCTCTGTTGAGACAGTTGGCGCTGGCGAATTGAGATGAACAGGCGGCCGGGTTGGAGAAGACCGCTTGCGCCGATGCGGGGCTCGAAACTGCGGACGCCACTATCACGGCTGCGCCAAGAACTCTTAGACTCATCATGGCTTGCTCCTGGATTTGGTTTGTCTGCGACGCTTGCGAAGCTTGGCATGATCGAATGCCAAACCTGCAAGTTCCCGTTTTCTCGCACGTAACCAAATGCAACCTCCGGAAGTGGTTCCTGTGCATCTCGTGCGCAGCATCAAATCGACGTGACTGATGGACGATTGGAAGGATGACTTCGCAGCGGCACCAGCGCGGCGCAGTGCCGACTGAGGACGGGCCAAGCGACACGACAGGAATCAAAATGCCGCTTTCCGTCGGCGAAGACGCAAAGCTGCGTTCGCCACGCGCGCGCAGGCCTCGTCGCCGAACGCGCTCGCGCAGACCCGGCCAAATTGGCCGGACGCTCCGTGATCTCGAACGCGGTGGAAATGCAGTCAGTCCGGCATCGCGGACGAGGCGATGCCTAACAGACCCTCACGCTTTGCTGAACATACGTGTAACCGTTCCACACGTTTCGCGTCTGATAGCAGGAGTTGTAGGCCGTCGCGGCTCCGATCGCTGCGCCAGTCGCCAAACCGGCCGCGGCAGCTCCGGGGCCCCAACCGCCGCGATAGTAACCGCCCCCGCGGTAATAGCCGCCGCCGGCCCAACGCGCGCGGCCGCCGTGCCAGCCGCCGGCATGCCATCGCGTACCGCCGCCGTGCCAACCAGGTCGCATTCCTCCTCCGTGGAAGTGAGCCGATCGAGCGCCGGCTCCTCCGCGCCGGGCTTGCGCGTCATAAGGAAGTATCATTGCTGCAGATGCGATGAAGCTGAGAACCAGCAAAGCCTTGGTTGGTCGCATATCCGGACTCCTTGCAAGGGTGTCCCGATCAATCCCGCTGAACGGGCTTCGTTCCGTCGATTCAACCGCGTGCCACGTTGGCACAAAATACATATTCAAAAAGCGCGTCGCGGCTTCGGGGGCAAGTGCAACTCGCGGTAATGATGAGTTCGATCCTTCGGACCTCGGCGGCGCAAGGCAGGTACGAACGTGTTCGTACCTTGAAGAACCTCCCCGCATGGAACAATGCTGATGCTCACGTGCCGGCGCAGCAGGATTGGCGAGCTGGTACGGCAGCTGGGTCCACTACAGGGAGACGACTATGTGGAAGACAGGAGTGCTTGGCACGTTGGTTTTGCTCATTGCGGTTCCGGCAAACGCGGCTCCGAAGACGAGTGGCAAGAATGTCGATGCAATTCGTGCTGAATGCTTCAGACAGGCGAATGAAGCCGCCGCCGCCGGCGGCGCGAACATGACAAGCGGAGCGACTGCCGCCCGAAACTCGGCGGGCTATTCCGCCTATCGGGATTGCGCGCGAAAGAACGGCATTCGCCCGTAGGCGTCGCTTTGGTTGCCGCAAGCTTATGGAAGGCCGCCCTCGGGCGGTCCATTCCATGCGCAGTTGCAGCAAATGAGAATTGTGACGGCGGAATGGCCGTCGGAAACTGAAAGCGCAACTGCAAAATGCCAGCTGGCATGGAACGTCAGCTTGCGACGAGAGCCTGGGCTTTGCGCAGTCCGGTCATGAGAGCGTCGACAACCTGATCCGCCGCTCCGTTGCGGCGCAAGAAGCCGGCCGGATCATCGGCGAGCGCTTTGTAGCGCGACATTCCTTTCAAGGCCGTTTGCGTCGCGTCGCGGCGTCCCAGCTCTGCGTTCGCCATCGCAATCAACAGTTGGCTGAATCCGGAATCGCGCAAGGATGCCGTCTCGGCGACATCGAGCATTTTGTCGTATTCACCCCTCAAATAGAGGTCGACTGCAACAAAATGAAAATACCACCCTGGCGGATGCATCGTGCGCTCGATCGCGCGTTTGAGCATCGGAACTCCTTCCGAGAAGTTCCCGCGGATGGAAAGACGCCAGCCGAACTGGGCAAGTATGTCGGGATCGTTGGGGTTGAGATCGATCGCCAGATGGCTGATGCGATCACTATCGGCGTAACGTCCCGTGAAATGATAGGCCGAAGCCAGGGCCTTCAGCGCCAGGGGGTTGTTCGGCTGCAGGGTGATCGCGCGCGACGTCGCTTCGAGGGCCTTGCCATACTCCGTTTGCGGGTTGCCGTCGCCTGAATAGCCCAACCGTCCGGCGTCGAGATGCAACCACCCGAGCATGGCCCATCCATCGCTATACTGCGGATCCCGCTGAACGGTTTGCTGAAGACACTGCATGGCCGGATCGAAGTCGACGCGTCGGAAAGTGCTGCGATAGGCCTGAGCGCGCAGGACGCAGAGATAGCTTTCCATATTCTTGGGTGGATCCGCGCGAATGTCGTTTCTAACCACGCCGTAGGATTGGCCAACGACAGTTGCGATTTCGCTTGCGAGCTCGCGCTGGACATTCATGAGCGACTGAGGATCGAACGGTCGAGCATATGTCCGCATCCATACGATCTGGTCATTCTCGGCGTTGAAGACAGTCGTTGTGACTTGCACTTCTTCGGCGCTCGTTTGAACGCTTCCACGGACGACATAGGAAGTACCGAGAAGACGACCAGGTTGGGGCGCTTCGTCGCCTTTTGCGGACGACCCGTTCGGGGGCGACGTGTAGAGCCGGAATCCTCCGAATCGAAACAGGTTGCTGGTCAGTTCCTGTCCCATGCCGATGGCGAAGAGCCGCGCGTTATCCCCGGGAGTTAGTGGCTCGAATGGCATCACGAGAACCGCGGGTTCGCGTGGCGTCATTGGCGACGGAGGCGGACTTGCTGCAAGCCATATCCAGGCCACCACGCCCGCTGCCAGCGCGGCAGCGACGGGCGCATAGCGCCTGATGCCAGGCTTGGTCGTCCAATTCGCGCGCGTAGCAGCAGCAGTTGCAGAACGATCGTGGAGTTCGAGGGCAGGTTCGCGAGGTGAAGCGTCGGCAATATGCATTTTGTGCCACTCAAAATGGGGCACATAGGAGCCTTTTGGAATTGTGATGCGGACGGGATCGTCCCGGCCCGAATCCACGTAGTAGCTATCGAGGTCGCGGCGCAATCGTCGCGCTTCAAGACGGACGACGGGGTCAGCCTGGGGATCGAAAGAATGGTCGCGCCGAAATACGGCCAACGCAATTGTGTAGCCTTTCAGGCTTTCAGCGCGGCCTGCAAGCGTCTCGTCGACGATGAAACGAAGGAAAGCCTGCCGCCTTTCGCTCGCCTGGAAATGCGGGCTCGAGAGGATGCGGTCCAGCTCTTTCGCTACATGCGCTGGCGGCACCGCGGACTCACCACGCGGCGGGACCTTGGATGAATCGCCGGCGGGATCGTGAGCGAAGGGTACATCAGTCATCAACCGGCATCCCAATCGTCGATCGACCCTAGGCCTTCCCAGCCCATGTTGCAACTCGTAAGCGAAGTAGGCCGCCGGCGCCGATGCGACAACTTTCGATCATCAGAACAATGAGTTCCCGATGGCAGCGACAGCTGGTCGCATCGGGCTTTGAAGCCCTCGCGCCCGAGACAGCAGCGCGCCAACGGGGCGTCGTGCCGTGTACGAACATGTTCGTACCTTGAAGCCCCAATGAACCAGCAGCAAAGGTCACGTTGGCCACAAGCGAGTTCATCATGGAGGAGTTTCGCGCGATTGTGACCCGCTTTCCGCAGCGCGAATTCGAAATTCGGCGCTGCTTCAATCGCGACGCGCAGTTTCGAGCGATTTGCGCAGATTATGACGAAGCTGTGAAAGCGCTTCGTCGTTGGCAACAAGCGGCAAAGGAAGGCGACCGCGAAGGAAGTCGGAAGGCCGCGGATTACGAAAGGCTCGTTGCCGAACTGGAAACCGAGGCCCTGGTTCATCTGAACCGGCCGTGATCGAGGGAGCGTTCGCATAAGCATAACTGGAGCAGTGCGTGAACAATACGATTCTTATCAACCTTTCGATATCAGGCGTGCTTGCCGGGGCACGGTGCATGCTGCGAGCGATCAGACATAGGATCGGCGCGAGGATGCAACCGAGCGGACAAAGCAGGCAATTCGCTACAGCGCGTAGCTGGAGGCAACGTTCGTGAATATTGCGCAGAGAACGGTCGCGAACGTGGACGAAACCCTCGCCTCCGACAGCATGTTCATTCCCGGCGGCACGTTTCGCATGGGATCGGATCATCATTATCCCGAAGAAGCTCCATGCCACACGGTGAGCGTCGACGGCTTCTGGATCGATCGAACACCGGTGACGAACCGGCAGTTCAAGGAATTCGTGCGGGCCACCGGCCATGTGACGTTCGCCGAGGTGGCTCCCGATCCAGCGAACTATCCCGACGCGCTGCCGCATCTGATCTTCGCCGGCTCGCTCGTCTTCACGCCGCCGGATCACCCCGTCGATATGCGCGACTACAGCCAATGGTGGACGCTGCTCAGGGGTGCGAATTGGCGGCATCCCTATGGCCCGAAAAGCAACATCAAGTCGCTGGACGATCATCCCGTGGTGCATGTCACCCACGCTGACGCACTCGCTTATGCGCGATGGGCCGGCAAGGATTTGCCAACGGAAGCAGAGTGGGAGTTTGCTGCGCGCGGCGGTCTCGACGGCGCTGAGTATGGCTGGGGCGATGAATTCGCGCCGGGTGGCGTGCATCAGGCCAATACGTGGCAAGGTCACTTTCCGTTCGAGAACCGGTGCGAGGACGGCCATGCGCGCACTTCGCCGGTGATGACCTATCCGCCGAACGGCTACGGCGTGTTCGACATGATCGGCAATGTCTGGGAATGGACCAGCGACTGGTGGGCGCCGAAACACCGCGCCGACGCAAAGAAGGCCTGCTGCATTCCCCAGAACCCGCGGGGCGGCTCCGAGCATGACAGCCACGATCCGTCGCTGCTGCTCAGCAGGATACCGCGCAAGGTGATCAAGGGCGGCTCGCATCTCTGCGCGCCGAACTATTGCCGGCGTTATCGACCGGCAGCGCGCCATGCCGAGCCGATCGACACGTCAACCAGCCATCTCGGATTTCGCTGCATCACACGTCCAGGGAGAAAGTGATGACTGAGAAGAAAGCAACAGAAACCGTCAGCCGCCGCAACCTGCTCGCGGCCTCCAGCTCGCTCGCCACCATTGCCGCCTTCTCGGCCATGGCGCCCGTCCGCCCTGCGCAAGCGCAGGCGACTACCCCGCAGCCGTCATCGTCTGCCGGTGGAGCAAAGCCGAACATCATCCTGATCCTGTCGGATGATTTTGGTTACGGGGACTCCGGCCCTTACGGCGGCGGTGAAAATCGTGGCATGCCGACGCCGAGCATCGATCGTCTGGCGGCTGAAGGAATGCAGTTCATGTCTTTCTATGCGCAACCGAGCTGCACGCCGGGACGCGCCGCGGTGCAGACCGGCCGAATTCCAAATCGCAGCGGTATGACGACAGTGGCGTTCCAGGGACAGGGTGGCGGGCTTCCTGCAGCAGAATGGACACTTGCCTCGGTTCTGAAGACCGGCGGCTACAAGACCTTCTTCACGGGCAAATGGCATCTCGGCGAGGACGATTTCGCAATACCGAACGCGCAGGGCTATGACGAAATGAAGTATTGCGGGCTGTATCATCTCAACGCCTACACCTACGCCGACCCGACGTGGTTTCCCGACATGGATCCCGAGCTTAGGGCGATGTTCACGAAGGTCACCAAAGGCGCGTTGTCCGGAAACGCAGGCGAGAAGGCGAAGGAAGATTTCAAGATCAATGGCCAGTACGTCAACACGCCGGACAAGGGCGTCGTCGGCATTCCCTTCTTCGACGACTACGTCGAGAAGGCCTCGCTCGAGTATCTGGACCGCAACAAGTCCTCGGGTCCGTTCTTCATGAGCATCAATTTCATGAAGGTGCACCAGCCCAATATGCCGGCTCCCGAGTTCCAGGGTAAATCCCTGTCGAAGAGCAAGTTCGCTGACTCCGTGGTGGAAAACGATACGCGCATCGGCCGTATCATGGACAAGGTGCGGTCGCTCGGGCTCGACAAGAACACCTATGTGTTCTGGACGACCGACAACGGCGCCTGGCAGGACGTCTATCCGGATGCCGGCTATACGCCGTTCCGGGGCACCAAGGGCACGGTCCGCGAAGGCGGCAACCGCGTGCCGTCGATCGCATGGGGGCCGGGCATCAAGGCCGGCACGAAGAATTCCGACATCGTCGGCGGCCTGGATTACATGGCGACGTTCGCAAAGCTCGCCGGCGTGAAGCTGCCGGAGAACGATCGCGAGGGTAAGCCCATCATTTTCGACAGCATCGACATGTCTCCGATCCTGTTCGGATCCGGAAAATCGGAACGCAAGAGCTGGTTCTTTTTCACCGAGTCTGAGCTTACGCCAGGCGCAGCGCGCGTCGGCAATTACAAGGCAGTGTTCAACCTGCGGGGCGATGACGGCGTAAAGACCGGCGGTCTCTCGGTTGATAGCAATCTCGGCTGGAAGGGACCGGAGGCCTACGTGGCGACCGTTCCCCAGGTCTTCGATCTCTGGCAGGACCCACAGGAGCGCTACGACATCTTCATGAATAACTACACCGAGCGCACCTGGATCATGGTCACGATCAATGACTCGATCAAGGATCTGATGAAGACCTATGTAAAATATCCTCCACGGAAGATTCAGAGCGAGACCTACGCGGGACCGGTCACGATTCAACAATACGAACGCTTCTCGTTCTTCAGGGATCAACTCGCCAAGGATGGCTTCCAGATTGGCTTGCCGACGGGCAACTAGCCCATGCGCATTGAACGGCTCCGCAGTTCCGGAGCCGTTCTGGTCTTTGCTTCCGCATCAGAATGGGAAAGGGACTGATGAAGGAAATTCCGATCGATCGGCGCTCGATCCTGGCAGGCCTGCTGGTGTCGGCCGCGACGGCGCCCCTGGCAGGCCGTGCGCTGGCGCAGGCAGATCCGCTGCCGTCGTGGAATGAAGGTCGCGCGAAAAAGTCCGTCCTGGACTTTGTCTCGGCCGTGACCCGGGAGGGGACGCCGGACTTCGTGCCCGCATCGGAGCGGATAGCGACATTCGACAATGACGGCACGCTCTGGTGCGAGCAGCCGATGTACGTCCAGCTCGCATTCGCGTTGGATCGGGTGAAGGCGTTGTCCGGCAAGCATCCGGAATGGAGACGCAAGCAGCCTTTCCAGGCCGTGCTCGACAACGACCTCGCTTCCCTCGCCAAGGCTGGCGAGAAGGGCCTGGTCGAGCTGGTCATGGCAACGCATGCCGGCATGACCACGGCCGAGTTCGAAAAAATCGCCGGCGACTGGATCGCGAGCGCGCGTCACCCGAAATTCAATCGGCCGTATACGGACCTCGTCTACCAGCCGATGCTGGAAATGCTCGCCCATCTGCGCGCCAGCGGCTTCAAGACTTTCATCGTGTCCGGTGGCGGCATTGAGTTCATGCGTCCATGGAGCGACCGGGTCTACGGCATTCCGCCCGAGCAGGTCGTGGGATCGAGCATCAAGACGCAGTTCAAGGTCGACAAGGATGGACCGGTGCTGATCCGCTTGCCCGCTATCGATCTCGTCGACGACGGGCCCGGCAAGCCGGTCGGGATCAATTCACATATCGGGCGTCGGCCGATCGCGGCCTTCGGCAACTCCGACGGCGACTTCCAGATGCTGCAATGGGCGACGCAATCGTCGGGGAAACGCTTTGGCCTGATCGTGCATCACACCGATGCCGAACGAGAATATGCATACGATCGGAAGTCCTCGTTCGGCAAACTCGACAAGGCGCTCGACGCGGCGAACGCCAATGGCTGGATCGTGGTCAGCATGAAGGACGACTGGAAACGGATATTCAGCTTCCAGTAAACCGGGACATAAGAAAAGCGAGGAAGCATAATGAAGATACGTCTTCCGAAATTGTATCGCTTCACCCTTGTTGGCTCCGCGCTGGCCACCGGACTGATGATTACCTTTCCGACATACGCCCAGGCCCCAGCGGCCACGCCGCCGACGCAGAACCAGGCCGCGGCGCCGGCAGCAGCTCCGGCAAAACTTCCTGAGGGACAGATCGAGCAACTGGTCGCGCCGATCGCGCTCTATCCGGATGCGCTGCTGTCGCAAATCCTGATGGCGTCAACCTATCCGTTGGAGGTCGTCGAGGCGGCGCGCTGGTCGCAAGACAACAAGACCGTCGCCGGCAAGGCGCTCGAAGATGCCATGCAGAAGCAGTCATGGGATCCGAGCGTCAAGGCCCTCACGGCGGTGCCGCAAGTCCTGCAGATGATGAACGACAAGCTCGACTGGACCCAGCAGCTTGGCGACGCCTTCCTCGCGCAGGAGCAGGATGTGATGAGCGCCGTGCAGACCCTGCGCCAGCGCGCCGAGGCCGCGGGAAATCTCAAGTCGACGCCGCAGCAGAAGGTGACGAAGAGCGCGCCGCCCGCCGGTGTGACCGCGCCCGCCGGCATGCAGCAGGCGATCTCGATCGAGCCGGTCGATCCCGACCAGTACTATGTCCCGGTCTATGATCCCGGTGTCGTCTACGGGGCCTGGGATTATCCTGACTACCAGCCGTTCTATTGGTATCCGCCGGGCTACGTAGCCGCGGGCGTCATCGGCTTTACCGCCGCTGTCGCCGTCGGTACCGCGATCTGGGGCGGCTGCAATTGGTGGAATCGCAACGTCTATGTCAACGTCAACCGTTACAACCAGTTCAACCGCACCAACATCAGGACCAACAATTGGGCCCACAATCCCGCGCATCGCGGCGGCGTTGCCTATCGTGATGCCGGCGTGGCGAGGCGCTTTGGTAGCGGTAATACTCCCGCCGCGCGCGAAGCGCTGCGCAGCCGGACCGGCGGTCCCGGCGGCAAGGTCTCGAATGCCGGCGCAGGCCGCGCCAAAACCGCCGTCTCACAACGCGCCGGCAATCGTGGTGCCTCGGTATCGCGCCGCACCAGCAGCAGGAGTGTCACACGTGCGCGCACGGGTGCTGGCAATCGCGCTGCGATCTCGCACAGAAGCGTAACGCGCACGCGCGTCGGTGGACGCGTCGGCGGCGGCCGGCCGGCAGCGATCCGTGGTGGCGGCATGCGCGCTGGTGTCGGTAGCTTTCATCGCGGCGGTGGCGGCATGCGCGCTGGCGGCATGCGTGGAGGCGGCGGCTTTCACGGCGGTGGCCGCCGTCGCTGATTGGCGAGATCGCCAAACGGCGTGACCATCCTCACCAGGACGCGATCGTCGCAGGTGGCGGTCTATGGGGACCACCGTCCCCCGGATCGCAACGATCCGACGTGTCCTTCTGCGGATGAAATCCTGGTTGAACTTACGTGCCTCAGGGGCCATGAAATGTCCAACGCGCCGGGAGACGCTTGAATTCCAAAGGCGAGGCCGGAACTTGGCCGGCTGCGAGCTCGTTTGCTCCGGCAGGCTTTTTTGGTCCCGTGCCGCCGATGGGCGGCGTATCGTGCGAGCAATTTCGCACCTGAAGGAGGCGTCAAGCATGGCCGGGAAATTCAAGGTCGGCGATCACGTCAGCTGGAATTCCGAGGCCGGCCGCGTCTCCGGTACCATCATCGCGGTTCACACCAGCGATTTCGACTACAAGGGGCACATGCACCGTGCCTCGGAGGCCGATCCGCAATACGAGATCAAGAGCGACAAGACCGATCACGTTGCGGCCCATAAGGGCAGCGCGCTGCATCATGCCTAGCAAAGACGCGGCGCTTCCGTTCTTCACGATCGGTCATTCCACCCGCAGCCTCGAGGATTTCATCGCTCTCCTCAGCGCGACCACGATCGAGCGCATCGTCGATATCCGAACGGTGCCGCGGTCGCGAACCAATCCGCAGTTCAACAAGGATACGCTGCCCAAGCCGCTCAAGGCCGCGGGCATCTCGTATGAGCATCTGGCCGATCTCGGCGGGCTCCGCGGCAAGGCACGAAGCGTGGCGCCGTCCGTCAATGGATTCTGGAGCAACGAGAGTTTTCACAACTACGCCGACTATGCGTTGTCGCCGCAGTTTCATGCGGCGCTCCAGCATCTGCGCGACGAAGGGCGCCGGCAACGCTGTGCGATGATGTGCTCGGAAGCGGTGTGGTGGCGCTGCCACCGCCGCATCGTCGCCGACTATCTGATCGCGTCCGGCGAGACCGTCGTCCACATCATGGGGGAGGGCCGCCTCGAGCCCGCCCGTCTCACCGAAGGCGCCGTCGTCCAGGGCGACGGCACGGTGGTCTATCCGGCGACGGGTGAACTGGATTTATGAGAGGGCGAAGCTTGCGGCTGCACCGTCGCGCCGCGCCGCCTCACTCCGCGCTGCGCTTCCAATAGCCGGTGCCGAGCTTGCCGGTGATCACGGCAACGGCGTCGCGGATCTCCTAGGAGCCGCCGTCGCTGTTCGCGAAGGCATGCACCTGCGCGACGCGGCCGCGCGCCGCGAAGTCTTGGCGCTCTTGCCGGCGTGATCTAATCCTGCGAGCTGCGGGCAGCCACCATAACAAATCGCCCAGCCGCGGCAATGACGGTTTTTCTCATTGTTTCCTCACCGGGGGCGCGCCGGGCGAATTGCGCAAATATTATCGCGAGAATGTGCAGGACATCGTCTACGGCGCGATGGTGAAGTAGCGGCCTTGACGTTGTAGAACAGTCTGGCGTCACGCGGAACAGCAAAAAGGCCCGTCGCTCGAGCCGGGCGACGAGCCTCAAATTCGCGTGGGCTACCAGCGCCTGTAGACGCCGGTCAGCGTCCCATTGTTGTTCCCTTCAGGACCCACGTCGCCCTGGGTCGAGCTCGGCGTCGGGTGGTTGGTGCCGTTGAACGAACCATACCAGCCGGGCTGCGCCGGAGAGTACATCACATCAGGCTGCACGGCCTGATAGCGGGGGCCGCCATAATATCTCGGACCAGGGTTCCCGTAAGGATAGTAGCCTTGTGCGAACGCGCCTGCCGTTGTTGCGATCAGGGACGCCGCGGCGAGGGACAATATCTTGGTCTTTCGTTGCATTCACACTCTCCTTGCTGGTGTCCCGACCAACGACCGCCACGGAGCGGCGTTCCTGATCTGCCATGCGTTCCGCAAAGGCAAATCTGTGTGAGCGTGGGATCAGGTTCTTGTGAAGGGGCTTGCGCTCCGGGCAATGCCGGCTCTGCCCGGCAGGATGCATCCATCGCCGGATCGTTATGCTTCTATGGCTATAACGGGAAGCGGACGAGGTGCACGCAGCAGTGCTGCGAGAGAACCAAGGCGGTTCGTAAAAGGAAGCCCGCCACTGCGGCGGGCAAGGTCCAGGGAGGAAAACGCCCTGACAAGGGAGCGTGCAGCCAGTCTCCCTGATTCGTGCGCGGCTGCGAAGATCGTATAACTACTGTCATCAGGGCCGGCATTATGCGAATGCTGCTGGGGCCGCGGCCGGCCGGCAAGGGAATGGCAAGGCGCGCTAACACGGCGCAAATACAGGGGAAGTTCATGAGCACGTCTGGAGTTTTTGCCCGCGTCGTCGCGGCGATCGGGGCCGGCGCCTTGGCGTGGCGGCGGATGCAGGGCGCGCAGCCCGCGCCCGCCTGGGGCAGCGCGCCAGAGATCCCGCAGGCCAAACCGCAGGGCGCGATCCCGACGCTCAAGATGCCGACGGCGCGGGGCTGGGACAAGGACCAGAAGCCGGTCGCTGCGCCGGGGCTCAAGGTCAACGCCTTTGCGGCCGGGCTCGATCATCCGCGCTGGATCAACGTGCTGCCCAACGGCGACGTGCTGATCGCGGAGGCAACGCAGATCGCTGGCACCCCGCGCAGCGTCTTCCACTACGCGATGCAGGCGACGATGCGGCGCGCCGCAGCGCTCGGCGTCAGCGCCAACCGCATCACGCTGCTGCGCGACCGCGATGGCGACGGCGTCGCCGAAAGCAGCAGTGCCTTCATGGAGGGATTGAGCCAGCCGTTCGGCATGGCGCTGGTCGGCGACACCTTCTATGTCGGCAACACCGACGGCGTGGTGGCGTTTCCCTATGTTGCCGGCGCCGATCGCATCACCGCGCAAGGACGCAAGCTCGTCAGCTTCAAGCCCGACGGGCACTGGACGCGCAGCCTGCTGCCGAGCGCCGACGGCAAGAAGCTTTATGCCGGCGTCGGCTCGCTCAGCAACATTGCCGAGAACGGCTTTGCGGTCGAGGAAGGCCGCGCCGCGATCTACGAGCTCGATCTCGCAGGTGGCACCAGCCGCATCTTCGCCGGCGGCCTGCGCAATCCGGTGGGCATCGCGTGGGAACCGAGCACCAATGTGCTCTGGACCGTCGTCAACGAACGCGACGGCCTCGGCGACGAGACGCCGCCGGACTATCTGACCTCGGTGCGTGACGGCGGCTTCTATGGCTGGCCCTATTGCTACTGGGGCAAGACGGTGGACGATCGCGTGCCGCAGGATCCGGCGATGGTCGCCAAGGCGATCCAGCCGGACTACGCGCTCGGCGGCCATACCGCCTCGCTCGGGCTGTGCTGGATGCCGCAGGGCACGCTGCCGGGATTCCCCGACGGCATGGTGATCGGCCAGCACGGCTCGTGGAATCGCTCGACGCTGTCGGGCTACAAGGTGGTGTTCGTGCCGTTCGCGAACGGCCGTCCCGCAGGGCCGCCGCGCGACATCCTGTCGGGCTTCCTCGCGCCCGACGAGAAGGTGTCGTACGGCCGCCCGGTCGGCGTCGCGCTCGGCCCCGACGGCTCGCTGCTGGTGGCCGACGACGTCGGCAATGTGATCTGGCGCGTCACGGCGGCGTAGGCTGCGAGCGAGCGCGCGCATTCGCGAAATGAAGCAGGCCGCCGGCTGCGGCGACCTGAGTGGATGGCTCCCGCTTCCTTGATTGCGAGGGCCGGCTCGACGCCCCTGTGAGCGTCGGGGGCGATCTTGTCAGTCCGGTTCTGCTAGTCGCAGCGGCGGACCCTGCGGACCGAGCCGTCGTCACGCTCGATCGTAACGGTGCGGCATCCACGATATCCGCGATCGTATCCGTAGGCGCGATAAGCGGGTCGATCGTAGTCTCGGTAGTAGCGCGGCTCGGGGCCCACCCTCACGCCGCCGAGCGGAGTATCGACGGCAACTTGAGCTGACGCGGGCGTGATGGAGATCGGCGTGGCGACAGCGAAACCGGCAACCGCCAATGCACCGGCCAATAACAGGTTTCTCATGCGCGTTTCCTCCTGAGTTATTGCATCCGCTTTCCAACGATCCAGCTGGGGCAAGAGTTCCTCGGCCTTCGCGGTGCGACGTCAGCGGCTCAGGAACTCGCGGATGCTTAGCGCGATCTCGGCGGCATGCGTCTCCAGCGCGAAGTGGCCGGTGTCGAAGAATTTGACGAGCGCCTTCGGGTTGTCGCGCTTGAACGCCTCGGCACCCGGCGGCAGGAAGAACGGATCGTTCTTGCCCCACACCGCGAGGAACGGCGGCTGGTGGGTGCGGAAGTAAGTCTGGAAGGTGGGGTAGAGCGCGACGTTGCTCTTGTAGTCGCCGAACAGATCGAGCTGCACGTCGTGAGCGCCGGGTCGCGCCATGTAGTAATTGTCGAGGTTCTGGCCGTCCGGCGACACCGTTTGCGGATCCGAGGTGCCGTGGGTGTACTGCCAGCGCGTGGTGTCCGGCGTCAGGAAGGCGCGCAGCGCGTCGCGGTTCGCCGGCGAAGGATCCTGCCAATAGGCCTTGATCGGAGTCCAGCCGTCGCTGAGGCCTTCCTCATAGGCGTTGCCGTTCTGCGAGATGATCGCCGTGATCCGCTCCGGATGCTTGACCGCCAGGCGGAAGCCGGTCGGCGCGCCATAATCGAACACATAGACCGCGAAGCGATCGAAGTCGATCACCTCGGTAAAGCGATCGATGACGCCGGCGATGCGCTCGAAGGTGTAGTTGAACCTGTCGCGCGGCGGCATGTCCGATTGGCCGAAGCCGGGCAGATCCGGCGCCACGATGTGGAACTTGTCCGCGAGTTGCGGGATCAGTTCGCGGAACATGTGGCCCGCGCTCGGGAAGCCGTGCAGCAGCAGCAGCTTTGGCGCGCCGGGCGAACCGGCTTCGCGATAGAAGATGTTGAAGCCATCGACATTGGCGGTGCGGTATTTGACCTGAGACATCTGTCACTCCCTGTGATTGTGATGTGGCGAGTTCTGGGACTTAGGATTTGATTTGCTTGGCGAGCCCGCTGATCGCTTCGGGACGCAGATAGAGCAGCAGGGCGCAGCACACGGTGGCAAAGCCCAGCAGCGGCATGAGCGGGGCGATGGCGGCGCCGGCCGCGAACACCAGCAGCGCGAGCAGCGTGCGGCGCTGCGTCCATGTTCGCACGCGCTCAGAGATCGCGCTCTGGTCGGCTTGTGCCAGCACCGCGCGCTCGAAGGCCAGATAGGCGAGGTCGACCAGGAGGAAGATCACCGCATAGACCACCACCGGCGCGGCGGCCATGTGCGATCGCGCGACCCATGCGGTGGCAAACGGCAGCAGCGAGACCGCGAACAGATGCACGAAGTTCAGCCAGATCAATAGCGGCGTCGGCTGCCGTACCAGATGCAGCAGATGGTGATGATTGACCCAGATCACCGCGATGAACAGGTAGCTCGCGGCGTAGCTGATCGCGGTCGGCCACAGCGGCAGCAGGTCGGCGAACCGCGAGCCCTCCGGCGGCTTCAGCTCCAGCACCATCACCGTGATGATGACGGCGATCACCGCGTCGGAAAACGCACCGAGCCGGTCGGCCGAGAGACGTTTCTCCTGCATGGCAGCTCTCCTGTCCGAAATCGTGGGAAGAGGTCAGTGCTCTGTAACGCTCTCGACCGCCTCCCGGATGATGTCGGTGACGAGCTTCGGCGCGGTGACGATCGGGGTGTGATCGACGGGATGTGAGCGCACGGTCGCCTGCATCCGCGCCGCCATGCTGCGCTGTGTCCCGGGCGCGATCATCCGGTCGTCCTCGGCAACTAGGAACCAGCTCGGGACGTCCTTCCAGAGCGGGCGGCCGACCGGCACGGTGATGCAGGCCGGCGAGATCGGCCGCTGCACGGCGGCGAGCACCGCGAGATCCTCGGACCGTGCGCCCTGCGCGAAGGCCGCTGCGAAAGCGGACTCCGGCAGCCAGATCAGACCATTGGCGTCGGGCGCAAGCTTCGGAGCGAACGGATGCGGCGGCAGCCGGTAGAAGACGTCGGCGACCGTCTCGCCTTCGTCCGGCGCCAGCGCCGCGACATAGACCAGTGCCTTGACGCGCGGCGAGCGGGTCCCGGCAATCACGGCGCCGGCATAGGCATGGCCAACCAGCACCACCGGGCCCGCGACGCGGTCCAGCGTGCGGTTCAGCGCGGCGACGTCGTCGGCGAGCGAAGTAAGGGGCAGCGGCGCCCCCACCGCCGCAATGCCCTCGGCGTCGAGCGCCGTGATCACCCGCGCCCAGCTCGAGCCATCGGCCCACGCGCCATGCGCAAGCACCACGCTGACATTCTCGTTCGACATTGTCCGTTCCCTCGTCTCAGGCCGGTTTCGGCAGTAACCCCAAAAAGGCTATTTGATAGGTTACTGCGCTTATGGTCGATGGTGCGTAACTTGTCAAATGGATTTTATCAGGTTACTATTTCCGTAGCTGAGGAAGCCGTCAGAAAGCCGCCAGGAGGGCGTCACTGTGCAATCCCATCCGCCCGCGATGTTCATCGCAGACAGCCTGGGTCTCGATTTCATCAATTCGATCGCGACGCCGGTCGATACGCCGCTGGACTGGATCGCCGATGGCGACGGCCTGTTGCGCTGGCTTGCGCAGGCGCAGCTGGTGCCGCCCGATGTGCTCGGCGAGCTCAAAGCGCGCGCGACGCCTGGCGAGCTCGACAACGTCGCCGGCCAGGCCCGCGATTTGCGCGAATGGTTCCGCGGCTTCGTCCGCAAGCATATGGGCCGGCCGCTGACGCCGCGGGCGCTCAGGGAGCTCGAGCCGCTGAACCGGCTGCTGGAAAGCGATCAGGCGTTCAGCAAGCTCGTGGCGCATCGCCAAAAGGACGGCGATGACGGTTTCGCGCTGGAGCGGACGCGGCACTGGCGCTCGGCCGAAACATTGCTGTTGCCGATCGGGGAAGCGATGGCCCGGGTCGTCTGCGAGGAAAGCTTCTCCGACATCAAGGCGTGCGAGGGCCCGGCGTGCACGCTGATGTTTGCCGATCACACGCGGGCGCGTGCGCGCCGATGGTGCAGCATGGCGATCTGCGGCAACCGCGCCAAGCAGGCCGCGCACCGCAGCCGGATGAAGGACAGGGGCTGAGATCAGCAAAAGCCACGGCGCCAAAGGGTAACGGCACCTGACGGATTCTCGCGGCGGAGGAGAAGGCAAACTCCCCTCCAGGACCGATCGTTCGGAAGTGCATAAAACCGGAATGAAATCCATAGCGGTTTTCAACCATGCCCCTTGAGCCTTCCTCAACTTCCGCGGCCGATGCTGCATCCGCCGCAGGGATCGAAGGAGCTCACAACATGCCGGCCAAGGGACGAGCGACCGCGACCAACGCCACTACGCAAGGGCGCGAGGACATCCTTAACGCGCGCGCCATCAGCACGCTGGGCGCCGGCGTCGTCAGCGCGATGAGCGCGGTCGGTGCCGCCGTCATCAAGAAGAACAAGCCGGCACTCGGGAAGAATGCCGACTGGTTCTGGCACATGTTCGCGAAATGCGAGGCCAGGGCCGCGCGCATCGCCGAGCAGGCGGCGCGCGATCCGGAGGCCTGCGGCGATGCCACCTTCATCGAGGTCTATGCCGCGCAATTGCCGAAGCTGATGGCAGCGGCGCTCGAGAGCCACGAGAAGGCACTCAAGGCAAAGTGATGCCGCGTCAAGAGGAGTGCCGCAACGGCGCTCGTCCCGCTGTCGCTCCCTCTTGACCTCTCAAGCCGTCACGCGCCATCGCGCTGACCGGCCCTACGGCCCCGATCGGGCAGCCCGCCTGATCCGCGCCCCAGCTTTTCTGCGATGGGGCATGGCGATTTGGCGCTTCTTGGCGTAAAGCACCCCAAATCGTCATGCCGTTGTGCCGCTTGCCGGGTACGCAGCTCCAGGTCGTCCCGCTCGACGTTCTGCGCCCGGACCAATCAAGGTTTCCCATCTCGTGCCGTTCCCGACCACAAGTTCGCCGCTCGCCCGCGCCTTGGCCGAGCGCAACTACGATCAACCTACCCCTGTCCAGCTCGCCGTGCTCGCGGACGACGCCGTCGACCGTGATCTCCTCGTTTCGGCCCAGACCGGCTCGGGCAAGACCGTTGCCTACGGCTTGGCCATGGCAAGGGACCTGCTCGACGGCGCCGAGCGGTTCGAGCCGGCTGCCGCCCCGCTGGCCCTGATCGTCGCGCCGACCCGCGAGCTCGCCCTGCAGGTTCAGCGCGAGCTTGCGTGGCTCTACGAGCATGCCGATGCCCGCGTCGTCTCCTGCGTCGGCGGCATGGATCCGCGCCGCGAGCAGCGCGAGCTTGCCGAGGGCGCCCACATCGTGGTCGGGACGCCCGGCCGGTTGTGCGACCACTTGCGGCGCGGCCGTCTCGACATTTCGGGACTCAAGGTCGTGGTGCTCGACGAGGCCGATGAAATGCTCAATCTCGGTTTCCGCGAGGATATGGAATTCATCCTCGAGACCACGCCGGACACCCGTCGCACCTTGCTGTTCTCGGCGACGTTCCCGCGCGGCATCGTCGCGCTCGCCAAGCAGTATCAGGAGCAGGCGTTCCGGATCGAGGTCGCGGGTGACGAAGGCGGCCATGCCGATATCGAGTATCGCGCCATCCGGGTGGCCGCCGACGATGTCGAGCACGCCGTCGTCAACGTGCTGCGTTTCCATGAGGCGCCGAGCGCGCTGGTGTTTTGCAACACCCGTGAGGCCGTCAGGCATTTGCAGGCGGCGCTGCTCGAGCGCGGGTTCTCCGTCGCCGCGCTATCGGGCGAAATGACCCAGAACGAGCGGACCCAGGCGCTGCAGGCGTTGCGCGACGGACGGTCGCGGGTTTGCGTCGCGACCGACGTCGCGGCGCGCGGCATCGATCTGCCGAGCCTCGATCTCGTCATTCACGCGGATTTGCCGAAAGATCCCGAGGTCATGCAGCATCGCTCGGGCCGCACCGGCCGCGCCGGCCGCAAGGGCGTCAGCATCCTGCTGGTGCCGCCGGCACGGCGGCGGCGCGCCGAATTGCTGCTCGATCTCGCCGGCATCGATGTGGTGTGGGGCTCCGCGCCGCAGGCGGAGGAGATACGCAAGCTCGACCATGATCGCCTGCTGCAGGATGCGGTGTTCTCCGAGGCGGCGACATCCGACGATCTGGCACTGGCGCAGGCCTTGCTCGCCGAACGCTCGCCCGAGGCGATTGCTTCAGCGCTCGCCCGACTCTATCGCGCGCGGCTGCCTGCGCCCGAAGACATTCTCGATCCCGGCGAGGGACGGGGCCGGGACCGCGACGATCGCCGCGGCGAGCGCGCCTCGCGCCGCGATGATCGTGCCGCCGGGCCGCGATCGAAGACCGGCAAGTCCTCCGCGCGTCATGGCATGGAGGAGGCGACCGTCTGGTTCCGCGCCGCGATCGGACGCCGGAAGAATGCCGAAGCCCGCTGGCTGCTGCCGATGATCTGCCGCCGTGGTGGCATCGACAAGCGCGACATCGGCGCGATCAAGATCATGGACACGACCACCGAGTTCGAGATCGCCGCGCGGGTCGCGGATTCCTTCGCGGTCAAGATCAAGCGCCCGGACAAGGAAGACAGCATCCGCATCGAGCCGCTGGCGGGCGCACCGCAGGGCGAGGCGCGCGAGAAGCCGGCGCGCAAGCCGTGGCGCGACAATGACGACGGCGGATACAGCGCGCCGCGCGCCGACGAGGGGGCAGCAAGGCGGGGCGGCAAGCCGGACCGCGGGGCCAGAGCGTTTTCGAGCGAAGCCGCGAGCGGTTCACGTCACGAATACGCTTCAAAGAAGGAATCCAGGGACTCGTTCCGATCCGATCGGGACGGAAAAGGCTTCAAGCCGAAATCCGGCGACGAGCCACGGTTCGGGAAGAAAAGGAAGCATCCGGGCAAGTCGGGCCAGGGCGGCGTCACACCGTGGCCGGATGTGTCGGCGAAACCGAAGTTCGGCAAGAAGCCGAAGAAGAAGCGCCGCGACTGAGGCGGCGCCGGCGCAGCGTTCAGAATGCCGACGTATGAGTTTCGACCTCGCAACAAACTCAGCGTTCTCCCGGCGAAGGCCGGGACCCATTACCCCAAATGCCCATTGTTACACGCGCTGGGGCCACAATCCCGTTCACAATCACATGCGGTGGTTATGGGTCCGGCCTTCGCCGGGACGTCGATGTGGGGGGCTCCGCGTCTAACTGATTGCGTGTGAAGCCAGGTATCTTGCCGCCGCTTGGCCCTCACGCCACCAGCGCGATCTTCGGCACGGTTGCGAGCACCGACTGGTTGCGGCCGTTGGCCTTGGCAGCGTAGAGCGCCCTGTCGGCGGCCTCGATCAGGTCGGACCATTGCTGGCCCGCGGTCGGCCGCATGCTGGCGACGCCGATGCTGACTGTCGTGATCAGCTCGCCCGCGCACCATTGCTGGACCTTGTTGCGGATGGTCTCGGCCAGATTGAAGGCCTCGAGCGCGGTCATGTTGGGCAGCAGCACGGCGAATTCCTCGCCGCCGAAGCGCGCCGGGCAATCGCCGGCGCGGCGTACCGCATCCGAAATGCAGATCGCGATCCCGACCAGCACCTGGTCGCCGGCCTGATGCCCATAGGTGTCGTTGTAGGCCTTGAAATGATCGGCATCGATCATCAATAGCGCGACCGGCTGGCCGTAGCGGCCGGCACGGCGCCATTCGCGCTCGATCTCGCCGTCGAACTTGCGCCGGTTCTTCAGGCCGGTGAGGGCGTCGGTGGTCGCCATCTCCTCGAGCTTGTCCTCGGCGTCGGCGCGGCGGACGATCTCGCGGGCGAGCACCAGCGTTGCGCTGAGCACGAACAGGATCAGAAACGCCATGATCGCGCCGATGCGAATGGCCTCGGTGCGCCAGAGGTTGAAGACGGCTTCGAGCGGCTTGCCGACCACCACGTAAAGCGGACCGGTGCTGCTGCGCCTGACATAGAGCCGCGGCGTGTCGTCGACCGGGCCCTTGCCGGAGAAGGCGCCGCCCACCTTCAGGTTCTCGGCCTTCCAGTCCAGCTGCTCCGCGAGGTTCTTGCCGATCACGTCGAGATCGAACGGCGTCCGCATGATGATGGTGCGGTCGTTGCGCAGCACGGTGATAGTGTCGCCCGGCATGAGGCTCAGCCGCCCGAACAGATCGTGGAAATAGCTGAAGCGGATCGAGCCGACCACGACGCCGAGGAAGCGGCCGTCCTCGCCGACGATGCGCCGGCTCAGCACGATGGCGTAGGCGCCGCGATGCAGCATCGGCCGGCTGACGTAAAGGCCGGCGTCGGGATTGTCGCGCTGGATCGTGAAATACTCCTCGTCGCTGCGGTTCTCCGGCCGCGGATCGAGGCTCGCCGCGTCGATGGTCAAATTGCCCCTGGTGTCGAAGACCTGGATCGCGCCGAAATGTTTTGCGGTCGCGGCGTGATCGAACAGGATCAGCTGGCGCAGCTCCTTGCTGATATTGCGGATTTCCGGCATCTCGAGATTGCTGGCGACCGCGCGCAGCGACAGGTCGTAGAGCTCGATGTTGCGGCTGATGTCGGCCTCGATACCCGATGCCAGATTCTCCAGAGTGCGGCGGGCCAGTTCCTCCTCGCCGCGGCGCATGTCGAACATCACGCCGGCGCAGATCGCGGAGAAGCCGAGGACGGTCGCAACCGACGCCGCGATCAGCAGCTTTGCCGATAGCCGCCAGCGCCTCCTTGCGTCATTTCCCCGTCGAAATGGCATGTCCCGCTCCAATGCGCCGTCATGCAACGGGAAATCTTGTTGTCGCCTTAAATGGCGACAGCGGCCGCCGAATGGGTTAACGGGTGGTTGCCGGACTTTTGTCATCGAGGACGTTGTGAGCGACTACGACGCATTGCGGGATTATCTGAAGAAGCAGCATCTGCCCGAATTCGTGCTGACCTTCGAGGAGATCGAGGCGATCATCGACGCGGCGCTGCCGCGCGCCGCGCATCGGGCGTCGTGGTGGGAGACGTTGCGCAGCCCGCAGGAGAAGATGCCGCAACGCGAGGCCTGCCTCGAAGGCGGCTATATCGCCACCCGTCAGGCCGACGGCAAGAGCGTCAAGTTCAAGCGCATGCCCAACCGTCCTCCCGGCGAACGCCGGGACCCATAACCACAGGGCATTGTTGTTACGAAGGCAACTGGCCCCAGCCCGTCATGGATGGGCCGCGGCGTATGGGTCCGGCTCAAGGCCGGGACGACAAGAGTTAGCTCGCGGCTTCCAGCCGTTCCTCGGTGAGCAGCCGGGTCGCCGCATCCGCGTCCATCGGCTCGCCGAAGGCAAAGCCCTGCGCGTATTCGCAGCCGAGCTGGTAGAGCTCGACGGCGTCCGAATCCGTCTCGGCGCCTTCCGCGACCACTTCCATGCCGAGATCGTGCGCCAGCGCGATGATCGATTTCAGGATCACCGGGCGGGTGCCGCGGCTCGTGGTGCGGACGAAGGATTGGTCGATCTTGATCGTGTCGAACGGGAAGCGCTGCAGATAGGACAGCGAGGAGTGGCCGGTACCGAAATCGTCGAGCGACAGCCCGGTGCCGAGCTCGCGGATCCGTGCCAGCATCTGGGCGGCGTGCTCCGGGTTCTCCATGACCAGCGATTCCGTCAGCTCCAGCTTCAGCGTGCCGCGCGCCACCGAGGAGCGCGACAGCACGGTGCGGATGTCGTGGATCAGATCGTGGCGCAGCAGCTGCCGCGACGACACGTTGACCGACGCGAAGATCGGCTCGCGCGAGCGCATCGCGCGCTGCCACACAGCGAGCTGGCGCGCGGTCTGGTCCATCACGAACATGCCGAGATCGACGATCAGGCCGGTCTCCTCGGCGACGTTGATGAACTCCGACGGCGACATCCGGCCGAGCTTGGGATGGTCCCAGCGCGCCAGCGCCTCGAAGCCGGCGATCGCCCGATCCTCCAGCCGCACGATCGGCTGGTACAGGATCGTGATCTCCTGCCGCTCGATGGCGCGGCGCAGGTCGCTCTCCAGCGTCAGGCGGTCGGTCTTCCGCGCCCGCATCGCCGGCTTGTAGACATCGATGCGGTCGCCGCCGATCCGCTTGGAATGATACATCGCAAGCTCGGCGTCCTTGATGATCTCGTCGGTCAGCGGCGCCGCCGGGTCGGACAGCGCAAGCCCGATCGAGGCGGTCAGGAAGATCTCGCGGTCGTTGAACGCGATCGGGGCGCGGATGGTCTTGCGGATGGTCTCGGCGAAATTGGTGATCCGCGCCGGGTCCTGTTCCGACAGCAGGATCAGGCCGAACTGGTCGCCGGCCATGCGGGCCAGCGTGTCCTGCGGCTTGAGGATGCGGGTCAGCCGCCGTGCCAGCGTCAGCAAAATGGAATCGCCGACCGCAATGCCGACGGAATCGTTGACCTGCTTGAAGCGGTCGAGATCGATCACCATCAAGGTCGGCCGCAGGTTCGGCATGGTCTTGGCGAGATTCGCCACCGCGCCGAGGCGGTCCATGAACAGCCGGCGGTTCGGCAGGCCGGTCAGATTGTCGTGCACGGAGTCATGAAGCATCCGCTCTTCGGAGTTCTTGAACTCGGTGACGTCGGTCAGGGTGCCGACCACGCGCGAGACCTCGCCGTCGGAGCCGACCACCGGCCGCGCCTTCAGCGCGAACCACATGAAGTGGCCGTCGGGCGTGCGCAGCCGGAAATCCTGCACCAGGCGGCCGCGGCGCTGGTCGAGCACGCTGTCCAGCGCGGCGCGGAAGCGGTCCTGGTCGAGCGGGTGCAGCACCTCGAGCCATTTCGCCGCCGGGCCCTCCAGCGTGCCGCGCTTGAGGCCGAGCAGGGCCTCGGTCTCGGGGCTGGTGAACACCTTGTCGGCGGAGACGTCCCAGTCCCAGATCAGGTCGCCCGAGCCGGTCAGCGCCAGCGCACGGCGCTCGACGTCGGAGACGACGCCGGTGGTGGCGCCGCCGCCGGCAAAGGCGTGCTGCATCACCGTGAAACCGATCAGCATCACGATCAGCACCAGGCCGCCGAGCAGCGCCGGACCGACGATGTCGTTGGTGACGGAGCCTGCGACCGTCATGCCGGCCGCGACCACCCAGACCACCAGCAGGAACCAGGTCGGGATCAACAGCACCGCGCGGTCGAAGCCGTGGGTCGAGAGATAGACGATCAGCGCGAAGCCGGCGAAGGCGATCATCACCAGCGACATGCGCGCGATGCCGGAGGCGACCGCGGGATCGAACAGCGCCAGCGCGACCAGCGAGCCGAGGAAGACCAGCCAGCCGATCGTGATGTGCGAGTAGCGGACGTGCCAGCGACTGAGATTGAGATAGGCGAACAGGAACACCAGCAGTGTCGCCGCGAGGATCGCCTCGCCCGCCGCGCGCCAGACGCGCTCGGCGTTGTTCGACATGTCGAGCACCTTGCCCCAGAAGCCGAAGTCGACGCCGATATAGACCAGCACCGCCCATGCCAGCGCCGCGGCGGCCGGGAACATGATGCTGCCCTTGACCACAAACAAGATCGTGAGCACGAGCGCGAGCAGGCCCGAGATGCCGATCACGATGCCCTGGTACAGCGTGAACGAGTTGACCTTGTCCTTGTAGGCGTCGGGTTCCCACAGATAGAGCTGCGGCAGCTTGTCGGTGCGCAGTTCCGCGACATAGGTGACGACGGCGCCGGGATCGAGCGTGATGCGGAACACGTCGGCGGTCGGACTCTCCTGCCGCTCGGGACGATCGCCGACCGACGGCGTGATGGTGGCGATGCGCGACAGGCCGAGGTCGGGCCACAACAGGCCGGACGACACGATGCGGTAGTGCGGCGCGACGATCAGGCGGTCGAGCTGATCGTCGGTGTTGTTGGCGAGCGCGAACACGACCCAGTTCTGGCCGCCTTCGCGGGCGCGAACCTCGATGCGGCGCACGATGCCGTCGGTTCCGGGGGCGGTGGAGACCTGGATGCGGTCGGTTTCACTGCGCTGATGGTCGAGAACCGCCGTCAGATCGATCGCCGGCGCATCGCTGCGCACGCTGACCGCGTCGATCGCATACGCGGCAGGCGCGGCGGCAAACATCATGAGGCCCAGCGCGAGCAGCGCAAGGCACCTGATCAGACGCAATGTCAGTACTCCGCGATCGACAAACTGACCGGGCCCGGCGACCGGCCCGGCGGTGGCGCGATAAATGACACGAAAGCGAAGGGAATCAAAGGGTTTCCGCCCCTGCTTCGGTCGCGAGGGTTAAACCACCAACACAATTTTGCCAATATGTTCGCTGGTCTCCATGCGCCGATGCGCGTCGGCGGCCTTTTCCAGCGGGAATGTGCTGTCCATCAGCGGTTTGACGCGGCCTTCGCGCAGCAAGGGCAGCGCCTTTGCCTCGATCGCCGCGACCATCGCCGCCTTGTCCGCATTACTACGGGGGCGCAGGGTCGAGCCGGTGTGATGCAGCCGCTTGACCATCAGCTTGGCAAAATTGGCCGTCGCCTTCGGTGTTCCCGACAGGAACGCGATCTGGACGATGCGGCCCTCGACCGCGGCGGCGTCGTAGTTCCGGTCGATATAGTCGCCGCCCACCATGTCGAGGATGACATCGGCGCCGTTGCCGCCGGTGGCCTTCTTCACCGCTTCGACGAAATCCTCGGTCTTGTAGTTGACCGCGTGATCGGCGCCGAGCTTGAGGCAGGCATCGGCCTTGTCCTGCGAGCCGACGGTGACGATCACCTTGGCGCCGAACGCCTTGGCAAGCTGGATCGCCATCGTGCCGATGCCCGACGAGCCGCCATGAATCAGCAGCGTTTCGCCAGCCTTGAGCGCGCCGCGCTCGAACACGTTGTGCCACACGGTCATCAGCGTTTCCGGAATCGCGCCGGCTTCCTGCATCGACAGCGAGGGCGGCACGGTCATCGCCTGCGCGTCCTGCGCGATGCAATATTGCGCGTAGCCGCCGCCGGCGACCAGCGACATCACCTTGTCGCCGATCTTGTGCTTTGCGCCTTCGCCGAGCGCGACCACTTCGCCCGCGATCTCGAGGCCGGGCAGGTCGCTGGCGCCGGGCGGCGGCGGATAGGAGCCGGAGCGCTGCGCGACGTCAGGACGATTGACGCCGGCGGCCGCGACCTTGACCAAGATCTCGCCGGCCTTCGGCACCGGCACCGCGCGGGTCTCCGGCACCAGCACCTCAGGGCCACCCGGCTTGCTGATGGCGACGACGGTCATTTGCGCGGGCAGGTTTGGCATGGCTGGTCCCTGGTCAGTGGAGAGGATTGGCGGATGGCATACCGCCTTTTCCACCGAAGCGAAACGCCATTAAGCCCCGAACCGCGCCGTGAGCTGGCCGGCTCTCTCAGGCGTGATTTTCTCGACCAGCGGGCCGAGCCTTGCGACCGGCGTGCCCGTGCCGCGATCCAGCAGCGGGAGGAGTGGGCCATTGGGCCAGCGCGGCACGGCATCGCTCTGACCGAGCGTGCCGAGCACGCGCGCCGCGAGGTGGGGCGCGATGCTCCACGCCAGCGTCGCACTCAGCGCGACAAGATTGAGCCCGACGCGGGTGATGACCGCCGCGCGTTCAGGATCGGACTTGATGGCGGACCAGGGTGCCGCGTGTTGCAGGTAAGCATTCGCGGTGTCCCAGATCGCGCGGGTCGTTGCCGCCGCTGCGCGAAACTCCAGTGCGGTGTGGTGGCGGTGCAGCGTCACGATGCGCTGCTCCAGACCGTGCGCCAGCTGTCGCTCGGCATCATCGGGTACGCCGCCTTCGGGAAAGCGGCCGTCGAAGGCGTGATGGGCGAAACTGATGATGCGATTGGCGAGATTGCCGAAGATGTCGGCGAGATCCTTGTTCACGTCGGCAACGAACCTGGCGACGCCAAAATCGGTGTCGGCGCTTTCGGGCGCGTTGGCGATCAGCCACCAGCGCCAGAGATCGGCCGGCAATTCCGTGAGCGCTGCATCGGTGAAGACGCCGCGCTTTCGGCTGGTCGAGAACTTGCCGCCTTCGTAGTTCAGCCAATGGAATCCCTTGATCACATCGGCGGTCTTCCACGGTTCGCCGGAGCCGATCAGCGTCGCCGGAAAGCTCACGGTGTGGAACGGGATGTTGTCCTTGCCGAGAAACTGGATGTAGCAGACATCGTCGGCCTGCCACCACCATTGCCGCCAGTCGCGGCCCGGCGCGGCGTCGGCCCATTCCTGCGTCGCTGCGATGTAGCCGATCGGCGCATCGAACCAGACATAGAACACCTTGCCCTCGAAGCCTTCGCGCGGCACCGCGATGCCCCAAGCAAGATCGCGCGTGATGCAGCGGTCGCGCAGCTCCGCATTGAGCCAGCCCTTCGCGGTCGACACCACGAAGGGTGACCATCCTTTGCGGCTGTCGATCCATGCGCCGATCCTCTCGACCAGTCGCGACTGCCGCAGAAACAGATGACGGCTCTCGCGGATCTCGAGCGCACGGTCGCCTGACAGCGCCGAGCGGGGATCAATGAGGTCCGGCGGGTCGAGCAGCGTGCCGCAATGGTCGCATTGGTCGCCGCGCGCGCCAGCCTCGCCGCAATGCGGGCAGGTGCCGAGCACGTAGCGGTCGGGCAGGAAGCGCCGGTCGGCCGGCGAGAACACCTGTCGCGAGGTGCGAGCCTCGATCAGCCCGGCGTCGTCGAGCCGGCGATAGAAGTGCTGCGTCAGCGCATGGTTGTGCGGCGCGCTAGTGCGGCCGAAATGATCGAAGGACAGGCCGAAGCGCCGGTAGATGTCGGCCTGAACGGCGTGCTGCGCGTCGCAGAACGCGCGGACATCCTGTCCGGCCTCGATGGCGCCGAGCTCGGCCGGCGTGCCGTGCTCGTCGGTCGCGCAGATGAATAGCACGTCGCAGCCGGTCTGCCGCCGGAAGCGGGCGTGGACGTCGGCGGGCAGCAGCGAGCCGATGAGATTGCCGAGATGCTTGACGCCGTTGACGTAAGGCAGCGCACTGGTGATGAGAAATTTGGTCATGGGCTAAGGTCTTTCGCGTTCGGTGATGCCGACCCCAAGAGAAATTCCGACGCAATCAAATCGGACAATCAAAAAGCCCTCCCGCATGACCGGAAGGGCTTGGGGTCGGCTCATGCCTGGCGCGCAGGCGCACTATCCCGTCCGGTCAGACTCCTTGCGGTCGGGCCGGGGCATTCGCGTCAGATGTTGCA